>CAZLNX010000501.1:0-3993 GCA_964560795.1 uncultured Anaerolineales bacterium | reverse complement strand
CCAAGTCTACCCGACTATCCGTTTCTCACAAAACCTATTTTTGATCAGTATAGCAAATAAAAATGGCTTATAATTCGCACGATTGTTCTAATTATATCCCCTTTCAGTTTACAGTGAGCTGTAAGATTTACCAGTTTAGTATCACAATTGTCACTGTTTACTGATCACCGATTACTATAATTTCTCCAGTTGAGCCGTTAACTTTAATACGTTGCCCCGTCTCCAGACGCTCGGTTGCCTGATGCACGCCCACCACCGCGGGAATGCCGTACTCACGTGCCACTACTGAACCGTGGGTCATCATGCCGCCGACTTCCATGACCAAGCCACCCGCGGCTAAGAAGAGTGGTGTCCAGGACGGGTCGGTGCCGGGGCAGACCAGGATTTCTCCGGGTTCGAGCTGTGTCTCATGGGGGTTATGCACGACTTTTACCAATCCTTCGACGACTCCCGGAGAAACTGGATCACCCACGATGGCGCTGGAATCCCCCTCGGGAGCAGCAACACCTTCATAATACGCTGTGCCGTCGCTCAGCAAAACGCGCGGGATTTGTTTTCTCAGCATCT
Source organism: uncultured Anaerolineales bacterium (assembly GCA_964560795.1). Classification (GTDB taxonomy): domain Bacteria; phylum Chloroflexota; class Anaerolineae; order Anaerolineales; family UBA11858; genus NIOZ-UU35. The sequence goes on along the minus strand of CAZLNX010000501.1, from coordinate 3,426 downwards.
CGCGCTGACGCAGTGCTCGCCGTTCAACAATGCGATCATGTATTTCAGAAGAAATTGCCTGTTTTTCAGCAATCTCACCGAGTTCGCGAATACGTAGGAAGAAGAGATCGTCTTCTTGCTTCAGCAAGCCAGCCTTTTCAAAACTCTGTCCGCTGGCTAATAACCCCTGTCGAATGATACTCATCATGCGGATGGCAAAGAATTTTGGTGCCTCACGCATACCGCCTACTGCGCGATAGCGCCTGACAGCGAAACGTACTAGTCGCGCTTTGATGCGTCCCCTGGGTAGCTTGCGTACTTCTTCTTCAAGAAAAGCAGCAGCATCTTTGGCAGCTTGCGCGCCGCGCTCGAAGACTGCATCGGGAGCGAGGTCTGGATCGTCGATGGATAAATAGCTTTGCAAAACTTGCATAATGTGCGTAGGATCTTCACCCCAGCGAATTCGGCCCACGTCAATTTCTGCCAAGCCTCGTGCACCATAAATTTCCATGAAATCATAAATTACAGTTTGCGCTACTGGAGGTAGAGATCCTTTCAAAAAGCGATTCGCCAATGATTCTGCAGATGATGTTTCAAAAACTTTCGCCGTTTCAGGGTCATTCCTCAACTTTTGCGCCGATTGCCAAAGAACTAGATCCATTTCGGTGGTTACGTTATCAGGCATGCCGCGCGAGATTTCGAGGTAGATGGTTTTGAAGCGTTCATCGCCAGTCGTTTCAGCAACTTCTTCACTGAAGCGTTGCAAAATTCCAAAAAAGGGTGCCATCCCTGCTATTATGGGAGGAATACCTTTTGGAATGACGAAATCAGCGAACAAATATTTGGCTTCATGGAGGAGTTGCATACTTCGCGAGAAATCTTTCCAAATGTCCCCGCTAATCCTTATCCGGCTCTTTGTTTCGGCAACGATATCATCGAAAGCACGCAGAGTTTCCTTTTTTCTACGCTCTGGATCGCGGATGACGCGGAATACTTGCCTCGCCATCATAATGATAAAGCCTGCGAAACGACTGATGGTACTCGGAGTAAGTTTATGGGGTAGGGGTGCAAACCGGGGATCTTTGACAAGTTCTTCTGTAACCTGGGCAACACCCGGGTCAATGGCTCTTATCACTTTAGGATAAACCTTGTTCCCCTGGGGTGTGCGCAATATAGCTGTCATGTTGATATAAATGCGCTCGGCAGCGATATAAAACGCTGTTTGCGACTCAAGAGTGTGTTCCAACTTGAAAAGGCTCGAGCCGCCGGTGAGTACCAGTATCAATAGGTCTTGCCCTAATGGCGTATAAGGTTCGATAACACCTTGGACAGCATGCAGGCCGATCATGAATTTCAAAGGTTCAAGTGGTAAATTCTCAGGTAAGGGGTAAAGAGATGTGATGGGACGGGATTGGAGCATGTACAGATTGCATCCATCTTCGTCACAAATATATGCCCATTCAATATCCTGTGGGAAGTTGTAGAGCTCAGCAATGCGTTGACCCATTTCGGCCAACTCCAAAATAATCTCATCTGGGATGGCTTGTTGGGTTGCTGATTCTGTTTCTTGGCTGGATACTCCGCCTTCAGATTTCCCAGTGATGATCAGGGATTTGCTGCCCTGGAATTTGTGGGTGATCCTGTTCCCGAGGGTGTCTACAACGTAATGATCAGGCTCGATATGCCCACCGACCAGGGCTTCTCCAAGCCCAAGTGTGGCATCAATGACCGTTTCCGTACGGCAGCCAGTGAGCGGATTAGCGGTGAACAGCACACCCGATGCTTCCGATTGCACCATATTCTGCACGATCACACATAGGGCTACATCTTGATGTGAGATCTTGTTGCGTGCCCGATATCCGATAGCGCGCGCTGTCCACAGGCTGCTCCAACACTTGACCACAGCTTCGCGCAAGGCTTCATCGCCGATGATATTGAGAAAAGTATCTTGTTGTCCTGCGAAGGACATATCTGGGAGGTCTTCAGCGGTGGCGGAGGAGCGGACTGCTACGGGATGCGCGCTCAGCCAGCGCCAGGCAATCTCCAGGGCGGAAGTGATCTTTGGGGAAACAGTACCATGCTCGAACTGAGTCCGAATCGCCGCTGAGGCAGCAGATAAATCCTCGGGCGAAGAGAAATCAATATTTGCCAGAGTCTCTTGAATAAAGGAATCCAAATGATTCTCTTTTACGAATTCCCAATAGGATTCGGTGGGGATTAGAAAGGCGTTGGGGACAGGGAATCCCGCGCGAGCAAGTTTGATCAGATTGAGCCCTTTGCCACCTACCTCTTGGAGAGTCGCCTGAGGGGAGAGCAGGGCGATGAACGGTTTGGGGAGGGGTTCGGGAGTGACCATAAAAATAGTATACCCTAGACCTCTGTGAACTAGCAGAGGTCTAGGGTTTGAGAGTGTTAAGGAGCTATTTCAGTGGTGTAAGAGATATCGATATAGGAGTTGCTGCGATTGTCTAGATCCAGGTACATGCCGTTGACAGTCAGGAAGCCGTAATTGCCGCTTCCGGTCTTGTAGCAAACGACATCATAAACCGTTATGCTAACTGTAGTGTATGCACCTGAGTCGATATAAGTTTTACAGTCAGCAACACTTGGGCCACCACCGTAATAGACGGCTAATTGAGTACCCCACACACTGAGCAATACATCATCGCTAGATTGCGAGTCGTAAATTACATCATCACCGTTGCCATCTCCCAAGTCGAGGCTGAATTCGTCAAAAACCGAACCGGAACCTTTGGCTGCTGTGGTCTGAGGCTCAACAACAATCTGGACGACTTCACTCACCTCGCTGGGATTGTCGCAAGGGGCTCCACGAGCAACCAATGTATGGGTCCAGGTTTGGTAGCTATTATCTCCGGGTGCAGTGTAGTCGACTGATCCACTTGAATTGACTTGAGAACCGTCCAAATAGACGCCGCAATCAGCGTCGCTGGTATCCCACTGCAAAGTATAAGATTCACCTGGGCTGAGTGACCCATTGGGCCCGGTGAAGTAATTGATCAGCGGTGTGACATACACTTGAGTCTGGCAAAGATACACGTCTGCGCCATAGACATTGCTGGTTGTGACCTGCCCATTTTTATCTGTCACTTCAATGACGAATTCGATCCAGCCATCCCCGTTTATGTAGCCCAATGCATCACTACCTACATCGATATCGGCAGCGAAATCGCCAATCCCCAGTTGGTACATTGTGCTGGAGAAGGTATAGGCAGGAATTAAGATTAGGCCTTCTCCGTAGTCATATCTGACGACTGCAGAAGCGATTTGGTCAAGTGGGTCGATGGTAGCAGAAATCTGTAGGAAGGTGGCTTCTCCGCCTGTACAGACACCGTAATACACTGATTGCGAGCTAGTGCTTACATTGGAGATGGATAGGCTATCCACTTAAGGCGGGACAGCACCGGTAGCCAAAGGGTCGTGAACGAC
>CAZLNX010000500.1:0-4010 GCA_964560795.1 uncultured Anaerolineales bacterium | reverse complement strand
CGTGTTTTGTCTAGGAATCACGCTTTTTGAAGTGAAGTTGTTGCAGAGGAGTCATATTTAATACGATAATAATCTCGTTTAGATTTTCTATTATTTTGTCACGTGCGATGGGAACTATACTGAATAGGCGGAAACGGAATATATTCCACCCAAATGCAACCCCGGAAAGGGAAAATGCAAAAGGAGTCAAATCTAAGAACGGGATTGGCTTAAGATCAAGGACTGTTAATGCATTACTGATCCACGGCAACAAAACGCCAATTATTATTGTCATTATCTGGCTGCGGGCCATGTGGGAGGCCCTGGCCACATTCCAGAGAAGCAATACCGATCCCAGACCCAAACACACATATGAATAAGCCACATGGACCCAAAACCAGGTTCCATAACTTAAGACAAGTGTAGAGAAACCGTGGCTAAAATCTAAGCTGACAGTACTCCAGATCAACCCGTGGAGGCCATTTGTCCATGACAATAAGACCGTGATCATGGGCAACACAGACAAGGCAATCAAATTTCTCCTTGTCAACCACCGTTCCTGATCCGTGTAACTCAACACAAAGATCAGCCACAAGAGAGATATGCTAGCGATACTCAAATATTGAAACTGCGCCCAAAAGATCTTTCCCGCTAATGGAATTATCAATAACTCCAATGAATATCCAAGTGACCACACAATCACTGCCAGCGTGATCAATGCAAAAGGTATAGCGCTAACAACATTGCGATGTCGCAACGCAAACAACGTAAAGAAAAGAGATATTGCCACTGACACCAACAGTGCGATCACGTATGGCGCAGCTTCCCAATTCATTTTCTGGTTCCGTGTGGTTGTGTACGTTGCAAAGCTTTGATTAATTCTTGAACACGTACCGGTTTGCTGACATAATCATCCATGCCGGCGTTTAGATAGCGATCTCGATCGCCCTCCAGCGCATGGGCAGTCATAGCAACAATGCGCGGTCGCTCATCAGGGGGATGCTTATCGATGATTTGGCCGGTCGCCTCCACGCCATCCATTTCGGGCATCTGGATATCCATCAGGACCACATCATAATGCTGTCTGTTCAGAGCATCCAAAACTTCCAGACCGTTGGCGGCGACATCAGCCCTGTAGCCAAGTTTCTCAAGAATTCGCAGAGCAACTTTCTGATTTACCAGGTTATCTTCCGCCAACAGGATATGTAAGGGATGCCTCTCGCCCATCAACTGATCAAAGGAAGTATCAGCCTGCTTAGCCGTAATTTCAGGTGGAGCTTCCAAATGGTGGCTCATCACGTTGACAATGGCATCAAACAGTAACGACGGCTTTATCGGCTTTGACAATCGCGCTGAGAATTCGATCTCTTTGGAAATATTCTCCAGGCCACCCAAGGACGAGAACAAAATTAAGGGAAATTCCTCTGGACTGCGTTGTTTTCGAATCTCGCTAGCCAACATGACCCCATCCATTTCAGGCATTTGCATATCGAGAATAGCGAATTCAAATTCCTGCCCTTGATTTATCCACTCCAAAGCCTCCTTGCCGCTTGAAGCGGCGCGCGGTTCCAAGCCCCATGATTTCGTCTGCCGAATGAGAATCAAACGGTTGGTGGCGTTGTCATCTACAATGAGGACGCGTTTATTTTGGAGCACACCTTGAGCCTGGCGAAGATCAATTTTTTGTGAAATGGGCGCAGAAACCGCAGGGATGTTGAAGTGAAATACACTACCTTTTCCAACCTCGCTATACACACCAATATCTCCGCCCATCATTTCAACTAGCTGTTTGCTGATCGCCAAACCCAAGCCCGTACCCCCATATTTGCGGGTAGTAGACGCATCAACTTGAGAAAACGACTCGAAGAGGGACCCTACTCTCTTTTCAGGGATACCGATTCCGGTATCCCGCACAGAGAAATGAACATCATAACGATCATCGTTACGCTTCGATCCTTCAGCTCGGACGACAATCTCGCCTTCCTCAGTAAATTTGACTGCATTTCCAAGTAAGTTCACCAATACCTGCCTGACGCGGGTGACATCACCAACGATGGCTTCGGGCGTATCCCCTTCGATAAGATAGGCCAGTTCGAGGCCCTTTTTCGAGGCATTAGACGCTACCAAATCCAGGCTCGATTCGATGACCTCGCGAATTCTAAAGGGCTGCTTTTCCAATTCAAGTTTTCCGGCTTCAATCTTGGAAAAATCTAAAATGTCATTGATGATCGATAGCAATCCATCCCCACTGGTGCGCACCGTTTGGGCATATTCGCGCTGCTCTGAATTGAGTGGAGTATCTAATAACAGTCCTGTCATGCCTATCACGGCATTGAGTGGTGTGCGTATCTCGTGACTCATATTGGCGAGGAAATCCGCCTTTGCCTGGGCAGCTGACTCAGCTTCTTGCCGAGCTTTGACCAACTCAGAAATATCATGATAGAGAGCAAATAAGGCTGCTTTCTCCCCGCCGACTTCTACCGGCATGGCAAATAATTCCACATCAACTAGCGAGCCATCTTTTCGCTGCCTCTGTGTGATCAGATGAATACTTTCTCCATCACCTACAGTGGATGTGTACTGTGTCGCGGTTGTGTACTCATCTTCCTGAACAATGAGATCATCCAGGTTTTCTCCAATCACCTCCGCCCGAGAATAACCAAACAAGTTTTCAAATGCATCATTGCAATCGACAATTTTCCTTTCTAAATCGAGAATAACCACCGCTACGGGGCTTGCCTTTACAAGCGTTTCAAAATATTGCTTCTGGCGAAGTACCTCTTCTTCTGCTTGCTTACGCTCTGTAATATCCTGTTTAATGGCGATGAAATTTATGATTTCGCCGCGCTCACCGGTGATTGGTGTTATTGTGGAATCCTCGTAGAAAAGACTGCCATCTCTCCGACGATTGATCAACTCCCCCTGCCAAACATCCCCTTTCAGAATAGTATCCCATAAATCTCTATAAAACTCATCACTGTGCACCCCTGACTTGAGCAAATTGGGGTTTTTCCCTATCACATCGCGAAAGGTGTAACCCGTAATCATCGTAAAAGCAGGATTGACCCACTGGATAATCCCATTATTATCGGTAATCACCACGGCATTGGCCGCAGTTTGCAGAACTGTGCCTTGTAGGCGCATCTGCTCTTCGGCTTTGTGACGGGTGATCATCCCAGCAATTGTCCGGGAAGCAGCATCCAAAAAATCGATATCACGTTGATCTTTTTCTTGCCCCTGGTCGATGTACAAAACGAGAACCCCTAACACATTATTTCCAGACAAAATTGGTACACAATAATGGCCATGAGACGTCATATCCTCTGGGCGAATATGATGTCTATCATCTACGTCTTTCGAGTATATTATTTGTTTTGTTTCTGCTGCCAACCCACATAAACACTGACCAAAATCAATCTTGTCGCATAATTCAAGCAAACTACCTTCAAGTCCGGTATGAACGCTTAGCCGCAGCGCCGTGGGATCGTTTTCATCAGCAAGCAATATTGCACCCTTCCTCTGACTGGTTAGCCTGGGGGCATAAAGGATGGTGTCTAAAGCGTTCTGAAGCTGCTCACCAAAAGGTATCTGTTCTAGCGAGATTCGCAGCAAGGCATTGAGAATATCTTGCTCGCGAAAACTCTCTTCAATTTTGGCAGTTCTTTCCGCCACCCGAAGCTCGAGATCGACAGTCAACTCTTCGGCGCGCTGCTGTTGAACTCCAGCAATATAGGCAAAAGCACCCAAAAATATGGGCGCGGTATCAATGATCCAGATCAGCGAGAAGCCACTTTGAATAAAGCGAATATTCTCTAAAGTAAATGGACGCCCCATAATCCGGAGCGCGGCAATTGTTCCCAATAATGGAAAAATTAACCCAACCAACACGCCGAATAACGTATACTGCCCAGTGGTTGACAAAAATGATTTTCTCGGTTTCATTGAATTCCTTTTCTCGATGCTGTATAACTACGCAAGGCTATACTGATCAAAAATAGGTTTTGTGAGAAACGGATAGTCGGGTAGACTTG
>CAZLNX010000499.1:0-4023 GCA_964560795.1 uncultured Anaerolineales bacterium | reverse complement strand
CCCAGCTTGTATGACCTTCCATGCTGTGAATAACCGTCCCTGATTCAAGATTCACCAAGATTACAGAACCATTGATCAAACCAACTAATGCAATTTGCCCATCTGGGCTGAAAGCGACGCTCAGGGCAAATCTAGGTCTACTTTCGGAAATGTCTACTATGTTATATAAATGACGTGGTCCAGGGGCAAAAGCCAGATCAACAAGAGTTTGTTGCACATGATCGGGCGGTTGTTCAATAACGTTAGCTGCTGCAATGGCAAGAGCTAACGCTTTTTCAGAGTCTTTAGATTGCAGTGCTTGTCGGGCATGCACAGATAAGCTTTCGCTGTATGCTTCAAGAGCTTCAAGGGCATATTGCTCAGTAAGAGCTTCTTGTTCTTGCGCTTTTTGTTTTTCTTGCAGGGCATCTTCCTGTGCAGCAACAGCAGTGGCGGCCTCAATAAGCGCTTGTCCCTGGGCTACGGTGGCAGTGGCAGCATTCTGCCCAGCAAGAAGGGCATTCTCTTTGGCAATTCTCTGTTGATTGAATGCAATGCTAGTCAAGATAAGTGCAATTACAGTTGCGACCGTTAGAACACCTACTAAGGCGCGCAGGAAACGTCGCGAGCGTTGTTCTAAAGCAGTTTCTCGCGCCTGACGTTTTTCTTCAGTGGTTTCGCGAACTCGGCGTTCCGCCAGGCTGGCATCTAGGTAATCCTGCTCGACTTCAGTGAGTGCTAAATCTGTTGAGCCAGCCCATTGCTCAAACTGATCTAGACGCGATCCACGAAGCAAGAACCCAGATGCACGCTCTGCTTCTTCCCAATCTGCTGCCGATAGGGTTAAACGACGATGCAGCCGTAAACCTTCCCGGTCTTCGTTGAGCCACTCGCGCAGGGTGGGCCATTCACGGATCAAGGCTTCGTGAGCTACTTCAGCCGTTTCTTCGGCGGTGGTGATCAGGCGCGCCTCGACCAGGGTCTGAAGCACAGATTCTGTGGCTGCGCGATGTTCAGATAATTCCGTCGAGTCAGGTAGTAGTTCTGTCAAAGAGACACGACGGCGTGTATCCGGAGAGGGTGTACCTCCTTCGTCAGTGCCTTCACCCAGTTCGGTCAGCCGCAAGAACAGGTTGCGGGCGATGGTCTGTTCTTCTGGGGACAGCCGCCAAAATACCCGCTCGGCGGTTTTGGCAATAGCTCCACGCACGCCTCCGGATTCGGTGTAGCCTGTAAAAGTCATTGTGCGGCCCCGGCGCTGTTTCCAGGTTTCCAGCAGGGCGTGAGAAAGCAATGGTAATGCTCCAGGTTCGTCGCCGACTTCTTGCAAGAGTAAATCTACCAACCCCGGTTCAAATTCCCATTCACCCAGTCGTGCTGGTTCTTCCACAGCTCTCCGTAGTTCATCAGTGGTCATCGCCCCAATGTATTCCTGACTGTGTGCCAGGGCTTGGCGTAGGTTGGCGTATTGGGAGCAATGGGCATAGAAGTCAGCTCGCATTACGATCACTACGATAGTCGGTCCCGCAGTGTTATGTTCGGCAGCAGTAAGCAGGTTATCTATGAAGGCCTTGCGTTCGGTTTCGTCACGACAGAGGGTGAACAGCTCCTCGAATTGATCAACGACAACAAGCAGACGCTGTCCTGGTTTATCTGTGCCCAATATGTGGCATACCGCCAGGTGTAGGCTGCGTGCATCGTCTTTCATATCGTCCATCAGAGTGGCGGTGGCGGTCATCGACTCAGTTCCACGCGTGAGGCTGATCGCCAGGCTTTCCAATGGGTGGGCACCAGGCGTAATTATGTGGACTGGCCAATCCTGGCTGCCTTTAGGGGGCAGGCTGCCATCGGCAAGGGGTTCACCGAGTTTGAGAGCGGGGATCAGACCGGCGCGCACCAGGGATGATTTTCCACTTCCTGATGCACCCACGATTAGAGCTAAAAAGCTTCCTGCCTTTGTTTCATCACGCGGTTGTCGGTCTGGATATATTGTTTCACTCAGACGATCAATGATCTTAGTGATCAGCAGTTCGCGGCCAAAGAACAGGCCGGCGTCAGCTTCATCGAAGTGCTGTAAGCCTTTGAATGGAGGCTTTCCGGGAGCGGGGGGGTCCTCGACATCGTCTGGTGATTTGAGAGGAGGAAACTCGGTGGGCAAGCCAGGTGCAATTATTTGGTAAATGTGTTCTGGATGTTTCAGCCCTTTCAGTGGATGCTCCCCCAGGTTATGGAGCTCTACTCTTTCTGGAAGGGAGTCTCGTACAAGACCGAAAGTTGTTTGTGAGAGTATGCTCTGTCCTCCATGAGCGATGCCCCGCAGGCGGGCGCAGCGATTGACCGCTGAACCGTAGTAGTCGCCATCGCGGAATTCCCCCTCGCCGGTGTGAACAGCTATTCTCACCTGCATTGTGATCTGCCCTGGCCAGGGCTCAGCGTGAAAGGTGCGCTGGATTGCGGCCGTGGCGCTGACGCCGTCGATGGCGCGTTCGAAGACTACGAAGCGGCTGTCCCCCTCGCCGCGCGGCCGGACAAGTGCCCCATTATGTTTCAAGGATATTGTCTCGATGATTTCGTCGTGGCGCTTAAGCGCCTGCCTCATCGCCGCGGGGTGTTGATCCCACAAGGGGGTGCTGTCCTGGACGTCGGTGAAGAGAAAGGTTACGGTTCCGCTTGGCAGATTGGACATAGGGTGCCTCCCAAATTAATGCCTCGCATTTTGTGCTCTAAGACCCGTCTCCGGGTCGCCCGAGGACGGGCTTTGGAGCGAAAAACTGGAGATTGCTGTCTTTGTTTACTCCTCACATAACGGTTCGATAACATATCGGGCGCGCTCCTCGCAGGTCAGCTCGCGCACGTAGCGGTTGGTGTTGATCCAATCCTGTAATTTATCCAAAGAAGGGATATCTAACCGCCAAAGGTAAACTGTATTGTCAACGCTAAAGGCTGCCCTTGTTCCGTCGGCGCTGATTTCACAGGCATACATCATGCCTGCATAGGGGGGTTGGAACTGACCGATTGGTGTACCAACTTCGAGGTCCCATAGGATCAACGTCCCGCTTTCATCACAAGAAAGCCCCCGAGTGTTGTCCGCGTTGATGGAAATATCTGCAATGGGTGAAGTATGCACATTGGTGCGAAGCATTTCTTCAAGCGTGTTGACATCCCATTGGATAAGCGTTCCGCTTGTATCGCCGGAAAATGCGAAGTTGCCGTTGGTATCAAGGGCCATGGCGCTGAGATTTCTGTCCTCGCCCATGTGCCCCCAGAAGCGGTTGCTCTCGAATCCTGTCTCGAGATCCCAAATGAAGATGGGGCTCTCCCCACTGCCACCTGAAATCGCTTTACCTCCATCAGGGCTGACGGCTAATTTGTAAATTTCCCCAGTGCTTGGGAAGCTGTGCGTGAACTTGCCTCGTTCTAGATCCCATAAGAGCAGGGTGCCAAGAACGGAACTGGATACCGCAGCATTCTCTTGGGAGCTAAAAGAAATATCTGTAACAAAATTACCATGGCCTTCAAGGTTTTGAATTTGCTCCCCAGTGGCGACATCCCAGAGGCGCGCGCTTTGGTCAATAGACCCAGAAAGTAGGCTTGCGCCATCAGGACTTATCGAAATCGATGTCACTCCGTCGGTATGCCCGCGATATTCTTGGGTATTTTCACCAGTTTCTACATCCCATAATCTGATGGTATTGTCTTTGGAAACCGTCATGCCGGGATGGAAACGCCCAGAACTGGTAAGAAGTTGGAGATGATCAGGTGTAAAGGCAATATCCGAAATTACATCCTCATGACCGGCGAATCGTTGAATCTCCCTTTGATCGACAAGATCCCAGAGAATAGCTGTGCCATCGGTAGAAGTCGATATTGCTTGACGTCCATCGAGGGTCATATCGACCTCGACATCTTTCATCGTCCACATCACATATTCGTGGGCATTGAAAAAATCAATGGCTGTCCCTTGTTCTAGATCCCATAAGATGAGTTGGTGAGCTGATTGACTGACAAATCTCAGGAGGGTTTCCCTGATTGAGATGGGAAAAG
>CAZLNX010000498.1:0-4024 GCA_964560795.1 uncultured Anaerolineales bacterium | reverse complement strand
CCTTTTCTCCTGCTCCACCTTAGCTCAACTGCCCCTATTCCGGGAATTGCTGATACAATACAATTTGTGAATAGAATATCTAATTGGTGGGTAATACTTACACTACTCATTTCATTCATTGTGACGGGTTGTCAACCAACCGAAGTTCCATCATATGATGGTAGAACCAACTATATGATGGATAGTCGTTTTCTTTCACTTTACTATCTACTAGGTGGGGAAGAAATTCTAGGCTCAGTAATTTCTCCAGTCATCAATATCCAAGGCATTGATTTTCAATTTACTACATCCGCATTATTTGAGTATAACCCTGCGTTGCCCCCTGATCAGCAAGTAAAGTTATCACCGATTGGATTGACTATGGGGATTGCTGATCATTTCGGTTCCCTTAGTGATCCTGACCAAGAGATCGAAATATATCCAGGTTTTTCAGATTTCTATACTCAATTGGGGGGTGAAAGCTTTGCTGGAGCACCAATCACAAGTATTTTATATAACGAAGAGAAATCGAGAGTTGAGCAGCATTTTGAAAATTTAGGTTTTTACCAATTGGATTCTGACACGTCTAATCAAGTTCACTTACTGCATTATGGCGTCTGGCTGTGTGCGGATCTGTGTGATTTTTCAACGCATAAGAATAGTGAAGTAGTTTTGTTTTCCGAGACAGTACAACCCTTTATTGACAAGATCAATACCCTTTCTCCGGAAGCTATTGGCAGACCTTTGACAAATCCTCAGATTGCGCATGATGGCAATATAGAGCAGATTTTTCAAAATGTTGTATTTACTGTCTCTCCCAACAATCTTGACGATATTCAATTACGTCCAATTCCGTCAATTCTTGGGCTTCCAATACAACCTGGTATTGCGCACGAAATACCCGTATTATTTATCGAGTACCTGGAAGAAAATCTATTACACAATTTCGCAGGTGCCGTGGTTACTCCCCTCACACGCATGAGTGATCACCTTTATCGTCAATGCTTTAAAAATCTGTGCTTAGATTATTTCCCAATTAATCCCGAAGATGAGAAGATCAGACCTGTTCCGCTGGGATATTTATATCGGAATAGGTATTACCGGCCATCTGAATCTCGAGCTGAAGAGTTGCAAACAATTTTCCAGGCGGTTAATCTCACAATTTGGGAAGAATATCCCTTACTTCCTCCTAATACTTCGCAAATTATTGGGGTAACGATTTATAAAGATCAAATCCCATTGGAAAATATCCAACCTGATCTTATCCTTAGACTTCCTGAACGAATAAGTATTACCTTTTCGATGCCTCCAACTCAAGTGGACGGAACTACATCTCTTACGTTATTTCCGATTGATGCGCCCCATGGCACAGTTATTTCGTATGATGTTTGTGTGAATCTCGTAAATGAGGTGCAAACATGTCAAAGCGAGAATTTCATCGTTTGGGGGAATCCGTAGGAATAATTTCTTCGATTGATTATCAAATCCGAAAGGTAACTTGTAGCTCTTCAGAAAAGGGGCTACAATAGGTGAGTAGATATTTCAGGAGCGTAATCAATGATTGTCCCTTATGGACCTATCCTGGTTGTCGAAGATGTACCCCACATTTTGGAATTACTTGCAGTGACCCTGCGCTTCAAAGGTTATCCAGTGGTCACAGCAACCAATGGCGAAGAGGCTTTGGCAATGATCGCCAAGGAACGGCCAGCCCTGGTGATTACCGACATTTTGATGCCGCGCATGGATGGCTTTGCTTTGATGCACAGCTTACGCAACAATCCCAAAACCAGTCAAATCCCGGTGATCTTTTTATCTGCCACTTATATCACCCCTGAAGATCGTGATTTTGCCCTGAAACTTGGCGCCGTACGATTTCTGGAAAAGCCCGTCGATACCCCTGAATTCTTGCTTACAGTAGCGGAGATTCTGACTCAAGGACCGCCGACCATACCCCCGCCAATGAGCAAGGGAGATTTCTACCGCGGCTATTTGAACCGCCTGGAAAACAAATTGAGTCATAAGAGTCAGCAGATCACGCGCACAATGCGTTTATTGGAAACGCTCCCTGAAGAACAGAAACCGGCCTTTGAGTCCTTACTAAAGGAAGCGCGTGCCCACCGCACAGAAATCCAAGAAGAACTTGACGAACTTCACAAAATCCTCGCGCAGGAGAATGACAGCGATTGAGTGAAGAGGTTTTTCTATTGAAATAACCTCCCGTACCAGCAATGGTCAACGGGAGTTTTTTTATGGAGTAACAATGCAACCAAAGATAACCGATTTGATTGAAATGGCCCGCGGAGCGGGAGCCATTATAAAAGAAGGTTTTGGCAGCCAAATCCGTGTTGAGTACAAAGGCGAAATTGATTTGGTGACAGAGATAGATCATCGGTCCGAAGCATACCTGCTAGATGAACTTCAAAGACGCTTTCCAGGTCACCGGGTAGAGACGGAAGAAAGTAGCGGGCTCGACGGCAGTGATGGACACGTCTGGTATCTTGATCCGTTGGATGGCACGGTCAACTATGCTCATGGCATACCCATCTTCTGCGTTTCCATTGCTTATGCTCAGGGGAATGATCTGAAGTTAGGCGTTGTCTACGACCCGATGATGGATGAGTGTTTTTATGCTGAGCGCGGAAAAGGGGCCTGGCTGGACGGCCGGCCGTTAGGCGTGTCCTCTGCACCCGAACTAAAATCTAGCCTTTTGGTAACCGGCTTTTACTATGACACTTGGACAAATCCAGACAACAACTTAGATCACTTTGGCGACTTGATGCTGAAAACACAGGGCGTTCGCCGGTTGGGATCGGCGGCGATTGATTTGTGTTATGTGGCTGCGGGTCGTTTCGATGGCTATTGGGAACTGCGCTTGAATCCCTGGGATTTAGCTGCTGGGGCTCTCATTGTCCAGGAAGCTGGCGGGATTGTGACAGATGTTCACGGAGATGATAATTACTTTCGTACACCATATTCGGTTCTGGCTGCGAACCCAAATATCCATCCCCAGATGGTAGAAGTATTAAACAAACTCTAAAGGTTTCCAAAACCTTTAGGGTTTTGGTTTGATCAGCTTCGGAGCAAGGATTCGAGTTCGTCCAGGATCAGGCGCGAGGTAAGATCGAGGCTCAAAGGGGTGACAGAAACCACCTTTTTAATGTAGAGGGCGTAAACATCAGAGTCCGGCGTAGTTTTATCCCAATCATTTGCAATGCGGTAGCCCAATTTTGTGGGTTGATCCCATGTATCGCGTTCAGGACGGACAGGCGTATAGTAACGTCTTGGTGAAATGCGGGTAATCTCCCAAGGTGTTTCCGGTGTCGCATTGGCAGGGACTTCTACCTTGAGCACGTTGACGTCGTTGGGCATGGATTTATGCAGTAATTGCTTACCAAAATAAATCGCGAAGTTAGCTGCGGTGGAAAAATCGACCTCGGTAGAGTATGTGAGATGATTTTCAACGGCAGTATCCAGGGAGATCGCCAGGGCAGGAATTCCCAGAGCTGCGGCTTCCAGGGCTGCGCCAACGGTTCCCGAAATAGTTATCCCACTGCCAATATTAGCCCCGTAGTTGATCCCAGAGACGACCAGGTCGGGTTTACGAGGCATCACTTCCAAGGCACCATGTAGAACAGCTTGTGCGGGTGTGCCGCCAACGGCATATACAGTCCACGTTTTGCCATTGACCTGAACTTCTTTGGGGGTAATGATGCCGTCCGAAGTTGAAGGTAAGCTGCGCCCAGCGCCTGAGCTTTGCTCTCGGGGAGCTGCTACAGTAACATACCCCAGAGTCTCTAATGCCGCAGCCGCAGCCCAAAGTCCTGGCGAAAGGATGCCATCATCATTTGTAAGCAGTATTTGTGTTTTTTTGGTTTTCATAAGTTAGGAATGAAAGTGGGAGACAGTGCTCTGCAGTTTACACATCAGAAATGCACTGAGTAAATTGTGCCCTGCGTTGATAGCAAAAGAGCGGGAAAATCCCGCTCTATCTGGCGCCCTCGGCGTGACTCGAACACGCGACCCCTTAGTCCGCAACCAAGTGCTC
>CAZLNX010000497.1:0-4040 GCA_964560795.1 uncultured Anaerolineales bacterium | reverse complement strand
TACTTGCTCCTGCACTAACTTTTTTAGGATTTCCAAATGCTGCATATCCAGCCGCACCAGCCGTGACGTTGATACTGGCAGCCATAGCTGGCTGGGTGGCCAGCATGCTCCCACCCAAGGTCAGTGTCAGTGCGATGCTCATTAACGAACGCTTCCAGTGTTTCTTCAAACGACGCTGTTTGTTGGAGGGCAAGGATTGTAGACGCGTGTATTGCCGTTGAACTCTTTCAACGGGCGTAGCTGGTTGGTGGATAAGATCTGCAAGGGATTTTTGGGATTCAGGGGGTGGTGGAGTTATCGACATGCGCTTCATCTCGCTTCAGACAGAATAACCTTCACGGATAAAAATACAGCGCTCAACACTCAATTCAATTTGGCAGGGTGGTTAGCACTAATTTATTATATCAGTGAATTTCTTCACTCGTCGGAAGTCATAGGAGATGTATTCCGTAATCCTGCCGGCACATCCGCCAGGGTTTTATCCGGGAGCACGTACGAATCATTCAGGCGCGGGTGTTCCCCCTCCAACATCTCTGGGTAACGAGCAGGCAGCGCCTCAACTGCAAAAATCTCTTGCACGCCGTCTTCGAAGCGCAAGAAGGCCACCGTCTCACCGTTGCGGATATCGACCACCCACACGCCGCAAATTCGCTCTTTCAATTTCTCGACCAATGGGAAATCGCTGAAGACGGCGGTCTCACGCACCTGCGAGAGGCCCACAAAGGCCAATGGTCCCACAAAGGAAAGCCCACGAGTGAAGCCGGGCAGGTGGGCCGTGGTTTCCCAGGTCTCCTCTTCCAGGTCGATCCAGCCAATCCCGCCTACGCCTGATTCCAGGAACCACAACTTACCGTTATATAGCCGCGGGGAATGGGGCATCGAAAGGCCGCGCACCAACACCTGGTTACTCTCTACATCCATCAGGATGCCGCCGTCGCGTTTGTTCTCACGCCAACCACCAGCAGTATCTGTCTCGCCTAAGGTAGTAACATATTTGGGTACACCATTCACCATCGCCAGCCCGTTTAGATGACAGCGATCCTCAGGAGCCAGTTCGCTCACGAAATACGGCCGCCAGACTGGGTTGAAGCTGTGATCGGGGTCTAACTTACATAAACAGCAAAATTTGGTGTTGACCACCCACAAGCCATCTGCGCCCCAGGCCAACTCGTGAATGTCAATATCTCCAGTGACATGGATTTGCCGGGGTAGGTATGCGGCATCGTGCTTGCCAGCTGGTTCTAGTTTAGGTGCCAGAGCAGGCATATTGCGGTAATACCAGACCGTGTTCTGCCCGCCGATGGTCAGGCGGTTTTGATCGGCGGCGATGCCCATGGGTTTGTGGAAATTGCGGAAGTGCGTGTTGATCCCAGAATCTTCCGCCCTGATCAAGATAACTTTGCCTGCCTGGTAGGTGGAGACCGCCAAAGAGATGCCCAACTGGTGGAGCAGATCCGGCAGGTTTGAAGTGAACACACTGCGCAGTGGGCTAGATTCAGGTTGATCAGTAGGATGGGTTGAGGGAGGTTGCTCGGTCATAGCAAATGCCTATACCTGATTTTGGACCAATATTGACCCTGTGTCTGTTTTCACTCGCGTGTCGACTACTTTAAAAGGGATATTCTTCGATAAATTCGATTATATCTTATGCCGACTTCAGCCAGGCAAATTGTTTATCATTGTCCCCACATTGGGATCAGGAAAGACACGAGACGTGATTCTTTTATTCAATCCTAATTAATACGGCCTTTACCGCGAGCCGCCAACCATATTCTCCGCTGGAAGGATCGAAACCTTTGCAGGTGATCAGAGTCAACACGTCGTAATCACTATGTGGTAAGGCACGCAGGTCATCGGGCCTGACCTCGGTGAGGGCGCGCACTTCGTAGACGTGTTTCTGCCCCCAGGCATGGATGATGATCTGATCACCATGTTGTAGAGTGTGAAGATCTACAAATGGGCCCGGATTATTATCCGCACCCCACACATGTGCGGTGATGGCGGTGTTGCCAGCCCAGGTGGGATAGGCCGTCCCTTCGAGATAGCCGGCAGCCTCACCGAGCCAGGAAACATCCCAGCCTTCAATGGATAGAGGCACCCCAACGATAGGCAATTCCACGCCGAGTGCGGGAAGCTCCAGCATAAATTCACTGTCATTGCGAGCGCCAGCGAAGCAATCTCCCACATCAACAGATGAGACTGCTTCGTCGCAGAAAGTGCTCCTCGCAGTGGCATCCAGATCGAAATACGCTTTCTCAGCGGGTTGATCTTCGAGTGCAGACACCACGCCCGGGGTGAATCCAGTATTGGGCATTTCCAACACAGTGAGCGTAAATAAGCTCAATTGCGATACTTCCGCGCAAAGCTTGCCATCTTTTTCAAAGGAATTTAGTAGTGGATTCCAAGCTCCGCCCGCATGGCTGTGGAACATGGTCAAATTAGCGAATTCCCAACCAGCAGCGCTCAAAGTTGCATTGTCAGGTTTTATGCATACTGCCAGTGGTGGGTCGAAATTGGTGACTAACTGACCATCGGGACCAAAAACCTTAATGTCGTAGACACTGTTTCCCAACTGAAAATTGCCAGCAGTATTGCTCTCTAATAACTCTGTTACAACTACTAGGCTGCCATTCTGGACACTGTTTGCCGGAACATTGATACTAACATCCGGGCAGAACGTACAATACTTCCCAGCAATGCCCACCGCGCACGGCCCCCCGCAAGCGCCGGAACTGATGCCATCGCTTACAAGCGAACTCTCAATTTCATAAGCACCGATATCGCAGCGGCCATTCGCCGGCCGGGCCTCACCGCGCTGGTCGATGGTTAGAACCGTACCATTGTGATTTGTGCAACCAGCAGGATTGCCCTTATCAATGGCTGGGCTGCCGCCGTTTAATTTATGGGTTTCATTATCACCACCGTTGTCTGCCAGCGCTCCCAAGTTAGCGCTTTGGCCGGTGATATTGTTGGTCGTGGTGCCGCTAATGGTACAGCCTGTTGTATCCTGGATCAGATTGTAATCGCCTGAATTGATATGACCATCGCCCGATCCGTCGCTGCCGCCACAATCAGGCATCTCACCTCCATTATCGGTATTGCCAGCAATGATGGTGTTTTGAACCTTTGCGGAATCAGGCGTGATCCCTGTGTACAATTCATAAAATCCACCTCCGTCACCGCTACCATTGTTGTCGCTATCGGCAGTGTTGTTGTAGATAGTCACATTGTTGAGAGAAGATTCGTTTTCCGTTTCGCTGTAGTAGATCCCGCCACCATTTTCCTTGGCACTGTTACCCGAAAGGGTGCTGTTAGTGATATCGGTTGTAAAACAACAAGGATCAAAATGGGCAGCAGAGATTGCACCCCCATTTTGCCCCGCTGTGTTATTGGAGAAGGTGCTGTTGGTGATGGTTAGGGTAGTTTGATTCAATATTGCACCGCCATCAACGCTGGCCTGGTTGTTGGAAAAAGTGCTCTTGTCAATGGTAGTCGAGATGGCGCCTGCATCGGCATTGGTGAAAAACACACCGCCAGAACCGTTTGATGCGGTGTTATTTACAAATTTGGACTCGCTGATCACGATATCCCCCCTGCGGTGCACAAAAGCACCTCCATCATTAGCAGCAGTGTTGTTGGACATAATTACTTTCGTTAAAGTCAAAGCTCCGGATGATTGCCAAAAAATTCCACCCCCTGTGTCGGCGGCGGAGCCATTTGAAATGGTCAATTCTGAGATGGCGACATCTGGACTGCCTGTAATGCGGAAAACCTGACTGGCATCATTACCGCTGATGGTTATTTGATCTGCTCCGGGACCGGTGATGGTCAGGCTAATTGTGATATCTATTTTGCCGGTCAGTATAATCGTGCCGTTCAAGCCTGCCTGAAAGGTGATGGTATCCCCAGCGGAAGCATACTTAATTGCCTCGCGCAGGCTGCAATGTGTAGCATCGCAGGCGCCATCATCTACGTCGTTGGTTGAGTTAATAACCTTTGGTGCTAGTTTGACAAACGCATGAAGTTCTCGTAAGCTGGTT
>CAZLNX010000496.1:0-4046 GCA_964560795.1 uncultured Anaerolineales bacterium | reverse complement strand
GTATTCATCCTGTTAATGTACACATTTCTTTGCCTTAATTGGCGAAGGTATTGATTTACTACAAAGTTAAGTACCCTGAACACAATCTCGATCGAGCCATTACCCAGTTTAGGCTCACAGAGAGCATTGAAGCGCAAGAAACAACGATTCGCACGATTATTTCTGATCTAAACCCCTATTCGAATTGACTAACATTGAGAAGTTACTTCGTTTGATCTAATCTTGGCGAATTTTACGCTCAAGTGAAGTTTTGGAATGCCCCCACCACAACGGTGACCAACTGCTCCATGCCCTTTGCCAGCGGCTCGGTTTCAATGAATTCTGTGGATGTATGTGCACCTTTGCCGGTTGTCAAGCCGATGGTCACTGCTGGTAATCCGTGGCTGAGGGGTATATTGGCATCCGTGGAGCCGATGCTCAAATATGGCTGAATACCCTGCTCGACCAGTGCGGACTCTGCCAATTTCACCAGGGAATGATCCACTGGAATATCCCCGGCGGGGCGGTGACCAATAATTTCAGCTTGCACCTGGATTTCAGTTTTACCCGCCTCCTCAACCAAGGCCTGGACGCTCTGAATCAACGTTTGGAGGGCTTCTGGATCCTCAGAGCGCAGATCAAGCTCCAAAGTGGCCTGCGGTGCAATGGTATTGATGGATGTCCCCCCAGAGATCACGCCCACATTGAGCGTTGTGCGGGGGTCTGTTGGTAATGGCAGTTCAGCCAGTTTCGTAACCAGGGCGGCCAATTCATGGATCGCTGAAGGCGCTCCGTAATCCGCCCAGGAGTGTCCACCCTGCGTCTCTGCGGTAATGCGGTAGCGCTGTACGCCCAAACCGCGATGATAGATCTGTCCCAGGGCTATCCCTTCGAGAATGATATACGCCAAAGGGCCATCGCCGAATCGATCCACAACTGCGCGCATGCCGCGCAAATCTCCCAAACCTTCCTCGCCAACATTTGCTACCAACCAAAGATCACCTGGAAGGTCGATTTCCCGCTCACGAAAGATCCAAAGCAATCCAATCAACCCGGCTACCCCCAGGCTGTTATCCCCTATGCCCGGAGCGATGACTCGGTCCGATTCTCGATTTACACTCAAATCTGTCTCTATGGGGAAGACTGTGTCGGTATGCGCAGACACAATGAGCGAACGCCCAATATTTCTCCCAGGAAGCCGGGCATACACATTTCCTATTGTGTCAGTCTCAACGTCACTCAATCCTTCCTCAATGAAAAGATCGCGTATCAATGCCGCGCGCTGTGTTTCGCAAAAGGTCGGCGCGGGGATTTGTTGAATTTGGATAGAAAGCTCAATGACGCGTTCGGCGATATCCATTATAGTTTCCTGGCTGATTGACGAAGGGAGTCGATGCGGGCTTGGGTCAAACCGGGCAATACTTCCAAACCAAAAAAGATACCCGATCCTTCCGAGACAATCGAAGCTGACACATTGCCATACAACACAGCTTCGAGAGGGTCATAGGCTCGCCGATAACCGGTTAGAAAACCACCACAAAAAGCATCGCCAACCCCCGTTGGATTGGCCAAGCGCGACGGATAAGCTGGAATTTCCCAACGTGACTTTGATGATGCATCATAGAGCAATTGTCCGCGTTCACCGCGCTTGATGACGACAAAATCACAACCATAGGCAGCCAAAGCATCAGACATTTCCCAAAGGTCATCGGAGCGACCTTCGAAGAGCGCCCGCAGATCTTCCTCAGCTGGCAGGAAAGCCGTCAAGCCGGTGATCAAGCTGGGGACATCATTCCAAAAAGTGGCATTCATGTATCCCGGGGCAGGATCAAGCGTCACGGTAGTTGTGCCACCCTGACGCAGCATCGCTGGGATCAGACTGTGGGTCATATAATCCATGGGGCAGAGATGAACTGCAGCCGCGTCCTGGTATACATCAGGGATATCCCCATGACGAAGCGAGGTTGGCGCCAACTCGGTTCTACTGTTGAGCGCTTCGCTGGAATCTTTGTATCCTAAGAGTGCCTTGGGGAAAGGTTCTCCCAAACGAGCGAAGTGAGTCACAGGGTCGCCTTTGACACGGGTGGCTTTATCGGTGTAGACATAAAAATTGCGCACATCAACAGCCTCTGGAAGCACGTTCACCCCGCGGGTGTCGAAGCCTCTTTGCGTAAGATCGTCCAACCAGCGTTGGGGATAATCTTCTCCCACTCGAGCGATGATCCCCGGAGGCGGCTCGTCATCCCAAAGCTTCGATCCCACAGCGGCATAAGGCACATTGCCCCCCAACACGTCAACCATGGGCTTGTCATCAGCAGTGATAAAGAAATCGCGGTATAGCTCTCCGGCAAAAATGAATCGTGGCGTCTTAGATATCATATCTCGATATGGTTTCTATTGTTGACGTTCTATCTTCCGACGAAGGTTTTCTGGCCATTTGGAAATATCATCCGACGGATAGATTTGCAATTCAGGCCCGTTTTGGTTCAGTAAGTCACTCGTAGAGCAGTTGAGAATTGCGCTGGCCGCCTGCAAGCCCGTTGATGTGACTCCTGAGACTCCAAAGTTAGATGTGCTGGCTCCGCACATCAACAAGCCTTCGAATTCGGTCTGGGCAGGGAAAGCCCTGGGGCCTATCTGGCGGCGGTTCTTCTCGATGCCATACAGGCTGCCACGCGTGACATTGATATAGTGTTCATTGGTCAGGGGTGTTCCCAGGTTCCAGAAAACGATATGATCGCTGATCCCGGGCACGCGTTTTTCAATGGCTTTGAACATGCGCCAGGAAAGATCTTCCTTCAAAGCCTGATAGCCCGCGGAGCGATCTCCGGATTTTTCATGGGCCCACTTTTTGAAGGCATCATAGCCGACGAAGGTGAAAGCCTCGCAGGTGTGGTGTCCGCTGTGCATCTTGGATGGGTCTTTGAGTGTGGTTGCGGTCATGAACATCATTGGAGGTGCATCGGCGGTGAGGGCATTGTCGGTGCGGCCCAAGCGGTACAGTTCATCGATATCATCGTGATCGTAGAACCAGAAGTTACCTGAGTCCAGACCCGCAGCGCGCAGGTCCATATCTACAGCGAAGAATAGACTCAGTGCGGATGTCGAATAGGTTGTCTTGTCTAGTCTGCGGCGCAGCTTGTCGTTGAGATGCTCGCGGCCGATCAGCTTACCAAATGTGACCTCGGGGTCAGCGTTACTGATGACGTACTTCGAGCGAATTTCGCTGCCATCTGCAAGACGAACGCCGATGGCTTGATTACCTTCCAAGAGAATACTTTCGACGGCTGTATTGAGGTGAATTTCTCCGCCGGCTCGCTTCAGGGCACGTACGAAGGCGCGCGGGATGGCAAATCCACCACCCATGGGGAAGTAAGCACCCTCGAAATAGTGATGGGTGATCCCAGCGTGCAAGAAAGACAAGACTTCCGAAGGAGGCATGCCATGATCCCCCGCCTGACCACACAGAATGGCCACCAACAGCGGGTCAGAGACGTGGTGTTCGATCAGCTCCCGCCCCGACTTCATCGCCCAGCGCATCACCGAGGGGATCGCCGCAACCTGCTCACCCTTTGTACCACGTGCGATACTTTCCAGGTTCTCGATCATGTTGGCAACAGCTTCCATGTAACCATCAATGCCTTTGGCTTCCTGGGGGAATCTTTCTTTCAGACGTTCAGCATAGTTATCACGTCCCTTGGGGATATCGAAACGCTCATCACCGATGAACATATGATCATAACCATCGGGGTTGATCTCACAGAAGGCGAGATCCTGAGAAACTCCCAGTCCCTCATATTTCCTGCGCAGCGACCCGCCGGGATGCAACCCACCGACATAATGCACACCGGGACTGAAGCGATAGCCTTCTAAAGTAAACGAGTGCGTCCACCCGCCAGGCACTTCATGCTGCTCGCAGACCAATACTTTCATTCCTGACTGAGCCAGGGGAACGGCTGCCGCTAATCCACCCGCACCAGAACCGATGACGATGACATCATAATCCATGATCTCTCCTGGTATAAAGGATTTTGTAGGTGGCCGATACCACAGCCACCGATTTATAG
>CAZLNX010000495.1:0-4059 GCA_964560795.1 uncultured Anaerolineales bacterium | reverse complement strand
GAAGAATGCCACATTTTTTCTTATCCGTCAAACCAGTTTTGGCAAACTACTAGTTGTAGTTAATGATGATATATTTGTCAAAGGATATCTTCATCCAAGGCTATCTATTTGTCAATATCAAATTTTCATGTTGGGACATAAGTTCGGACAAAGTTGTCATTGCGAGTCCCCAAAGGGAACGAAGCAATCTCCGAGTATGATTGAGATTGCCACGCTGGCCGTAGGCCTGCCTCTGGCACGCTCGCAATGACAGACGAAACTATTTTTTCTGACATTGTCCGAACTCCTGTCCGAAGGTCAGCAAATTACCTCGATCGCCCCATTCAGGAATATAATAGGTAACATGAAGGCAAACCGTAGGATCGCACCACTTCCGCACTAAAGCTAGTTTTTTCTTGTAGTCACTAAGTAGATCGAATTGGAGTTTTTGCGTAGAAAAAAAACTCCCAAGGCGAACCTGTGGTTCGCCCTGAGTCCCCATCTAGGGTCAAAATAAATTAAAGCCTCCTAAGAAGGAGGCTTCGACATAACAAGGGACATTCGGATTAGATCTATGTTTCCAACTTAATAATATCCAACCTTCTACGTAGCGAAATCCGTCCCAAGAATATAGTTCTCTAATCCTTTGATGGTGCTCTCACGCTCAGATATGAGTGTATCGACCACATCCCGAATGGAGATAATACCGATCATTGTATTATCTTCAATCACAGGTAGGTGTCGAATGTGGTATTGGTTCATCAGGCGCATGCACTGATCTATCGATGTTTCCAGTGAGACTGTCATCATTTGCTCAGTCATCACATCGCGCACAAGCGCACGCTCAGCGGACAAGCCCTTTAACTCGCATTTGCGGGAGTAGTCACGTTCGGTGAAGATGCCTACGATTCTATCTTTCTCTGTCACCATCACTGCGCCAATGTTGGCCTCAGCCATAATTTCCAGGGCCTTGAAGACAGTATCAGTTCCAGCCACAACATAATTTGTGGCATCCCCTTTTTCGCTCATTAAATTTTTTACAGTTGCCATAATCAACCTCCTAAACTATTCTCATCAGTGAACGGTAAATAATATATTGCTGCTTAATATATATCACATTTGGGCTATCAATCAACCCAAATATATGAAACACCCCAAAAATTATCAGCAGCATGAATTATGTAATCCATTTAGAAAATAGAAGGGAGTAGCTTCATATCTGTTTTGCACGATTCCAAAAAGGCAGTAATTTCACTATTGACAATCGAAGCGCTTCGATATATACTGAACAACGTCGAAACGCTTCGACAATTGGCGAACCAATCTTTCTAATGAGGAATCACTCATGAAGCGTGTAACCATAGCCGATGTAGCAGCAAAAGCAGGGGTGAGTATTAGTACTGTCTCTTACGCGCTGAGCAATAAACGCCCTATTTCAGAAGAAACACGTCAACGTATTCAACAAGCGGTAGAAGAGCTGGGTTACCGTCCAAACCCTGCTGCCAAGCGTTTAGCCAGCCGCGAAGTGAGCAAAAATATTGGATTTGTACTTCCTTTGGTTGCACCAGAAATGACACGCTTAGAGATGAAGTTAATTTCAGGTGCTGCCAATGTCATCAATCAAGCTGAATACGCTTTCATATTGCTGGCACACTTAGATCGTAACCCCGAAAATCTGATCCGTTTTGCTCAAAGTGGGTTAGTAGATGGTTTCATATTATTGGAAATTTTCATGCAGGATGACCGTGTCGATATGCTTCAACGGGAAGGAATTCCCTTCGTGTTGATTGGCCGCTGCGCAGACAATGCGGGATTAACCTATGTGGATGTAGATATCGCAAGAGGGATGGATCAAACCTTCAGACACTTAGTTGGCTTGGGTCACAGATCCATTGCATACTTGCATAAAGATGACACAAATTACGGCTTTGCAATCCGCGCATTGCAAGAATACTTTGCTGCCTGTGAACGGTACAACATCACCCCCATTCCTCAGCCATGCACTTTATCTCCTGAGGATGGGGAATCCGCTATGAATGCAGTTCTAACTCGAAACCCAGAGGTCACCGCCGCAGTAGTCTGGAGCGATATCCCAACATTGGGAGCGGTTCAGGCAGTTCAGAATGCAGAACGGAAAATTCCAGATGATTTCTATATTATTTGCCAAGAGCATTCGATCATATCTGATCTTGCCTCGTTTGTCCCTTCAACCATTGACATTCGGCCAGATGAGATGGCTGCCCAGGCAGCGCATTTGATGATCGACATTCTGGAAAACAATACAATCGCTCAACCACAGATACTTATTCCCCCAAAACTTATCCTTGGAGACACTAATAAGTAAAATCTAACAAAAAACAGTGCCCCCGTTGGTCTGGAGGCACTGCTAACCTAATCTCTCACTTCCAATCCACTCTGCTCGGAGATACATGAAAGGAGAAATTTATGGTCTGATTATAACAAATCCTTTTCAAAAACCCTCAAACCACTTTTTATGAATCAGGAGAGTAAAATGAAGAAAACCCTATTTGTAGTAATGTTGATCTTGGCCATGTTTGCTCTGGCAGCCTGTAGCGCCCCAGAAGCCGTTGAGGAAGCCTCTGCGGCCGAAGAAAGCGTAGCAGAAGAAGTAGCGGAAGAGCCCGCAGAAGAAGCTGCTGCAGAAGAAGTAGCAGAAGAGCCCGCAGAAGAAGCTGCTGCAGAAGAAGCAGCCGAAGAACCCGCTGCTGAAGAACCGGTAGTCATCACCCTGGTGACACACGAAACCGAGGTTCTGGATGCAGATTTCTGGTTGTCATCGATCGATGCCGTCTTGGCTGATTTGCCCGATTATATTTCAGTTGAATGGTCATCCACCGCTGACCGAGATAACTATGCCCGCCAATTAGCTGCCACAGATCAATTCCCCGATATCCCCTTTGCAGTCACCGTGGCCGACTTTGCCGAAGCTGGTCTGTTGATGCCCTACGATCAGGAATACCTGGACGAATATTTCGTCCTCCCCAATGCTTCCAAGGTCAATGGTCAGGCCTGGGCACCGCCAGTAGGCGCTCAGCTGTTCTCGCTTGTTTTCTATAACAAAGCCATCTTCGAAGAAGTTGGTATTGAAGAACCCACCACATGGGATGAGTTCATGGCCATTTCACAGGCACTCCTAGATGCTGGTTACACTCCCCAGCAGATGTGTGCCGCCGAGACTTGGTGCGCCAGCTTCCCCGCCGTGGGTCTGGTTTCCCAGAACGTTTTCGGTGATGATCCCGAATGGATGCTCAAGCGCAAAGCTGGTGAAGTATCCTTCAGCGATCCTGAATTCGTAGCAGCCATGCAGATGTTGGCCGACCAGGTCGAAGCTGGCTATATTGACGGCGCTGCCGCATTGGGCACCGACTTTGGTACCGCTAACCAGGCATTCTATGATGGTGGCGTTCCTATGTACATGCAGGGTAGCTGGTTCTTTGGTTATCCTCCGGCCGATATGGGCTTTGAAATGGGCGCTTTCTTCCTACCTCGCCCCGATGGCAAAGAAATGGCTTCAATCTACGTCGGTGGCGGAACCCGCATGAGCGCGGTATCTGAGCACCCAGAAGAACTGAAACTGTTTGCCGAGACCTTTGAGAAGCACCCCGCTGTCATGCAGGCGGTCATTCAGAACGACGCTTTGTTCCCCATGATGAAGGGTATGACTGTTGAAGATTATGGTGTTGAAATGTCCGATATTTGGTATGACACCTACGAAAATGTAGTTATGAATGATGACTACACCAAAGTACCCGCATTCACTTGGGCAAACAATGACTTCGATCCTATCCCCGGCTGGAAAGACGAATTCTATTCATCCATCCAGAATATTTTGCTAGGCGAAGATGTAGTGGAAGAAATGGCTCGCCTGGATCAGGTTTGGGACGATATTGCTGAACGTTTAGCAACCGAAGAGTAAATAACCGTTTTCAGACATTGTGGAGAAAGGCATATGCCTTTCTCCACAAACATCCTTACTAGAAGTAGAAATGAGTTTGGAAGATGACTAGTGTGACTCTACTGCAAAAAGGGTGCTAGACCCTCCTCAAAACAGCAAAAGTT
>CAZLNX010000494.1:0-4067 GCA_964560795.1 uncultured Anaerolineales bacterium | reverse complement strand
TCTCGGTTTTGAAGGTGCTATGAACTTCTTTTCTCAATAACTTCACACTAATGATCATTATCTAAAAGATCGCTTTAGCGATTTCCAAATGCCCGACAAAGAGCATTTCGAAAAAGGTGAATACAAACATCCAGAGAGCCCCGAAGAAGCGGTAGAAATGCTCAAAGAATATGTCGCCCTCAAAAAATCAGGGCGCGAAAAAATGGCTGGGGAAACCGCTCAAATGATCACCTTGGAACCGATCCCTGAGCAAATGCCCGGCGAGTACGCCGCAGTGGGTGGTTTGGTCAACATATGGGTTGGCCGCAATAGCAATCTTCCTTTGGGCCTGGCTTACACTGGGGGCAGCTTGGGTGAATTCAACCTCACGGTCGTAGAACTAGAAGTCAATATTGGTGTGGATGATACGAACTTCACTTTCGAGATTCCCGCGGATGCCGAAGTTGTCACCTTTGCCGATTTGGAACCCCAATCCCTGACATTGGATGAAGCTGGAGAATCCGCAGAGTTTGATCTCCTAACTCCCTCGCAAACCCCACCAGGAGCCACCTTGGTGGATATCGTTGAGATGCGCGGCGTGTTGGTTCAGCGTTATACTCTCCCCGAAGGCGGATCTTTTACGGTTGCCCAAGGCAAAGCCGGCGAGAACTCCGCAGACTTCAGAGCACCGTCAGATGAAGGACAGGAAGTTGAACTGCGCGGCACCACCGGCCAACTCTTCGAGTCCGAAGATGGAGATCAGGTGTTGTTGACTTGGATTGAGACTGAACTTTTCTTCTCTGTTGCAGGCGATCTAACTGCCGAGCAAGCCCTTGCCATCGCTGATTCTCTCGAATAAATGAGTACAGCAGATCAAAGGGCAATACGCTTTGTCAATACCTGCCGTCAATATCATCTCGGCAGCAGCGAAGTCGATGCCCTAAAAAATATCAATCTGGAAATCGACCAGGGAGATTTCGTTGCCCTGGTCGGTCCTTCTGGTTCAGGTAAATCAACACTGCTAAATCTACTCGGCGGCTTGGATCGTCCTACAAGTGGCGAAATCCATGTGCAGGACTTAGCTTTGCACACCGCCGATGAAGGTGCGCTCACCGGGCATCGCCGACACAATGTTGGTTTCATATTTCAAACCTTCAACCTACTGCCTACACAGACGGCTTTGGAGAATGTAGCCTTGCCCTTGATGTTGGGTGGGGTTGGTCTTTCTGAACGCGAAAGACGTGCCAAAGAATTACTTCAACGTGTTGGGTTGGGGCATCGCCTGCACCATCGTCCTACCGAGATGTCGGGGGGCGAACAGCAGCGTGCCGCCATTGCGCGCGCCTTGATCAATAATCCCCAATTGATCCTGGCTGACGAACCCACTGGCAATTTAGATTCCGCCACCGGTGCCGAGGTAATGCGCTTGTTGCAAGAACTCAACACCGAGCGCGGTGTGACTTTGATTATCGTTACACATGAT
Organism: uncultured Anaerolineales bacterium; assembly: GCA_964560795.1. Classification (GTDB taxonomy): domain Bacteria; phylum Chloroflexota; class Anaerolineae; order Anaerolineales; family UBA11858; genus NIOZ-UU35. The sequence goes on along the minus strand of CAZLNX010000494.1, from coordinate 2,605 downwards.
ACAGAAATTGCAGACTATGCAAAACGCATTGTCAATCTCCGTGACGGGGAAATTTCAAAAATTGAAGTTCGAGAGGCTTTGGGGCCAAATGGGGATTCCCCTGCTCCCGAGCATTTCCACTCTAAATCTAGACCCAACGGGGGTTTGAAATATAAGGATCTGCTGCGCAGCGCCTTTCGCAACCTGCGACGTAGACCCGTGCGCAACATTCTGACTTCTGCTGGAGTAGTCATCGGGATCATCACCTTGGTGGCAATGGTCTCCTTTGGAGTTGGGGTGCAGGCTGAAGTCAACCGAAGTTTCAATGCCTTGGGGCTAGAAAATGTTTTCATTTCGCCAACCTTCCCAGAAGAAGACAATGCTTTCGATCCCTTTGGGTTTGCTGAACCAGATGTTCCCATCACCCCTGAGATCGTTGCCGCTTTCAGAATGCTACCCGAAGTGGAGACCGTCACACCGGTGTTGGATTTACCATCCAACATGGAAGCCAGCTTGACCCTCGAAGACCGAACTGTTCCCGTGCGTTTGGCTAACACGTTTCATCGTGGCCCTGGCGCGATGGGAGAATTTGCCTCGCCGGACATGCTGGTGGGTCAGCCTTTGGGCGAAGGCGATACCCAGGGATTGGTCATCGTGGATGGCTTGGCCGATCAATTGTTGACTGATACAAATAGCGAATATGTCGATCTTATTGGCAAGGTAGTCACCCTGACCGTACGCCTGCCGCGTGGTGAGACAAAAGAATTCAAAATCGCTATCACCGGTGTTGAAAACGGTCGCGGCAACCAGTCAGCAAATCTAGGTCTGCAGGAGCGTATTGAGATCAAAGCCTGGTGGTATGGCCGGCCCGACACACTCAATACCGACGGCTTTGACACCCTGATGGTAAGGGCTGTGGATCAAAATTCAGTCAATACTGTATTAGATACGGCTGAAGATCTGGGTGTTCAAACACAATCCTTGGGAGCGGTCTTGGAAATTGCTAATCGCGTTTTGGCCGTAATGCAAGCGTTATTAGGCTCAGTAGGTGGGCTGGCGCTGTTGGTAGCGACGTTGGGTGTAGCCAACACAATGATGATGGCCATCTACGAGCGCACCCGAGAGATCGGCGTGCTCAAAGCCGTAGGCGCGCGCAGCATCGAAGTGCGTCGCATGTTCACTGCCGATGCCATTTTGATAGGCTTCATTGGCGGTGTGGTGGGCTTGGTTTTAGGAACCTTGTTAGGCCGCCTGGTGGATTGGATCGGACATCTATACCTGGCCAAAGAAGGTGTTACCGGCATCGGCCAAATGTCCATTGTGCCCCCCTGGTTGGCCATCGGGTCATTACTCTTCGCCGCCTTTATCGGTGTATTAGGAGGCTTCTACCCTGCTGCCCGTGCTGCCCGCCTCGATCCAGTTGCGGCATTGAAACACGAGTGAGTTTCACATCCAAATTTTAAAAGAGGCGTCGCGCAATTACGCGCCGTTAAATTCTCGAGAATAATCTGAAACAAAATTACTCACTATCAGCCAACGCCGCCTCGATAGCCTGCGCCAAAAGCTGGGGATTAGCACCAATAACTGGCTCGCCATTTACGAGAAATGATGGCGTCCCGGGGAGTCGCAAATCTCTGGCAGCCTCGAGATCGAACTCCACCGTTCGCTGGTGTTGGTTATTATCCAAACAGGCGTTGAAAGCATCAACATCCAGACCCACATCTGCAGCGTAGACGCGCAGCTTATCCAACCCGGCATTAGTATAGGAAGAGCCCGGTTCTGTATAAACCCGATCGAGGTATTCCCAGAACAGCCCCTGATCGTGAGCGCACTGGCCGGCCTGCGCAGCTTTGGGTGAGTCGGCGGTGATGATAGGGAAGTCGCGCCATTCCACTCGAAGAGCATCTCCGTAATAAGCTAACAATTGTTCCACGATGCCAGCTTCATGCCATGATTTGCATGCTGAACAGGTAAAATCCCCAAACTCCGTCAAAACGACAACTGCGTCATCAGGTCCCAGACTGGGGTTATCTTCAAGCCTGGACTCGACTACTTCGGGAGCCTCGGCGCGCGGGTAGAACACAAAAGCCAGCACGGCTAGGGCTAATAGGGCCAAAACAATAATCGTGCGGTTGCGATTTTTATCTTGCTGCGTCTTCTTGCGCTTGGCCCTCATCTGCTTCGTTGACTTCTTGGTAGCATTTGACATAATCATTCCTTTACAAAATAGGGATATTCGTAAAGATGATTTTTTGAGGGAGTTTCTTACGAATGAGAAAAATGTTGTAAGACAAACTTGTGCAAAAGCAGCTTTGCCCAAGTTTGATAGGGATTAGGTAACCCTTATGAAAAAATATTGCGCAATTTCAGCCGCCCCCTTTTGCTACTTCATTGAATTCGGATCAAGTTGGAATATCACCTCGGCCAGATCGTGTCATCAAAGATTGAACCAAAGAACGATAAACCCAAACTGCCAAATTGCTGCCAAAATACGTCAACACAATCAGCAAGGGATATTTCACCAAAGCAGGCAGGTTCAAGTTTAACAGCAGCGTCCCGAAGAACCCGATCATGATAAGGAGGCGTGCAAAAATAACTTCCCATTTTGAGACGGCTGAACTAATCG
>CAZLNX010000493.1:0-4074 GCA_964560795.1 uncultured Anaerolineales bacterium | reverse complement strand
GGATGAGTGGCGCAAAGGCCCTATCTTCTCGCTCTACATCGAGCCGGTCTCCCCATTGAGCCATTCCGAGGAAGTGGTGCAGAAATTACTTTTCGCCACAGACAATGAAATCCCATTTGTCTACACGCCATGCCCGTTAGCTGGAGCAACAGCACCGTGCACCCTGGCAGGCACCGCTGTCCAGGCACTTACTGAGAGTCTCTTTGGTATCGTGCTAAGCCAGACGCGCAAACCGGGCGCGCCGTTGATCATCGGCGGCTTGATGTCCAATATGGATATGCTCACTACAGTTTACTGCTACGGCTCCCCAGAGATGGCCCTACTCAGTGCGGCGTATACCCAGATTACCAAGTGGTTGGGTCTGCCCGAATACGAGACTGGCGGCTGCTCAGATTCCAAGCTGTTCGACGAGCAGGCCGCGATGGAAGCCACGATTAACCTAACCACTGCAGCATTAAGCGGCGGCAACATGATCCATGACGTTGGTTACCTTGAACAAGGCCTCACCAGCTCAATGGAAATGATGGTTGCTTCGGATGAGATCATCGACATGGTCAAACGCATCCTGCGCGGCATCGAAGTCACCGATGACAGCCGTGCGCTTCATGTAATGGATGAAGTTGGTCCCGGCGGTCACTATCTGGATCACGAACACACCTTCGCCCGCTTCAAGACCGATATCTGGCGCCCCAAACTCATCGACCGCAACAACTGGGAAAATTGGGAAGCGGCTGGCAGTAAAACCTATCGTGAGCGCGTCCATGATCGTGTCATCGAAATTCTTGAGGAAGAAACTGAGCCCCTCATGGATGAGAAGATGTTCAAGGAACTGCGGCGCATCTGCGAGTTGGCGGATGAAAAACATAAGGGCGAAGAATTAGAAATCGCCATGTTTGGATAAAAACCTATTTTGAAATGAGACATCGGAAGTCTTGAAGACTTCCGATGTCTGAACTAAAAGCATAGGGGCGTGATTCAGACTCCCTCGTGAGTGGTACTGCTCATGGAGGGAGATCACGCCCCTAAATGCATGTTAGAGGCGTAGATTGACATCAAAGCGAGAATCAACCAAAGCCCTCGTCCTGGGCATCGACACAGGTGGTACGTACACCGATGGCGTACTGCTGGAATACAATTCGCGCCAGGTTCTGGCATCCCACAAAAGCCTGACAACGAAACGCGACTTATCGATGGGTATTGAACGTGTCATCGAGGGCATCGATATTCTGGATCCCTCGGCCATCAAAATGGTATCGGTCTCGACAACCCTGGCCACCAACGCCATCGCAGAGGGGAAAGGCAAACGGGTCGCACTGTTCCTGATAGGCTATGATCCCGAATTGGTAGCTTCCTTCAAATTAGATGCACAATTTGCCACCCCCAATTTCTATTACTTTGGCGGCGGGCACGATCTACATGGGGTTGAAAAAGAAACCTTAGATTTACCGGGGATATTGGAAAAAACCACTATGATCAAAAATCAAGTGGATGCCATTGCCGTCTCCAGTTATTTTAGCCCTCTCAATCCGGAGCATGAGAACCGGATCTATAACGCTATCAATCAAGTGTGCGATTTGCCCATTGTCTTAGGTAGCCAGTTATCCACAAAGCTCGGTTCTGTGGAACGTGCCACCACTGCCGCTCTAAATGCTTCACTCCTGGCTGTGCTGCAAGATTTCATCATCGCTGTACGCAGAGCTATGGAACGCAGGGGCATTGAGGCCCCATTGATGGTTGTGCGCGGCGACGGCACCTTGATGAGCGACGAATTCGCTGCCAGGACTCCAGTTGAAACCATCCACTCGGGTCCAGCGGCCAGCGCCATCGGTGGGCGTTTTCTCTCTAATCAAGAAGATGCCTTAGTTCTAGATGTTGGGGGAACAACAACAGATTTGGCACTTATCCAGAGCGGCGAAGTGACCATCAGCGAACAGGGTGCATCCGTAGCCGGATACAAAACATCCGTCCAAGCAGCCAATTTACTATCCATTGGACTTGGCGGTGACAGTCACATCACCCTCGACCGTCAGAAAGAGATCGTCATAGGTCCTGAGCGAGTCGTACCATTATCCTTTCTTGCACACCAATATCCTCATGTTGTTGGGCGTCTAAAAGCGCTTACTCAAAAAACCTGGCCAGCACATTCTCCCATCTGGTTAGAGCACTGGTTCTTGCTGCGGGAACCCACAGACAAACACATCATTAAATCTGACCGAGAAAAGAAACTTGTTAAAGTACTCGCAGATGGTCCCCAACCCATTCCAGAACTTCTCAAAAAACTAGATCTATTACATATCAATCAACTCAACGCCGAAGAATTATTACGGCAAGAGATCATCGGAAAAGCTGGACTCACTCCCACGGATTTATTGCATATTGACGGTCGGTACACCCCCTGGGATACACAGGCATCGAAATTTGGTTTGACTTGTTTCAGCAATTTCCTGGACTGGGACGCGTCTGGTTTATCAGATTTCATTTGGTCCCAGATAACGCAACTCATCACCCAGGCCGTGGTCGAATTTCTAAGCAACCGCAAGGTTCCTGGGGGTTCATACACGAAAGATGATTTCGGTGCCTGGTTCTTCCATAACAGCATAAATGCGGTACATCCCCATTTGGATACCCAAATTTCCTTGAAACACCCCATTATCGGTATCGGGGCACCGGCTGAGATCATGCTAAAAGATGTGGCTCAAACCCTAAACACAAATTTGATCTTACCCGATTATTTTTACGTCGCCAACGCGGTGGGAGCCATCGCTGGGAGCATTATGGTTGCTGAAGAGATCCTTGTTTACCCGCGTCTTTCCGAGTCCGGCTTAGATGTGATCAGCTATCATGTACAGGCGCGTGATGACCGCCAGGAATATGAAGATCTCGACGAAGCGCTTTCATTCGCTCGCCAATTATGCCAGGAACGCGCGCTGAGTGCAGCCTTGCGTTCAGGGGCAGATAATCCCCAGGTAATCCTTGAAGAAGTAAATGATGGACTGGATACGTACCGCATACGCGCCCAAGCTGTCGGCAACCCACGACTGGCGAAGTAAAAATGGTACACGGATTTTCAGGATTTAAGAGTATGTAGCCAACCGCGTTGGCGGCCAATAAACCACGATCTAAGCATATTCCAACACGATTGGATTTCCACCGACAAAGGTGTTTATGGAGTTTATCTATGGAATTTGAACGAGTTGACACCCAACGAGCCTACGAGCTCATCCGCGAGAAGATCACCACTTTGGAACTACCTCCCGGCGCTCCAATAGATGAAGGCGCTCTGGCCAAAGAGCTAGGGGTGGGATTGGTGCCAATTCGAGAAGCGCTCAAACTACTGATCCATGACCATCTGGTTGACGCTCCGCCCCGAGGCCTGTTCGTTTCCGATATCAACATTCCTGATCTGGAACAGATCAGCGAGATTCGCATGCTATTAGAAACCTATTGCGTTCGTCAAGCAGCAGAACATGCACTTCCTGATGACCTGGTCATCCTGGAAGCACTTTGCCAAGGACAGGCGCAAATTCCTCCAGATCAGCCCCGTCGACTCTTTGATCTGGATCACAAATTTCATCAGGCTATCGCCAGAGCTGCAAAGAACAAGTATCTGGCTGAAATCTTGGAAGATTTCTATGGACAATCGAAACGATTGTGGTATCTGGCGCTACCTCAATTAGAATTTCTCCCAGCAGCCGTTGAAACCCATATAGAACTCGTCGAGGCGATCAAGAAAAAAGACGCCGACCGTGCTGAAGAAATCATGCGCGAGCACATTCAGAGTTTTTATGATAAAGTCTTCCAGATTCTTAAAAAGATGAGCGAGTAATCATTACAATAGGACTTACGCAAATCACACATTTTCAGGGTAGAAACCCAAATGCGTAGGTCCTATACAAATACAAATCGACAATATAGGAACTTAAATGCCTAAAATCACAGTCATCTACGGAGAAGAACAAAAATCTATCGAAGCTCAACCTGGCAGCCTGCTCGGCGATGTTATCGCAGAAACAGGACTCCCCTTAGGAGGTGTGCAAAAATAAGATCCCATTTTTGAAATGGTCTGGAAGAATC
>CAZLNX010000492.1:0-4081 GCA_964560795.1 uncultured Anaerolineales bacterium | reverse complement strand
GTTTGTTTCCTCAGTTTATACTACATTTCAGCAACACCCAAGAGGGAGACCACCCTGAAAACTGATCACTGATTACTAGTTCTTACTCGTATGCATAGCAAACGCGCTATCACCTTACTGCTTTGGCTTGCCCCACTAGCCTTCCTAGCCACCTTCTTCTTCTACCCTTTGGGGAGTATCCTGAAGTTAAGTCTGGCGCGTAGTGAGGCAGGGTTGTTGGCACCTTTTGTGGAAGCAATCTCGGCAGCATCATTGCGCCGCGTTTTTGGATTCACTATCTGGCAGGCACTTCTATCAACCGTCCTGACGCTAATGTTGGGTCTGCCAGGAGCCTATCTCTTCGCACGTTACACCTTTCGAGGAAAAACCTTTCTCCGAGCCATATCGGGAGTTCCCTTTGTGATGCCTACCCTGGTGGTCGCGGCAGGGTTCAGCGCGTTGTTAGGCCCCAACGGCTGGGTCAATGTTGGGCTGATGAAGGCTTTCAATCTCTCCGAGCCGCCGATCCAATTTCTCCATTCTTTAGGTGCTATCCTGGCAGCCCACGTCTTCTACAATACCACCATAGTTCTACGCATGGTGGGAGATTTCTGGGCCCATCTCGACCCGCGTCTTGGGAAAGCTGCGCAGGTGCTTGGAGCCAACAGGCGGAAAGTTTTCAGTGAAGTCACCCTGCCACTGCTGGCACCTGTGATCCTTGCGGCTGCGCTATTAGTGTTTATTTTTGATTTCACTTCCTTCGGGGTTATCCTGGTTTTAGGCGGCCCCCAGTTCGCCACACTGGAAGTTGAGATTTTCTACCAGACCATCAGCCTATTCAATTTGCCGCTGGCCGCTGTGCTCTCCGTATTACAGTTGGGCTGCACGTTGTTGATGACAATCCTTTACACACGCCTCTCCACAAAGGTCTCACAACCGTTAGATTTGAAATCACGCCGGCACACACAGAGTAGAATTTCATCCTGGCGGCAGCGGATATTTGCTATGGGGATCATCGCGTTACTCTTAGTCATCCTGACAACGCCGCTGCTGGCCCTGGCAGGCCGCTCGGTGACTTCTTTTGGGGTGATCAACACGCGCGAGGGCTCCCTTGCTCCCGGTCTGACTCTTGCTTTTTATCAGGAACTCGGGATCAACCGTCAAGAGTCGCTCTTCTACGTTCCACCGATCACGGCCATTGGCATTTCATTAGCGTATGCTGCCGCGACAGTTGTACTTGCTCTGGCCATGGGCTTGCCCGCAGCATGGGCGTTAGCCAAAGATCGCAAGTCTCGCCTCAACCGGATTCTCGATCCTGTGTTAATGCTTCCTCTAGGAACATCAGCAGTGACGCTAGGTTTAGGATTCATCATCGCCCTGGCTCATCCCCCCCTAGATTTGCGCACATCACCTTTATTGGTCCCCATAGCCCATACCCTGGTCGCCTTCCCGTTCGTGGTGCGCAGCCTAACGCCGGCATTGACCAGCATTCAGCCACGATTACGGTATGCTGCGGCAGTTTTGGGCGCTTCACCACGCCAGGTGCTGCGACATGTTGATTTACCGATCATTGGGCGATCTCTCCTCGTTGCAGCAACATTTGCATTTACCATCTCCCTGGGCGAGTTTGGGGCCACATCACTGCTAACAAGGCCTGAATACCCGACTGTGCCCGTGGTCATTTATCGACTGCTCTCTCGGCCTGGCGTCTTGAATTACGGGCAAGCCCTGGCCCTAAGCACAATCCTGATGATCTTCACCACCGTCGGCATGCTGTCTATCGAGCGCTTCCGCATCGCCGATGTCGGTGAGTTTTGATTACGAGAATTTGGTATGTTGCTATCATTAACCAATATCCATAAATCGTTTGGACAGACTAAAGCCCTACAGGGCATCTCCTTCGATGTCGCCAAAGGAGAAATCCTCGCCTTGCTTGGCCCAAGCGGGTGCGGAAAATCCACGCTTCTTGGAATCATCGCCGGATTAGATGAACCCGATTCCGGAGATGTAGTTTGGGATAACCGCAACCTTGCGGGTGTTCCATCTCACAAACGCGGCTTTGGGCTGATGTTCCAAGATTATGCCCTCTTCCCGCACAAGAATGTACATGAGAACGTCGCATTCGGTCTGCGCATGGCCAAATGGGGACAGATTGAAATTGATAAACGAGTCGCTGAAGTATTGACGTTGGTCGGTTTGCCAGACTTCGGCACCCGAGATATCGCCACGCTGTCAGGCGGGGAGCAGCAGCGCATCGCACTGGCGCGTTCCCTGGCGCCGCACCCGCGCCTGTTGATGCTGGATGAGCCCCTGGGATCCCTCGACCGCGCTCTGAGAGAGAGACTGCTGACTGATATGCAAGATATCCTGCAGAAAACTGGGCAGACTGCTATTTACGTCACGCACGATCAAGAAGAAGCATTCTCTCTTGCAGATCGCGTCGTTGTGATGAATCAGGGAATGGCTATCCAAATTGGCTCTCCACAAGAGGTATACGGGAAACCGGCGACAGCTTTCGTCGCCAGATTCTTGGGTATGACAAATATCTTCGAGGGGAAGATCATCAATGGGATAATTCAATCTCCTCTCGGGGATTTTCCCACGCCCGAGGTATTTGATGGGAGCGTAACATTCTTGATCCGCCCAGACACAGTCCGATTAGATGGGCGCGGGAAGAACAAACTCAAGGGAATTGTTGTATCGCGTTCGTTTCGTGGGGGGCAGTGCAGACTCGAAATCGACGTCCACGCCAACCGGTTATCATTCAATTTCCCATCTTCGGAAACAGATCTTCCTCAAATTGACGAATCGGTTATCATTTACTTCGATCCCGCAAAGACAATCCAAATTCTATCCCCATGACGAATCCAAAAGACACTATTTCCGTAATCAAGCAAGATCCCCAAGGCAACGAAACCTGGCGCTATTCTGGCGATGTTATTGATCGTCGAGATAATCAAATCATCATCGAAGCGCTCTTCGACCGGGACGATATAAACTTTAATGGGATGTGGCTGTGCAAAGGGGATCGCTTCCTGGAAACGTATTATGCGGATCGCTGGTATAACATTTTCGAAATACACGATCGAGACGATGATCGCTTGAAAGGCTGGTATTGCAATATCGCATTGCCCGCAGAAATTCTGGAAGAGTTCATTTCATACAAAGATTTGGCTTTGGATTTGTTAGTTTTTCCTGATGGGCGTCAATACGTACTGGACGAAGACGAGTTCGCCGAGTTACAGCTTCAGCCAGAAATTCGGCTACGTGCGCTGGATGCATTAGGCGAGTTACAAAACTATTTCAGGATGATGGAAATTACCTAACACTATCGTTTTAGGATATTTTTAGAAGTTTTCCAGATAAACAAAACAGGTGCAAACGACATTTTTATAGTCATTAGCACCTGTTTTTTTATCCAGAACAGAAGTCGATCACTGCATCCAGGGCAAGGGAACTCCCATCATTTCCATCAAGGGTTCAAAGCCATAATAAACACCAACGAGTGCAGCCACACAGCAGCAGCATAACACAACCAGGACAACGGCAACGATAATCCATGTTTTGTTGCGGCCATTTTCATTCATTGTATCCATATTCTCCACTATGGTCATATCTTCAGACATGATAGCCTCCTCAAATAATTAGGTACGATTTCAATGCAATTATATCCTAAACAGATATTCTATTTAGATAACAAAAGAGATCAGTGGGACGATTGAATTAAATTCACCTGCGGCAATACCAAAGGCAGCCAGGCAAAATGGTAGCGCAAATATTACCCCGAAAAAGCAAACACCTAAAACTGTCAGTGCGACGCCAATCCAACCCAATATGATGCCAACTTGGGCTAAACTTTCCCCGCCCAGTGTGCCTCCACTCTCACGGATTTCTCTTTTTGCCATTGGACCAGTGATCAAGGCAACAATGCTGCCGAGAACGGGGAAAATCGTCAGGCCAAGTATTCCAGCCACCAGGCACAGAATTGCCATCGAGCTATTGGGAACAACTCGGGGATTTTCATAGTATTCACTCATTGTAATCTCCTTGAACTCATTGAAACTTATTGGTGAATAACATGGCGCAGGTTGATCATAGCAAA
>CAZLNX010000491.1:0-4090 GCA_964560795.1 uncultured Anaerolineales bacterium | reverse complement strand
ATCCCTATGCATAAAAAGATGTCATTCTGAGCCCCTTGGGGCGAAGAATCTCTAATAACTTGTTTATGATAGTGATTCCCTGGGGATTCCTCGCCGCGTAAAGGCTCGGAATGACATTAATCAATTATTTGATATTCTCCCTACTGGAATTCTCGGGAATCAAAAAGGACGGGATTTCGTACCCGTCCTTTTATTGTTAATTGTTTCTTTCTTTATTGGCCTAAGATCTCAATCGTCCCTGCGGCTTCGACGGCCTTTAGTTGGGCCTGACGGGCCATGTCTGTGGCTGCAGCCAGAATGCGCAGCGCTTCTTCGGGGTTATGGAAGCCCATGCTGTTCTCTGCAGCGATGAAATCCCAGAAGAGTTGGGCTTCGCGGTGCAGCAAGCGAGCCTCGGTTAGCAGAGCCTCATCAACACCACTTTCGGCTGCCGCGGCTTCGATGGCCTGAATGGCATCCATAATGGCATCTTCGGTGATGTCCATCGTTGCGCGGACCTGATTCTGGATGGTCGCTACACGGTTGGTTACATAGCCAACATCGGTATGGCAGGCTCCACAGGCAACTTCGGCGTTGAGCAGCGGGCTTTGAACGTCGTGAGTGGAGAATTTCGCCGAACCATCACGGGTGTAGGGCATATGGCAGTCTGCGCAAGACACGCCGGCGCTATAGTGGGTGCTGTCAGCAGTGAAAAATTCATATTCGGGGTGCTGGATCTTGATCATTGGTGCGCCCGAGTTGGGATGTTCCCAATCTTTGAATTCCAGCGCGGCGTAGTAAGCTGAGATATCTTCCACAGTGGTGCCGTCCACCCAGGGGAAGGTCAAGTATTTACCCTCACCAGCGAAGTAGTATTCTACGTGGCAGTTTGCGCAGACCACTGAGCGCATTTCTTGTCGGGAAAATTCGCGCCAATCTTTACCCTGGGCTTCGAAAGCCTCTTCCAGGGCAGGGTTGGTGACGATCAGTTGCATGGTTTCAGCCTCGTGGCAGTTGGCACAACCAATGGGCTCTGAGATGTGTTCGCCTAATTCCATGAAAGGAGTCTTATCAAAAGCGGCCATCCCCATTTGATCCCATAGGCTGGGATTGTCAGCGGCTTTACAGGAGTAGCAAGTACCAGGGGTTTTCTCGCCAACGCGCAGTGTCTCACGCACATCGGTGAGGCTGTTGCTGTGGCCGCGCTCTTCGTTATAGTCTTTGCTGAAGCCATAACCAGCGAAAAGAGTTACCAAACGAGGATCGTCTTCGAGTTTTGAGAAAGGTTCTGATCCGCCGAATATGGTTCGTGTATTGTTGGTTTCAGTTTTCATCAAAGTTGAGTACTGGTTAGGGAAGTTGATCCCCCATTGGGATGAGTCTGGTTCCATGTCTGCGATTTCAACTAGAGCCTCAATACCGCGCGCAGTGGATTCTTGATTGCTTGTAAAGATTAAAACGCCAATTAACGCGGCGGCTAATACAATGATGATCCCTGTCAGGATCAAAGTCGTGGAAGTTTTATTCATTTATCAATCTCCTTATGTTGATAGGGTAGTAACGAGACACCCCGTTCGCCGTGTGCCACAGAGCGGTGGCATTCGAAACAATATCGGTCTAACGGCATGGGATTTTCGAGCATGGTTGCGACGGTTTCAGCGTGACAACGCTCGCAATTCTCTTGTACGATTTCTTTGGAGCCTTCTTTTGCTCGAATTGCCCCAGGGATATCTCCGAACAGGAAAGCGGTCACATGATGGTAGCCAGATTGGGCTTTGACGATATATTTTGGAATGAGCGCGTGCGGGGTATGGCAATCACCACAAACTGCCCAGGTTTTATGCCCGCCGTGAAACCAGCTCTCATAAACTGCATCCATAACATGACAGTTATTGCAGGTGGTGGGGTTGTTCCCCAGATAGGCAGTGAAATCGGTGACATACATACCGACAAAGATCACTGCAGCTAAGGCAACAACGCCAATGATAATAGGTATTTTCATAGGCAAAATTCTCCTCGTTTGCTACGCTACGAATGATACCACTTGTGTAAAGTGTGTCCATGACTTAAGTTACATTTATCACAATACTTTAGGGGGATTGAAGAACCATCCACATAATTATCGCGATTCCCCCTCCCACAGCAGAAGCAAAGAAGTTAACCAGGTCATTATTCAACCATATCCAGCCCCGGATTTGCTCGGTTTGCGTTTCACAACTGTGTAAGGGATGACGCTCGGTCTCTTTGTCACAGTTTGGGCAGTGATAGATGGCCTGAACCGTGGCGCCCAGCAGTGAATCAAACAAGGACCCGCAGACTCCCCCGAGGGTGGCTGCCAGCAAAAGGGTCCATGATTCAGCCCCGAGGGAGAACGCCGCTCCCACCAGCCCAATGAGCGCCGCGCCCCCCAGGGTTGCCAGCGTCCCCAACAGGGAGATTCCGCCCGAGGTGCCGACTTCCACAACTCTCCCGTTGGTAATCAGCCGTGGCAATTTCGGGTTGAGAACGCCCAGTTCCGTGGCCCAGGTGTCGGCGTTGACTGTAGCCATTGCCCCGGCATAAGCGATCCATCCCCATCCTTCGACTACGCCTTCGGCGGAGTTTACACTGAGCGAAGACGAAGTGCTCAGGGTGAAGAAGATGATTAGCAAAGTACCAACGCCATCATTAGCCAGCACTTGCGCCCAATCCCGTTGGCTGCCCTTGGCGAACTTCTCGCCTAACTTCGCTTTGCGGCTTTTAAAAGCTTTCGAGAGGGCGCTGGATGTGATGAAGAATGTAAGCAGTAAGGCTGCCCAGGGAAGGCCGCCGATCCCGAAGATCAAACCGCCCGAGGTAGCGGCAGCAATAGCACCGCTGATGGAAAGCGAACCCGCTTTCCATGCGATGATGGCGATTACTACTCCTGCGATGAATCCGATAAGAATCTGCATAAAACTGTGGATAAACCCCGGTTTTTCTGTGGATAAGTGGTTGGCGCTTGTGGAAAAGTTACCCTGTGCTTAGGATAAAGTAGGTTGCAACTAAGAAGAGTGCCCCAACCAGGACGCTGGTGCTCCATAACAGGTATGCCCAGGGATGGTTCCTGTCACTACGATAGAAGAATAAGCCTAGTAACCCGTTCACCAGATATGCAAAGATACTGAAGACTGGCAAGAACATCAGTTGGATTGTTGGTAACGGGTCCCGCGGCACACCAAGAGCTGTGAATCCCAATGAGATTTGTGCGTGATTTGGAATAGCGATGATGGCCCACACTAAGGAAGAAATGCTAAGTACGGCACCCATAAAAAGCAGCAGGCGCGCCGGGATTGAACTCCAAACTCGGGCAAACAAAAAGCTAGGATGGATTGATTCAATCTGTGATGGGTTTAGCGATCCTAATTCGATTAACTGTTGATATGCCTTTAAAAAAGTGTTGGGGTCATTGGGGGAGATGGCATATGCTTTTTGTGCTGTTCCAATGATGATGAGTCTCTTTCCTCGCGACGCCAAAAATTCCACGGGCCGCCCATCGGGGAGATTGCGGCTGCCCAATATTGAGCCGGGCCAACGTAAGCGCGGCATCTGCAGAGGGAGTTCAAGGTCTGATGCTGGACGAACCCACAAAACAATATTGGTTGGGATGATTTCAGTGCGCCAGCCCCATTGCAGGCGTATATAATCCCGTTCTAGCGAATAACTGGCATTTTGCAACGTGTACAGCCGGTAAACAAGCAGGGGAACAAGAGGCACGGCCAGCAAGGCAGGCAGCAAATAGAATAAGAAAATTGGCCCAACTTGTGCACTAGTGGCTTGCCATAATCCCCACACTGATCCCAGGATCAAGAACAAGATGGCGATCAAATGGAAGAGTTGACCAGCTCTTTGGGGTGGGTAAAAGGTGTAAGTCTCGTCCACGGGGTATATTTATACCACTGATTGGTTTAATTCGTCTTAGTTTGACAAAAAAGAGTTGCGGTAGTACGATTAGTAAATAAGACACTATGAATATAGTTACTATATTTTGTTTTCGGGGGGAAGGGGAAAGGGGTAGTTCAAATAGCACCTTTTGCATTTTGAGACTCTACTGCAAAAAGGGTGCTAGACCCTCCTCAAAACAGCAAAAGTT
>CAZLNX010000490.1:0-4094 GCA_964560795.1 uncultured Anaerolineales bacterium | reverse complement strand
AAAAACGCCGCCGCAAACTTTTTTTAGATTTTGCAGGCTTGCCGGAATGACACTATTAAACACATCATTTAATGGTCCGTCAGAACCTATCGTGAACACTCCAAAAGAAGCCATTCAGTTATTTGAGAAGACGGATATGGATTCACTTGCAATAGGGGATTTTTTGTTTACTAAATAGAAATATGGTAGACCACCAGTTCTGGGGGTCATCATTGACTGTGATACGAATGCTGTATCTGTGTTTCTATATCTATTGTTGCTCTAGCAGATGTATTGACAGAGATGGTTGATGGTATGTTAGCGTTATGAAAAGAAGCGTCAAAGGCGTAATATTCGATTTCAATGGAGTCATTTTAGATGATGAAGAGCTTCACAGAATGGCAATTCAGCGAGTCCTAAGTGATTTCGAGATCTTTCTGAGTGATCAGGAATACTATCAACATCTTCCTGGCACTCTTATCAAAGAGGTTTTTAGTTTTATCGCTAGATATAAAAATATAAGAATCCCTATCCAAGAGTGTGTAGAAAGAAAGATAAAATACTATGAGGAATATTTTGAAACGGGAATGCAGTTTTTTCCTGGTGTAAAAAGGCTTATTGCTTCATTGAGTGAATCCGGCCTGAAAATTGCCGTAGCATCCACATCACATAGGAGGTTCATTACGCGAGCGCTAACAAGACTATCAGCTCTAGACTATTTTGCCGCAATTGTCAGTTATGAAGATATTACCAGAGGAAAACCTGATCCTGAAGTATACTTAAAAGCGCTTGATCGACTTTCAATCCAACCTGAGTTTTGCGTCGCATTTGAAGATTCGGTAAACGGCGTCTTATCTGCAAAAGCTGCAAATATAAAATGTGTGGCAATTACTAACACCTTTTGTAGGGAAGAACTAAAGCAAGCAGACCTTATTATCTCAACATTAAAGGGCTTGAGCTTTGACGGTGTGCTCAAGCTATTGGTGAAAACCTGAGGGAAAGAGAATGAGAAAACTGTATGACGTACTTGATCCCACAAAGCGGAAGATAATTGATAGAATAAAGAACGAGCTAGAACGTCTTTTTGAACCAAGGCCTACTAGCGATCCTTTTACGCCACATAATCTTTCTCACGCAGAACAAGTCGAAGAGTATTTAGACTTAATTATCCCTGATGACAAGAAAGATGCGCTTTCAGATAACTTAGTTTATTGGCTGCTTGCATCCGCGTATCTGCATGACATAGGAATGTCAATTCATAAAGACGTGATGACATTGAGTGACAACCAGGCGATCATGAGTATGATAGCTGATTCTAACCGATGGGAAAGAGACTTTCCACGCAATCTTCCATTAAATCTAATAAGTACCATCAGAAATAACCATGCAGAGTTATCAAGCAGATATATCAGGGATAAAGGTGACTCACTTGGAATTACAGATGGGTTTAGTAGATATGTTATTTCCATAATATGTCATTTACACACACAGAAATGGGCACAGATCAGCGAATACACCTCAATGAAAACGCTTGAAAAGACAAACAGAGTTTTAACGCTTTCAGCACTTCTTAGGTTAGCAGATATCCTGCACTCAGACTATTCGAGGATTGAATTTGAGAGGCTTCACATTGAGCTTCTACCTAATCTGCCAATCACAAGTTGGATGCATTGGGCAAAACACCTTATGCTTCAGAAAGTATTGCCTTCACCTGCAGAAGGCGCAATTAATCTCCTATTTGCTAGGCCTTCTGGCATTGATGATGATATTTACTTGAATGATATCATTAGGAACATCTGTCAAAGTATAAAAGACGAAATAGACAGGACCAGAAACATCCTGCACAGAAGTGGCATTGCACCCTATATTGCTGTAACTAACAATACTGTCGAGAACTCCGACGAACATGGGCCATTGTCGCCCGGAGAAGAAAAGAGAATTAAGTTCTTTCTTAAGCAGTATCAAATCTCACGGCAAATAAGTGCAGCTGGCGTAGAAGACTCTCTTTTGCTTTCTATTGAAGATATTGTAGTCTCGCAAAATTGGAATACACAGAGATTTGATGAACAAGTTTTGGAGCCAGTAGAACATCTTTTAGGATATGCGGCGGATAGTTATCATGGTAATCAGAAGATTAAAACAATATCTGACAAGACAATAGGCTTGTTAGTTGAAGAGAAAAACAAACTCAATAGTAGCAAATACAATAAAGCCAAAGTTAAGGCAGCGATTAAGGGGATGGTGACAGATGAGCGCAAATTGAATGAGAGAATAAAGAAAGATATAATGAAACACTCTAAAGTTCTTTTTGATGAGCTGGACTTTGAAGAGGGTAATGAGTGCATTCTCCTCTATTCATATAGCACTGCTGTGGCTCAGGGGTTAAAATCGATAAAACAAAAAGTGTCAGGAAAAAAGTCTAAGCTACTAGTAGCAGAATGTAGAAATAAGTGCATATCACCTTTTTCGGATGCAATTGCTTACGTAAATACTCTTTGCGGTTTGGGCATTAGAATTGATGATACGCGGTTTATATCAGACGCATCGATTGCGTATTATATGCATGAAAATAAGTCAGGATATTCAATAAGCAAGGTGTTTCTTGGTGCTGGCGATGGCTGGATAGACCAAACTGGCAAAAAATTCTGGATACTCAATTCAGTTGGTTCTCGGATAATAACCTCAATTGCAAAGTTACACAAGATAGAGGTTTTTGTTTTTGCAAAAACGTCTTTCTTTTCTGTTAACCACCCTCCTGAACGATCCAAGGTAGATCCTAACATTATCATTGGAGACAATGATCCAAATCTTGAGAAACTGCTAAAGAATATGAATGAGAGAACTTTCAATAGAGTTTATCTCGATCCTGTCCAAGATAGAATTCCTTCAGATGAAATTGACTATTTAATTACTGACATGGGCTCCTTTAAGAAAGATGAGTTTGTCAACTTCATAAACAGATTAAGAGCAAGGGACGACAAGTGAACGTATCTGCTCAACTCAAGGGGCCTCGATTTCACCGGTGACTTTTATGCCGCGATTGTCAATCTCTGTGTTGTTCTGGCTTCTTTTTAGATCAATTGTTGTAGAGCGTAAATACTATGAATGAACTGGAAGAATATCTGCACGACGTATCTTGTCTTTGTAATGTTAAATCTACTATAAGAAAAGTAATAAAATTTGCAAAGGTTTCAGAAGGAAACGAAAATATAGTTCGTGATGGACTCTGCAATCTTATTAAGAAACAGTCAGCGGTAGTCTATAGTTTTTATCCACACGATTTGGATCAATCAAAACTAAGCAAAATATACAGGGGATTTAATATACAAAGCGCGTGCATAAAAGCTTTGGTAGGTATATGCGGTCCAAAATACCTCCTAGACAGTATGGATTTGGTGAAAATAATAGACACGCATGATCTCTTGGTGAGATTAAATGAATGGGGCGTACATTTTAGCATTATGTATGAGAGGGCGACGAAGTGTGCTGGTGAATTCAAGAGAAAGTTTGAGGGACATCAAGTTAGTAGCATTAAAATATACGGTTTGGGTTGTTCTGCGTCGCCACACGATCTTACTAGAGATATTTTATACAAGTATCTTAAGTCCAGCATTGAAATTCAGGTAAATCGCACCAATAGCCCTAGAATAGACCATGTTGACGAGAAAACGCTAATAATTATAAGTAGTTTTTCTGGGAACAACGAAGAGACAGTTAATTGTTACAACAGCATAAAACCCTTGTCAAAGTTGATTGTCATTATAGCGAGAAAGAACAGTCAGTTGTTCAAATGTGCTGAGAAGAATAATCATCTATTTATTGAAATACCCTGTAGTCAAGATGAAAAAGCTTATGTTGAGTCTCCAAGAGAGAGTCTGTGCCTGCAAATGACGGCTTCGTTAATGTTTCTGGTACACATCGATGTTATGTCTGGAGTTAAGGGGAAGCTGTCGGTAAGAGACTTGTTTGCCAATGATATCTGTTCAGAATTACAAAAGTGGAATAAGTGTTTTAGGGTTGAAACGCGTTTTGATAGTAATCTGGCCAAACAATATGCATTTAGACACTGTAGCGTGATTCCAGACATAGTCACAGTGTTGTTTTGCATGTTAGGC
>CAZLNX010000489.1:0-4100 GCA_964560795.1 uncultured Anaerolineales bacterium | reverse complement strand
GGGACGCCGAAACCTGGGCGCGGCGTTTGGGGGCGGGTTGGTACCTCGATTGGCGTGAAGCTGGAGTTTGGATTACTCCTGTGGGAGGCATGTTGCTGGCCGTGATGGTGTTGGCAAATGCCTGGGCGATTCTTCCACACGTCGATGCCAGTCAGGATCAGCGCGCCACGGACTTTGGACGTAAGATTCTGGAAACTGCGCCCCAGGATGCGGTACTCTACACGCTGGATGATGAGGATACTTTTCCGTTATGGTATTATCATTTTGCCTTGGGCGAACGCCCCGACCTGGCTATCCTGCAGATAAGATTGCTGCCGGAGGATTGGTATCGCCAGACCATGCGCGCAACTTACCCAGGCCTGGTTATCCCCGAACAGGTGGACCGCATCTGGTATCTGGCCGTAATGGCTGCCAACCCAAACCGTCCCAATTGCGAAACCTTACTCGACAAACCAGAAGTGTTGAACTGTAAGCCGTAATGCTTCACTATTATGGCGGTGGAACCGTCCTACTGAAGGTGCGTCATACCGTAGGTACGCAATACGGATGTGCGCACAGTGAAGCGAAAATGCGATTGTGCAGCACTATTTGAGGAGGTACCAAGATGGACAAAAGTAGAAAAATCAAAATCTTGATATTATTTTTGGTGATTTCTATTCTTCTCGCTGCCTGTGGTTCAGACCAACCCGCTGAAACCTCAGCGCCGACATCCGTTATTCGAACACCAAAACCAACAGTCATTATGCCGGATGAGTTATTTCGCATCTCAGGCGAGGGAGCAGGCATCGCCGAAGAAACCTTCACCCTCACCAAAGAGACACGTATCCGTGTCAGCTGGGATCAATCCAGCGAGTCTAAGTTTGTCCTGGTGCTCTTTAATTTGGATCCTGAGATGGAAGGGACGCAGTACGGCCGCGTCACTTTCGAGTATTTCGTTGGCCCGAGTAGTGGTTATGGGGACTATATCTTGATCCCCGGAGAGTACGGTTTCGAGGTAGAGGAGGGAGATGGGCTATGGGAAGTATGGATTCAAGAGATCACCAATGAGGGTGGATAGTCAAAAAGTTTTGTGAAGGTTATCCTTCCTGTTAGGCGGTGTAATTTCATATCTATGCATTTAGAAAACTCATGATTTAAAGTGGAGGTTGGAATGTATTTTGTCTGGCAGCGCTTTATTACAATAATCAGTCTCTTGTCCGTTGCTATGGTTGCTTTAATAGTAACAATTCAGCCCGTTAGTGCTCAACAGGATGGTCTTGAACTATCCTATTTTATTTCATATTCAGGAGCTAGTCCTAGAGTGACTCTAGAGATCGAAAATATCACAACTCCAAACTTAGATTTGGTCGTTAGTCCTCTGCTCAAATTTGGAGACGGAAGAGAAGAAACCTTACTTTTAGTCAAAGAAATCCATGCAGTCACTGAAACCGGTGATGAACTGCAAATCAAAGACTTGGGATATATTACGAACTATTATCAATTGGTGAACAGATCAATATCACATCGGTTTTATCGAATTAGCACAAATGGTGCATCTAGTGTTACAGTTACATATTCTAGGTTGTCTCAGGAAACTGTTGGCTTTCTTGAAACGGTTCTTCTGAGACCACGTGATCATAAAATGATTGGTCAGGCATCACTGAAGTTTGATATTCCAGATTCTTGGAGAGCAGTGACGGTAGTAGAGCCTGACCATAATGGAATCTTTGATCTTGGCACGCTTGATGGAATGTATGGAGATAATGCGGATCCAGTCTATAACTTCGTTGAGATGGGTTTTGCGGTTGGCAATACACTAATCGAGTTGGATGCTGATTGTGGTCGGCTTATTTTTGTCCCATCATTTTTTAGAGAAGGCTCTAAAGAAGCACTTTTGGGGTTAAAGATGTATGACTATTTTTGCGAAATCCTTGGCCCCCTAGAGCCCTACAACACTTATATAGCAAGCCTCGAATGGCCCAATTGGTATTCTAATCCCGAAGCCTATCAGCCCGCGCTTTATTCCTGGAGTCACCAACACGCGCGGACAATAGATTTTGGTCAGTCTCCTCCCCGGCTTGAGTATACAACCTGGCAATTAGTAGCTTGCGAAGGCACAGCATTTATCTGTGATCTACCTCCTTACACATACTATGGATTTCCGCATAAATTCTTGCGGGCTTGGTTCACAACTGGTCTGCTCGCCCTAGATCCTCAACAGCCAGATTGGTTTATTAGAGGGGCAATTTCACATTACCTCCAAGAGAAAGCAATGCAATCGGCTTATGGACTTCACATGGTTTATCAAAGATTCTATGAGTTGTATATAACTTATAACGCAGAATATGCTAACACGCCGAACGAATTTTCTCTAATGTCAAATAATGGGGCTAAAGATCACTTTACAACTTATTTTAAATCAGGTTTATGGGCATTTTACTTGAATCAAAGAATGCTTGAAGTTACTGATGGCGAAAAAAACATAGAGGATCTTGCTCACTTTCTATATGAAAATTATGCGGGTACAGGAGAGGCTTTCAGTTACCTTGATATCCAAAATGCCATTGCTACTATCTCTGGAGCCGACTTAAGTGATATGTTTACACTGTATGCTTATACAAGAGAGCCCTTGCTATTAGATGAGTATTTTCAGGATGATGATAACGACGGTTTGGGTAATGGGCTAGAGATGGAATTGGGTCTAAATCCTAACTCAGCAGATACAGATCAAGATAGTATTGATGATGCCAATGAGTATGCTAAAGAGTGTAAAGCGGCTGTATTAAATACAATCTATTGTGATAAAGTAGTTCCAGCATGGGCAGTTACTCCCACTAGTACGTCAACGCCTAGACCTACTTCTACATTTACCTTTACACCTACATCGAAGCCTACATTGAAGCCTACCTTGACACATTCCGCAACTTATATGCCAATCGGTACTCCAACACCTACTACTGAACCACTAGATACAAATATGGGAAGCACGCAAGAGTCCAAAACTACATTTGCAACCTACTTGGTGATAATAATATTATTAAGCATAGTAATCATTCTTATCCGAAGTTCTTATCTTAGTTCTGAACGGAAGAAATCTTGACGGGAAGAAAGCAGAATGTCCAATATGACATCCAGGAAACACGGGATCGCCGCATTGCCAAAAATGAGACCCTCGTCACAGAAGTCGCCAGCCTGGAAACGTCAGCGTAACCAAAATGCATCAACCGTCAACTGGTAGTTCACGACAGCAGATGCTCGTATCTAATTGCGTAAATTATATCCGTCATTCTACGTTTGACAGGACACTAGAAACCCTTCGCAAAATTGACACCAATGGGCAATCCTAACAAAGATAAAATCCTGCTCACCGGTGGAGCGGGGTTCATCGGCTCGCAGGTTGTGCGCGCTTACCTCCAGGAGGGATACCAGGTTGTCGTGGTAGATGACTTCTCTCGGGGAAAGCGAGAACGAGTGCCCGAAGGGATTCGCGTTTATCAGGTGGATATATGCGATTTAGATAAACTGAGCAAAATTTTCATTCGCGAGCGTCCGACAGTGGTCAGTCACCATGCGGCTTTGGTCAGTGTTAGAGAATCATGCGAACAGCCCGAACTCTATTGCCAGGTCAACCTGCAGGGGACGGAGAATGTCCTCGAGGCGGCTTCGAAGGCAGGGGTACGTAAGCTGATCTACGCCTCCAGCGGTGGAGCCATCTACGGTGAAGCGCAAGTGTTGCCCATCCCCGAAAATTCTCCAACGAACCCCATCTCTCCCTACGGCGAGAGCAAATTAGCTGCAGAGAAGATGCTCTGGCGTCGCGATGGGAACATAGAGACGGTTGTATTGCGCTATGGTAATGTCTATGGACCAGGTCAGGACGCGCTCCAAAACAATGGTGTGATCGCCATTTTCTCCCACGCTCTGCTGCACGGAAAACAACCGCTAGTCTATGGAGATGGTTCCCAGACCAGAGACTTCGTCCATGTGCGGGATGTGGTGGATGCGAACCTGGCTGCCTTGAAACCCGGGGTGGGGGGAATATACAACATCGGGACAGGCAAGGGGTGCTCCTTGCTTGATGTGTATTTGCGAATAGCCAGGTTGTTAAGAGTTGCTACGTT
>CAZLNX010000488.1:0-4104 GCA_964560795.1 uncultured Anaerolineales bacterium | reverse complement strand
CAAGTCTACCCGACTATCCGTTTCTCACAAAACCTATTTTTGATCAGTATATAAAATTGCTGTCTCTCGATGGTTTGATCCCTTGAGCAAACACTGAAGCCCAAATACCGATCACTACTATCAAGGATAGTAGCATAGCCAGCAACCATTGAGTGCGGATGCCAGCCCATTCGATTCTGGGAGAGAGAGTTTGATCAGCCAAAGTTTTTTCTCTACTTATGGTTTGAAACAGTGATATGCTTTTCGAAGCCTCTATATCTTATTGTACCAATACCTGAAACTTTTTTGATATCTTCTTTTTGCGTGAAACTCCCATTGGAATTCCGGTACTCTACAACTCTTTGAGCAATTTTAGCATTGATTCCCTTTAGGATCATTAATTCTTCTTCGGTTGCAAGGTTAATGTTGATCCTAATCGGTTTGCGGGCTTCGATTTTAATAGGGAGTAAGCGATAAACCTTGATGGGCTCAGATTTTCCCTTGAATACATGGCTGCCCATAGGCTTGATCATGAAATCATCCTGATATTTGCCGAGTGCTTCGTACGTGTCCTCGCTGATGATGGCGCTGGTTTCACCTAATTCTTTGGTGAGACTTTCTAAACGTTGAGTAACGTTCACAGTATCACCAATGATTGAGTAATGCAATCTATCCGCTGTTCCCATACCCCCCGCGGCTACTGCTCCAGTATTGATGCCAATACCGGTCACCATAGGCGGTTCACCCTTTTCTACACGTTGCAAATTCATAGATTTCACTGCCTGAAGGATATCAACAGCAGCCATACAAGCCTGCCGCGCACTTTCAGAAGCATCTAACGTCATAGGGAGAACACCAAAAAATGCCATCACGGAATCACCAACGAATTCGTTGGTGACACCGTCGTGGGCATTAATGATCGGGACGAGTTCTCCCCAATATTGGTTGAGCCAACCCAAAACCGTAGTCGGCGCCTCACTCTCTGCAATAACAGTAAAACCTCGGATATCGGTGATCATCACTGATGCGATAGTATTCTGTCCCTCTAATTTAAGATTCCCCGATGCGAGTCCCTTTCTGAGCTGATCCCTTACCTGAGGTGTGATAGTACGCCCGAGCAAATCACGGTAAATCTCTCCCTCTTTGAGATGAGAAATCATATAGTTGAATGTGTGAGCCAAAACAGCGAGCTCATCATCACCCTTAGGTTCTACAGAAACATCCCATTTCCCCTGACTGACTTCAGATGCAGCAGTAACGACTTGGCTGAGAGGTTGAGTGATCCTCCTTGCGAGCATCATGCCTACAATGATGATCAAGAGCAAACCCAAGGTAGCAAGAACATAAATTTGAATCTGTGTTTGCTGACTTGGACGAACAAGAAAGGTTTCGGCCAAAGATACGCCTACTAAGCCTAGATCTTGCCCTCCGCGGACTTCCCATGGACCTATGATTTCCCGATACTCGATTCCCGCCACATCGATTGGTCGCAACTGACTGTCCTGGTCTTGACGTGTCAAAATTTCCGAAACCGATTGTTCAGGAATGTTAATTCCCTCGGCTTCTTTGAGAGTGGTTTCCAGCGGCTGTCCGGATATATCATATAAGGTAACATGGGCAATTGTGCTTTCTTCTCCAAGAAGCTTTTCTCTCGTTTCGGCAACGATCGATGAAACCGACCGACCAATCAGCACCGCGCCGGTAAATTGGTTTTCATTGTTGACAATGGGGCCTGCAATATAGAAATAGTTCCCCCGAGGTGCCTGAATCAAACCAGCATATTTATCTCCTTGCTCATCGGTTTGCTGTTCTAGTACTTGTTGTACAAATGGCGCGTCAGCGAAAATATCATCGCCTCTTGAAAATTCATACGATTCACGCCCGCTCCCAGAAATATGACGGATAGAAATCAGCGCAACCCCTTCAGAATCCAGGATTTCGATGGCTTCTTCTTGATTGTTGATAGCCAAACCTAATACAAGCTCTCGCAGCGTTTCAGAGTCATTCTCCTGAATTGCTGTTGACAAGCCATCTGTGAAGGCTAGTAACCGTAGTGTTTCTAGGCGATTGTTCTCTTCCTCAACCAGCCAGGATGTTGACAATTGTCCAATCTCTATCAAGTTGTTTATGAAGCGGTCTTCTATCGTATCTATGGCGACACGGCTAACAACATAACCAGCCCCCATAGCAAGCAATAAGGCTAATAGAAGATATGGCAGGATAATCTTCAGCCGCACGGAGACACGGACATCGGGTAACGCAGATTGTATTTTTCTGGCGCTTTGTTCATCTTCAGACTCACCGCGTTCCAAACTTTTAAGCGCTTGATCTACCCAAGTTTTGCTAAAAGGCGATCGCAGAAATATGTTTACTCCGTATTCCTTTACTTCTAACTCCCGCGATAGATCGGGGTAACGGTTTGAGATAATTACATTTACATCAGGATATCGTTCTCTAAGGCCCCGTAACAGCTCAAAAAGAGCATCCTCAGGCAAGTGGAGGTCTAGTACTAGTAGTTGAGGCTCCTCTTGTTGAAGGATAGGGATCGCATCTCCGATGTCTATGGTAGTGTAAATCTGATCTCCTCGTTGAACGAAAATCTCAGTCAGAGTTTGTGCGGTTTCAATATCAGATTGAACGATGAGAACCTTCATAATATTCCGATTTTCTGCGCGTTATGAATATACTGTATCGGCAAAGGGAAAGCAAACAAAAACAGCGCTACCGAATTAATGGAAACATACTAATCATACCAAATTGGGCAAGTTGCGTAAATCAAACTTGCGTACTGTTTAATTGTCCAAGTGGGTGAGAGACAAACGATGAATATGGTAAGATAAATTCATCGAATTTGTAGCAATTCATATTGATGCTTGCAAGAGTTAAAGTGATGAAGCCATCTGTTGCCAGTGAAGATGTTTTTCCCCAAATGCTCTTAGATGCATTTCCCGATGCTATGATCATTTTAGGCAGCGATGGGCGGATTCAACGCGTAAATACTCTGATGGAGACGCTATTTGGCTATCAAGCTGCGGAATTGATTGGCCAAGAAGTAGAGCTGTTAATTCCCGAGTCTTTTCAAGAAGATCATGTCAGGTATCGGGCGGCTTATTTCGATGCTCCCGAAACGCGCCAAATGCGTTCTGGGATGGAATATACTTGCCGAAAAAAAGATGGGGATGAATTTTCCTCGCATATATCGCTCAGCCCAATCGAGATTGAAACTAAAGTACTAATTTTTTGCAGTATACGCGATATTTCCCATAGAGCAGATACCAAAACCGCACTGGCGGAAAAAATTGCTCAGCTAGAAGCGATCAATGAGATTGGTTTAGCTGTTTCTTCAACACGGGATCTCGATAAATTGTTCCGTTTGATTGTTGTACAAGCTGCGAAAATTATCGATGCTGAAAGCTGTGCCGTATTATTGACGGATGAGAATACTGACGAGTTGGAACTCAGAGCAGCTGTTGATGATGATGTTGTTGTTGGTATGCGTATTCCTGTTGGTGAGGGGGTCGTTTCTGACGTCTTGACATCGGGGAAACCGGCAATTGAAAATGATTTTACTTCTGCACCAGCACAGTATCTAAGAATGGGTGAAGGAAGTGATCTCACGACAAAGTCACTATTAGTCATTCCATTAATGGTTGAAGGAAAAAGTATAGGTGTTCTGACCGCAGTCAACAAAATGGATGGTGAGTTTACAAATACTGACTGTGAACTGCTTGGTACTCTAGCCAGCTACGCAGCAACATGTCTACAGAATGCCCAACTCTATGACCAAATCCAACAACAAGCTGAAGATTTGCAAATCGAAGTTGCTAAACGTACTGAGGCCCTTCGTAATTCCCAAAATTCTCTAAAACAGCGCAATCTTGAACTAAACCGATTATACCGGGCAACTGAAACGTTGTTCTTTTCGAGTGCTCCGGTTTTGGAAGAGATCGCCGAAGTCATTGTAAAGACCATATTGGCCGAGTTTGGGAAATCCAATTGTAGTTTGTTGATAGCAGACCCTGATAAAAATGAGATAAATCGGGTTGCCGTCCTTGGCCCGTATGCTGAAGAAGTTTCTAGCGATTTCCTGAGACTGCGCTCAGTAAAAAAAGCCCTGCGGGCACA
>CAZLNX010000487.1:0-4124 GCA_964560795.1 uncultured Anaerolineales bacterium | reverse complement strand
TAGATAGGATGAAAACGCAGGCCAGCGTGCGCATCTTTGGCTGGTCCTTGCTGGCTCATTGCCGCCAGGCTTCCCAGGTGATTTACAATGCCACAGGTCATATTCCCTTGGCAGTGACGGATTACCCCACATTGTGGAGGCTGGGGTTGTATACCTATAACTCTGGGGCAGGCTGTTTGTATGACACATTGGTTGCATCCTGGAAGCCCGGGGAGATCCTCTCCTGGGAGCAATTTGCGAGTAATACGGTAGAAACTTGCCAATATGGCGTGGGCTACGTGGAGCGCGTGCTGGATTACGCCGCGCGCATTGGCGATGGATAATGTGCTGCAAAATCACCCACGAAGTTCACGAAATACACCAAGAGAATTCTTGGTGCCCTCGCTGAAAGCGCGCAAAGCGTTCGTGGATCCAACCTCGAATGCCAAACTGTGGGAAGGCGTTAAAACCATCGCCGCGCTGATTATGATCCTGGCGCTTCTGGCTTTTTCATGTTGGTTGAATATCTATTGGTGTTTTGGTTGGTGCTAATGCTAAATTCACCCATTTATCCCTTGCTCTTGATCTGGATGACCTTCGAAGCGGGCTGGAATCTATTCCAACGCCGTTTGCCTGTGTGGTTTTCTCTGATCCCACTGGGTGCTGGCCTAGTCTATCTGGCTGCCACCGGACAAGCCTGGTTGGCCGTGGTCATTGCTTTAGCTGTGATGGCAACAGAAATCGAAACGCGCCCTTTGCGTATAGTTGGCGCGCTGCTTGCTGTGATGTTGATCACCCTCTTATCCCCAGAGCATCTTCCACTAGCCGTAGGCTGGATAGTGTTCGTTGCACTCTGGGAAGTAAGGGTTCTTTTCGGCGCGGATGCGTTGGCCGGGTTGGTACTGCTGATCTTCTTCCCCTCCTGGCTTATGCTGGCTTGCGTAGGGATGGGCCTAGGGTTATGGGCCTTGATCGTGTTGGCAGCGCGCTACAGGCGGGACTTCGGCTTACGCCTTTGGACCGTGCTGGTCAACCGCGCTAAAGGGACGTCTTACCCTGCTATCGGTGGCTTTGTCCTGGCGCTGGTGGTGTTTGCCTTCCTAGTGTTGAAAGGAAATATTTAAGCATGATGGTTCACCAGCTCTTGATGTTGCTATTTCTCATTGGTTCCATCGTATGCCCTGGAAACGCGCACCAATTCCCCTCCACACCGAAGCGAGTTTCAGCTACCTGCCTTGCTCGAATCGACGCTATCCTTGTAAACCAATTTCAGGACGGGATCAGCTACGACCCCGGTTCACAAAGCTGGTGGTTCGAGGGCATCCCCACTGAGAGGGTGCGCTATGACATCCGCGGGGATGGGATCGACCTGGTGAGGGTTCGTTTCCTGGCAGACGGTCAAGCGCGGTCTGTTTGGGTAGCAGCAGGTATCCAGCTGATAACTGGCGAATTCCATTCCTGGGGACCATGGAGCAATGAGCACGAAGCCTTTGAAGAATTCATCCTCATTAAAACCAGGGTACGGGTGGACATAAGCGAGACACAGGGAGCGCTTGTAGATGCTGGCGGCAGGGTAGATTTCTCAGGATGCGAGAGCCTGATGTGCCGCTATGCCGACTGGTCCGAAGCATCCAGCAATGATTTCAGCCAGCGCTTTATCACCAGCAACGGGGCCATGGCGACTGGTTGGTATCCCTGGGGCTTTCTAGTCTGGCGCATAACCCCGCAAGGGATGGTGAATAGTTGCCCGCAGGTGCCAGATCCTTTGGATGAAATCAGACTGGAAAGATTATACCAATCACTTATGCCCGAGAAAGTCTGGATCAAATAGAGTCGACGGAGAAAAAACCATGAACTTACTCATTTTCATCGGTGCTCTCAGCCTGGCCGTCCTGGCCTTCGAGGTTGGGTCAACATTGCAGGCAGCTCTGGGCACTATCGGGAGAAATCGCCGTTTGGATGGCGCAGTCACAATCGGCGAAGACGAAAAAGACAGCAGACGACCATCAACCTGGCACGCGCTCATCCTAGCCATTTTTCCAGGGCGCTTCGACCCGCAAAGCGTTAAAAACATGGCTGATGTCATCGACCTGCTGCGGCGGTCGGGATACAAATACGCCACGCCGGGGGATTTCTACGCCGCCGCCTTACAAACCTTCTCGATATTCCTGGCCGTTGGCGGGTTGCTGGCCGGTGGTTTGTATTTCGCGGATATGCCATTGGTTGCCCCGGTGATCGCGGCGATCTTCGTGGTCTTAGGTTTACGCCGCCCGTATGTGCAAATCAGAATGGCAGCCAAGGAACGCGCCAAAGCGATGAACAACAATATGCTGGTGGGTTTATCGGTGCTCGAATCCTTGCTTTCCTCAGGTGTGGGGGTGCAGGAGGCATTACGACGCACCGCTGGTGTCGGCGGGCCGTTCTGCAACCTGCTAGGCCTGCTGGTCGCCCGGATGGAGGTTGAGGATTTTGCCGAAGCGGTCAAAACAACCCAAGCCCACCTACCGGATCCCAAAGATGTAGAAGCCAGTCTGTTCTTGCGCGACGTGAATGATTATTTTGTGACCAATCGGCCGCTATTATCTGGCATCACCGCTTTGCAAAAATCTGTCCATCGCCAGGTTGTGGAAGCTACCCAAGAACGTGCCTCGCTGGTACGGCAGCGCAGCGGTCTCTTCGGTATCCTGGCCATTATTGGCATGATCTTTTCCCTGGTGATGCCTTACGGCGGTCTCTTTTGATGATAGCGGATATTTTGAATAGACCCTGCGTAAAAAACAGATATGATGAACTTCGACGATCTAGTTCACGTACAAACAATGGAGGCAAGTCAATGATTCTACTTCGCTTTATTCGGGATGATCGCGGCCAAGATTTCGCGGAATACGCTTTGATTTTAGGAGCAGTGGGTGCAGTTGCCATCGCCGTGATCGCCCGTTACAAGAACGAGTTAATCGCGGCTTTCAATACCGGCATCCAGGCTTTGCAGGCCGCCCGTGGCGGTTAAGTCATGAGAGCAGCAGAAAGGAGGTCGGGAAAGTGTAAGGGTGTACGGGAGCAAGGGAGCTGGGGAGAAACACCCATGCACCCCTTCGACTGCGCTCAGGGCAGGCCACGCTCCCACGCACCCGGCCGTAGACCCGCCGCCCGTAGGGCCGCAGAGCGTGGCGTGCTCCCCTACTCGCGCGAGCAGAAGGGTCAGACTATGGCCGAATTTACCCTGGTCATGCTGATCTTGATCTTACTGCTCTTCGGCATGACATATGCCGCATTCTATGCCTTCAGGACAGCTTCTGTCGATTGGGGAATTTTCGTACATGGAGTGGCTGCAGGGGCGTACAAAACACCCGCGACGGGAATCGCCGGGCAATCAACGCTCTGGCCAGAATTACAAAGCCAGATCAGCACTTCTCAGTTTCCGGATGACCGTTTGGTACGTTCCCAAATAACCGTTACCAACATCAAAGGATGGGTATATGGGATCAACATGATCGAAGCCCAACACGGTACGACGTTTTTCCGCCGTTGGCGTTTCTATCCTGGGCCACCGACAGGAGAATTTGAGTGAACAAAAGAGCGAGAAGCGGCGCCGAAGGCGTTAAATACCGAAGGTGGACCTACAGTCAGCGAAGCAAGCGAAGAGTGGCGCTGTACTCTCCACGTTTAACGTTCAACGAAAAAGGCCAGGCCATGGCGGAAACAGCCATCTTCGCGATATTGGCAGTTATCATGGGCTTCGGCTTACTGACCTGGATTCCTTTGCACCGCGCCAGAACATTGGCCACGGCGACAGCCTATGCCTGCGCCCAGTTCTTATCGCAATCCCCTAATCCAGAACGAGCAGCCCGCAACGCGCTGCAAATTGCCGAAAGCACCCTTGAGTCGGATTGGAGTGCGATCATAGGAATGCAGTATCAGATCAACGTCCGGGCTGGATCTCCCGGGGGTGCGGGAATTTGTACGGTGGGATACCAGGCCCCGGTTCTGTTCAGGGGTTTAGGCTTTATTGGCCCAGAGTGGTCTATCGAACAATATATCTCTCGCTCTGAAACCTGGAAGGCTCGCTGGCAATGAATGAGGGCAAGAAAACTGAGCGCGGCCAGGCCATCGCCTTGTTCGCCATCCTCATGCCGGTGATGTCCCTG
>CAZLNX010000486.1:0-4140 GCA_964560795.1 uncultured Anaerolineales bacterium | reverse complement strand
TTGAGTATTCGTGCAATTCGTGTCATTTGAAAACATTCGTGATTAGAACTTTAGGCTCCTTCGAATATCGAAAAATTTGTGATGTTATGAACATTCCTGTGTTTTTGGTATACAATAGTGCCGTCCTTATTGATCCTACAGGAGAAAACCATGATCAACAATCCCATCATCGAAACTATGCTCAATCGAAAATCCATCCGCAGTTACACCGATGAAATGCCTTCGGATGAAGTTGTTGAGACCGTTGTCCGCGCCGGTCAGCAGGCGCCTTTTGCCTCGCAATTAGGCAGCTTATTGCTCAAGAGAGATCAAGAGAATAATCCCTTCAAAGCGCCGCTTTTTTTCATTGTTTGCATAGACTCCTATAAATGGGAGCGTATCATGGCGCGCCGTGGCTGGACCATGCACGGTGACGACATGTTGTTAGTGTTGTTAGGTATGCAGGATGCCGCCTTGATGGCTGAGAATATGGTCATCGCTGCGGAGAGCCTGGGGATGGGAAGTTGTTTCCTTGGGGGGATTCCGTTTCACTCTGAAGAGATAATTGAAGAATTCAAGTTGCCGCCACGCGTTTTCCCCATGGTTGGGCTGACCATTGGCTATCCTGCCAATGATCCCCCGCCGCGCCCACGTTACCCCTTGGAGTTCGTACTCTTCGAGGGCGAATACCCTCAATTGGATGATGATCTTGTCCAGAAATCAATGGATGTGATGGATGATGGCTACTTGGCACAAGATTACTATGAAAAATTTAAGGCCTTGATCCCGCTGCAAGGTGATCGCGAAGAAACCTTCGATTATGACACCTACAGTTGGACAGAACATATTTGCCGTAAGTGGGGGCAGGAGCTATTTCCCCCTAATTTACTTAAGCAATTCGAGCGCTGCGGTTTTGATCTGGTTGGAAAGTACAAGGAAGAAGAATAACGCGCCCTGATCAGATCTGCGGGGTTATCTTGTTTGATTCAATTCAAAACACCTAGTTTTTTGGAGTGACCATCATGACAGAAAAACTCTCTCGGCGCGAAAAACTAATGTACGGAGTGGGGGATATCGGCTTCAGCTTGTCTACGACCATTTTAGGCGCTTATTTTGCCATCTTTCTCACCGATGTGGTTGGTATCCGCCCCGGGATCGCTGCCGCGGCAATATTTATTGGCAGAACCTGGGACTATATCAACGATCCCCTGATCGGGTATATCTCTGACCGCACGCGCACTCGTTGGGGGCGTCGGCGACCGTTTTTGTTGTTTGGCACCCTGCCTCTAGCGATCACATTCGCCATGCTGTGGTGGCGTCCGCCATGGGACGGCATGATCGCTTTGGCCGCTTACTATGCTGTGGCGTATATCCTCTTCGAAGCGGCCAATACGTTGCTGTATATGCCTTATTTTGCTCTTACTCCAGAGCTTACTTCTGATTACGACGAACGAACATCATTGACCACCTATCGCATGTTCTTTTCGATCTTGGGGAGTCTGGTAGCCTTCATTATTCCATTGATGATGGTTGGTAGCTTCACACCGGAGAACGCTCCTAAGGTAGTCACTATGGGAATCACCTTTGGGATCGTCTCAGCGCTTCCTATGCTGCTGGTGTTCTTTGGTACCCGTGAGCGCCAGGATTATATGGAACAAGACAAGCCCACGTTGCGGCAGTCCATTGCGTCGGCATTCAAAAATAAACCTTTTCTGTTTGGATTAGCCATCTTCCTGGCAACCTGGATCGCGGTGGATATTTTGCAATCCTCGCTGCTATTCTTCATCAAATATGTTGTACAGCGCGAAGCCCAAAATGACATGATTATGGCGACGATTTTCGTGATTGCCATCTTTGCCCTGCCGATTTGGGATTGGGTCTCGCGGCGTTGGAGCAAGCGTTGGGCCTATATCTTCGGAATTACCTTTTGGGCCGTTGTGCAGTTGGCGCTGATCACACTAAACCCGACAACCAGCTTGGGCGTGATCCTGACCCTTTGTGCGTTGGCCGGAATAGGGGTCGCTGCAGCGCATGTGCTCCCCTGGGCGATCCTGCCCGATGCCATCGAGTGGGACGAATATCAGACTGGCGAGCGCCATGAAGGCATGTTCTACAGCCTGACTACCCTGACGAAAAAAATGGCCACATCCATTGCCCTGCCGATTGTGTTGTTAATGCTCGAAGCGACTGGCTACCAGCCCAATGTTGCCCAGCAGGCTCCCAATGCGTTGCTGGGAATTCGGGTGGCAATTGGCCCGATCCCTGCAGTGCTGCTCGCGGTAGGGATTGCCTTTGCCTTCAAATACCCCCTCGACCGGGCGCAGTTCGCCGAGGTAGTTGAAAAGCTTGCTTCTCGACGAAAATAAAGAATTCGCTTGGGCACGATATATTTGGTTGGCACACGATATATCGTGCCCCAACCAATCAGAAACTTATGACCAACATCGAAGTCCGTCCGGTTCGTACAAAACAAGAAAAACAAATATTCGTGGCTTTCCCCTGGAAAATATACCAAGATGATCCCCTTTGGGTGCCGCCTTTGCTGCCTGAGCGCGCTAAGGCCATCGACCCTAGGCATAGTGCCTTTCTCCAGCGCGGGGAGGCTGAGTTCTTTATCGCTTGGCAAAATGGAGAGCCAGTGGGTACCATCTGCGCGGCTGAAGACCCACCGACCAATGCTAGGCGCGGCAAAAAAGAATGTGTCTTCGGTTTTTTTGACTATATAGAAGATCACGAAGTGTTCCGCGCATTGGTAGAGTGCGCCTCGGATTGGGGTCGAACGCGGGGTTTAGAAGAGTTGTATGGCCCCTGGAACCTGGATTACGAAGATAGCTATGGCGTGCTTGTTGAGGGCCGCGATCGGCCTCCTGCGATGATGTGTGGTCACACCCCCGAGTATTACATGCCATTCATGGAAAACTATGGTTTTGAAAAAGCCCGTCCCCAGAATGTAGCCCTGGGCGCAGATTTAGCTGAGACCCCCCAGGTTCAACGCATGGCTCGGGTGGCCGAACGCATTCGCAAGAAGGATTGGATCACTGTCCGCAATGCAGATTTCAATCGTTGGGAAGAGGAGATCGATAATTTATATGATCTGTTGAATCGTGCTTTGGCACACCTGGAAGACCATATTGGCTGGCATCGAAATTCCGTTGCAGCCATGGTGGAGCCCTTCAAACAAATCGCCGACCCGGAGTTGATCCTCTTTGCTGATGTAGGCGGTGAAACCGTTGGCTTCTTGCCCGGCTTGCCTGACTTGAATGAAATCTTTTATCACGTCAATGGGCTGCGAAATCCTTGGGATTATTTGTATTTATTGTGGCGCATGAACACACAAAAGATCCACAATTTGACGATCAAATCCGTTCTTGTTCTGCCCGAATATTGGAATACGGGTGTGGGGATTCTGTTATTTGATGAATTAGCCAAGCGAGCTATGGCAAAGGGTTATACCTGGACAGATCTATCGATCACCAGCATAGATAATCCCAACACAATCATTTTAGCCGAGCATATGGGGGCGCAGATTTATAAACGTTGGCAGGTGTATCGGTTAGGAATATAAGTAGAGACGCAGCATGCTGCGTCTCTACAAATCAATCCACCGTCAACGTCTTGCTCAAATTCCTGGGGAAATCAGGGTCAAAGCCGCGTGCCAAACTGATCTTATACGAGAGCAATTGCAGCGGCAGCACACTCAATAGCGAGTCGATATAAGGGCGTAATTCATCGGGAGCATCCACGGTGGGGATGACGATGAGATCATCGGCGTTGACCCGTAAGCGCGAGTCTTCTTCGCCAATGACAATGGCGCGGCCGCCGCGGCACGTCACTTCGTTGATGCCGCTGATGACCAAAGATACGTCATCGGGACCAGCCACAAAGATCACCGGATACCCCTCGGTGACCGCGGAGAGTGGTCCGTGCTTGAACTCGGTGGAAAGCATGCCCTCACAATGGGCGTAGGTGATCTCCTTGAGTTTCAGAGCCCCCTCCAGGGCGATGGGATAGGTCAGGCCGTACCCCAAACAGTAGAGATCATCCCAGGGTGAGATTTTTCCCTCCACATCGGGGATCTGTCTCTCGACGGCTTCAATGGTTTCATTGATCGGCTATCCACGTAAGGCGGGACACTATGATACATTGACGTAGCGGCACAAT
>CAZLNX010000485.1:0-4142 GCA_964560795.1 uncultured Anaerolineales bacterium | reverse complement strand
CAATTTGTCAACCAGTTTTTTCTCTTTTTATCGTGCGAAATGAGCCATGCCGATTATTCTTATGCGTGTCAAGTTATTTGGTCAAAAAAAAATCAAATCTTGACGATCACCCACTCCCATGCAATAATAAAACTAGGCCGTGTTGACATTTGGAGATTTCCCTCCTGAAATATCAACACTCCCTGGTATTAGTAGAATAAGGAGTAATCCATGGCTGAGAAAAAAGAATCGAAGTGTCCTGTCCCCGAGGAAACTCGTGAACACGTCAATACAGCACGTGCTGAAATGCGTGAGAGTGTGAAAGGTTTATTCCCACCAAAATTCATCGAACATCGTCGCGCCGCCCGGCGTGAAATGCTCATGGCTGCCCGAAGCTTGATCAATCACGCCCTGGAACGCATCGAAGAAAACTGATTTCACCAGTTGGATCTCAAGAATAACCAGAGATGAACGGAGATGAACAAAACTCATTGTTCATCCCATCGCCGAAGGCGTGCAAAGCAATCTCTGGTTTTATTATGCTCTACTAGTCTAACGTCTTCTGGGTCTGGCCAAGATGACCCATACCAGAGATAAGAACGCACCCCCGAGCAAAATTCCCGCAGCTACTCCCCTATCCGCAAGGTAAAGCTGGACGCCGCCCATCAGCAAGGCAGCGAATACCAGCGCGCCGACCATGCGGCGCATGCCCGCCTCCACGCGTCTCAAATGTCCTGTAAGTTCGGGCACAGCCACATTCAACTTCCCCCGCTCAACAATATCCAATACTCGATCTAAACGCCTTGGCAAAAACAAACCGGTTTTGACCAGGTCGATAGCTTCGTCGCGCCAGAACTCCCACCCGCCAGCGACTTCCTCTGCAAGAAGATCCTGGGCAAAGGGCATGATCGATTCCCAAACATTGAAATGCGGATCCAGTCCAGTACACATCCCCGCCAGGATGGCCACGCAGCGGCCAAGTAAGATCAAATCCTGTGGCACCTGAAAAGGCATATCATATACCAGCTCCCGAAATTCTTTGGCGAACTCGTGCATTTCATCGAAATCGATGTTGGTCAGTTCGCTCATGCTCTTACCCCAGAATTTATCGAAAACTGCTGCTTCTGCCCGTTCGAGCAGTTCGAGATCCGCGCTGGGTAATAACATCCCCAACAGCGAATACGCCTGTACAACCCGCTTAGCATCCTGCGTCCCAATAGCAATCACCGCTTCTCGCAAACCTGCTCGCGTGTTCGCGGGGATGCGCCCCACCATCCCAAAATCAACAAAGGTCAAGCGCCAATCCGCGGGCTCTCCACCCGGCGGAATATCCACGAATAGATTTCCCGGATGCGGGTCAGCATGGAAGAACTCGTGATTGAAGATCTGCTCTAAATAGGTGTCAAACAGGCGTTTGGCCACCTGTGCCAGGTCAACACCTGCTTCTTTGATAGCCTCGTAATCCGTGATCTTGATGCCATAGACATCTTCCAATGTCAGCACGCGCCCCGTGGTATGGGACCAGATCACACGCGGCACACATACATCGGAACGCCCTTTGAAATTAGCGTAGAATGTCTCAGCATTACGCCCCTCTGCCAAGTAATCGATCTCCTCGAAAAGGATACGAGAAAACTCATCCAGCAATGCTGGCACGTCAGCGCGACGACTGATCGGTCGATAGCGCTTGATCCACCTACCGACTGTGCGTAAGGCGGTCAAATCTGTACGGATGATTTGCTCGATATCGGGACGCTGCACTTTGACAACCACATCGACGATGGGATCTTCCTGCAAATCAACATCGGTCTCACGATCGGGGGTTGTGGTGGTTCTCATGCGAGCGCGATGGACTTGCCCCAAAGAGGCCGCGGCCAAGGGTTCTTCTTCAAAGAAAGCATATCGTTGGTCCAGCGAGGCGCCTAACTCTGATTCAGCTAATCTGCGAATTTCATCGAAATCTTCGGCGGGGACTTCATCTTGAAGACCGGCCAACTCATCGGTGACCACCTGGGGCAGCACATCCACCCTAGCCGAGAGGAATTGTCCCATTTTGATCAGTACACCCCCCATCTGGACAGCCAGATTCCGATAACTAACAGCGATGCGTTTCAATCGCTTTTCGCGTGTCTTTCGAGATAGGCCGCGAAAGCCGATCCGCCGCAGGATCACATCCCACCATAACAAGCTCAGAATGACCTGGGCAAAATAGAAAACAATTCGACGATAGCGTGAACGTAGCATAATGGAAAGATTATATCGTGAAGTGGGGTGCACTTATCAGGAAGTGCACCCCGCTTCACGACAAGAATTAAGCCACCCAATTCCCCCGCTTGATGGCTTCGGGGTTGTCGTGTCTGAAGGTACTGTACACCAACCCACTCACAGCCGGATGATCCAACAAAGCCTGTTCTTCAGTCTCGGAACGTTCATCCCACTGACGGGCTACGAATAACTGCGTTCTGCCATCACGGGCGACTACCGGCATATAGGTTTCACTCAGGTGTTCCAGCAAGGGGGGTAGATTATTTCCATCGAGATAGTTTTGAGCGTACCCATAACCCCGATGCATGGGCCAGAGATCATGCCACATCGATGGGCATACGGATGAGTTCTGGTTGATGATTAGCTCATCGACAAGTCCAACGTTCAACCATTCGCGCCACCCCAGAGTGAGATTCCCCAGAGGAGGGCCCAGCACATCGCCGCGCGGCACACCCAGGGCCAAGCGCACGCCCATGTCGACCGTCATCTGCCTAAGTTCAGATAAGAACAGGGTCAAGTACTCCCCCCTTAGATCACGCCAAAGGGCAAGATCAAAATCCTCGTTGACGATATCGCGCCCATAGCGCTCAAGATATTCCCGACGAACAGGTTCGTTGAAACCAAACTGATCGGCAAAATCCGGCGGACGTGATTGGGACCGTAAACACACAAATAATCCATCCCATTCACCACGTTCCAACAACCCCCTAAAACGGCGGACAAAGTGCTCTCTAACCTGGGGATATGCAAGAGATAAAACCCCCCACTGGCGAATTTCCCCTGTCCGATCAACAAGCGCATATTCTGGGTGCCTGCTGCTAAAATCACTTTGCCAGGTGATATGCTGTCCATGCATCGCGTTATGGTAACTAACAGCACGCTCTTCCTCCGGAGCCAAAGGAAAACCATCATCAAAAAGAGAGAGGTAGAGAAAGGCTCGTACACCAATTTGGTGCGCTGCCTCGGGAACAACCTTAAAGAAATTGACCTTGTTACCGGTTCTTTTCTCTATTGTTTCTGGATAATCTGGCGCTTTGTGATATTGCCCTGGCAAGGCAGTCTTAGGCACACGCCAATGCAATGTACGCACCCCCAATTCATGACGCCAATATGCCATGCGAAGTGCCAGCACCTCGGGTGTATCTAGGCGCCCATCACCCTCACCAAATACGAGATGGTCACCCCAAGAGACGCTGGCAATATTTCCGGTCATCAATGCTCAATGTTTTGATATCGAATGGTAGAAAGGCGAATGTTATTCCTCGACAAATGGAGGCGTGCGCTCTGGCTCTGAAGCAGTTTCTTCGAGTTGGGCTTGCTGGTCTGCGACGCGCGCACCATAACCTGCAATCAGCAGAGCCACAATATCTACAATCACTTCATCAACTGGACCCGGGAGGAAACTCCCCCCCAGCAACGTATATGCTCCCGCCAATAACAGCGGGATGATGATCCACTTGGGAGTTGTTTCATTCCTGCGTAGAGCAAAGAAATACGTGATCAGTGCTCCTGCAGAGGTAACAGCGGCATCATCGACTGGGCCAGGCACATCAGGCAAGATAGTGTAAAAGCTACTAAAGAGGAAAGGTAGGCTGGCTGTCATCCAGGTGAAGTTTTTTACTGTGGTTAACAGCAGTACGCCACCTGCAAAAAGTACAACGAAGATGGCGCCCATCACCAGCAATATTGTAACTGCATCCCAGCGCCCCATTCCATAGATCAGCCCTGTTACGGGCATAATCAAAGAAAGAAAGAGAATGATGATAGCGAAGAAGGTTTTCATTTTGTCAGTCATAGTATTTTCCGTTTTGTGTGTGATCAACAGCTAATCTATTTATTGGCTAACAATGATGTGAAGTTATTTCCCTGAACTCGGATTGCTCAACTTGGTAAGATAG
>CAZLNX010000484.1:0-4142 GCA_964560795.1 uncultured Anaerolineales bacterium | reverse complement strand
AGGCATTGGTGCGGTCATCTGGCGCGGTTTCCGCCGCGGCTAGGATCGCAAAACCTTAGAAGTCAGGGTCTATGCTCTCTCCGGGTGTAGGCCCTGATCGTTTTTAGGAATAGTTACGCTATGAACACAATCAACGAAGGAATGTTCTTTCTCAAAGTGCTCGGTCTGTATGACCTGCTCAAAGGCTTAGTGTTGATCCTGCTGGCCTTCTTGGGATACAGGCTGATCTTTGGAGACTAATCTATGCTACTGCCATTATTCGGGCTGAATATCGCCTTTATGTTTATCGCTGCTTTCAACTCGAAGTTCGCTTTCCAGTCTTTGATCGCGGCGCTGTTTGTCAACCTGCACAGCGAGTACTTTGTCTTGGTTGTTGGCGGGGATGGTCCGCCGTGGGGACCTGGCGGCCTGCCTGGAGCGGGGTCAGTGGGATTACAGTCAGAAGCCTATGTCTTTCTGGCGTTCTATGTGGCGTCCTTGGTAGCTGCCTACATGCGAGGCTGATGTGAAGCTATTTGTGTTTGGTCTCCTGTTTGTGGGACTTACTTTCGTGTGGGTTCCTGCTGCCCTGGCGCAGACGCCTACACCCGAACCGCCAACATCGACACCAGTAGTGACGCAGATCTGGCCGGGTCCTACCAGGACGCCGATTGGCTCCTTGGGCGGCTGTGATCCGGCATTGACGCCAGATCCCAACCAGTATGATCTGGAATACCGTTTCAACTGCGGTCACTGCTTTCCCAAGCCAACCTTGAGCGGGTCCACGTCCACGCCCTGGCCAATGGTTCAGCATGGCACTAGTCAACCAGGCTTGACGGGAACACCTGGCACTGGCACGCCAGAAGTAAGCATAACACCGGGAACCGTGACGCCAACCATGGAAGTCACACAAACTCCATTGCCTGATTATTGGCTCGAGGATCTGGGTACCTACCCATACAGTTATACCGGTGCAGGATTACGCACAGAGAGCATTCAAGCCCCAAGTTTCGACCCCGTTGGGTACGCCTTCTATTTTGACGGTCATCAGGAAGGCGGAGATAGCGGGGCTATGTTTTGGAGCGGCTGGGGTAGCTGGTTCACAAATATGTTTCTGTATGGCTATGGCAATGACGGCAGCGGCTACAAATGTTTTCGAGAAGCGGGGCAGCCGGTGAATGTTTGTGATGAACTCTTCCCCGGTGCTGAACAGCGACAGGATGGCTCCCTACCAATCTTCGATCAATGGACCTTCAACATCGCCGCACCATCCACAAAAACCCTGTGGGGCACGGTCCATTATTGGGCCATTCAAGCTTCATCATTGATTACGCCAACGCCTGCCATGCCAGAGATGACGCCTACTGTGACAGTTGAGCCGGGTTTTTGCTCTAATAGTGGTGGTCACCTGGTTGAGCCAATCTACTCGGAGATCCTGCCGCTCTTATACATCCGCGATGGTGCCTGCCTGGTGGTGATTCCCAGCATCGATGCTATCTCACCCTTCATCCCTGAAAGCTGGACGGCCAGTGAATGGAGCGGGGTGCAGGTCTGTATGCAGTACATCGGCATGGGTGTTGTCAAGCTATTTGGCTATGACGTTTACATGCTGCACTACCTGACGGCGGGTGCCGCTGTGGCAATTATTAGAAGGATTATGAAAGGATAGTTTTAGGAAACCATATGTACACAGTTTATATCAAACTCCCCGATATTTCGATCATCGTGCCCGTCTTGCAGGTGCTCATCGGCATGGTCTTCATCACCGGCATTATCAAACTCATCGAAGCCTACATCCCCTTCCTGGGTAA
This sequence comes from uncultured Anaerolineales bacterium, assembly GCA_964560795.1. Classification (GTDB taxonomy): domain Bacteria; phylum Chloroflexota; class Anaerolineae; order Anaerolineales; family UBA11858; genus NIOZ-UU35. Next base: position 2,352 of record CAZLNX010000484.1, on the reverse strand, counting down.
CTGAGCATGAAGAAGATCGGCGGCAATGAGATCTTTGGCCTGCTGAGGGAATACCGCTTCCTGTGGATCGAGGGACGGGTCGGAGGCGGCAAGACATCCTTTGCGGTGGAACTGGCTGAGTTCTACGCTGAGAAGGGTTACCGTGTGGTGGCCAACATCCCCGTGGCTTTCGCTGAAGATGCTCGCGAAGTCAATCTCATGGATGACGGCATGGCGCATGTATTCATGATCCTGGATGAAGGCGGCATGTGGCTGCCATCGGATGCAGCCGCTAAACGCTTCCGTGCGTTTCTTGCCAAGCTGGACATCATGGTGGTGCTCTCATCCACCGAGGAACCACCCAGATCATTCCGAAGAGTACGCTTAGAACCTGAGATCAACTTCTTGAAGATCGGCCTGCCGATGGTCTTCTATCGTTGGGCTTTGAGCAGAGGACGAAAAGAAGACTCCGGTAAGTTCTTGTGGATGAACCCCAAGTCCCCTTGGGGCAAGTATTCGAGGCAGTATCCGGCGATCTCAGCCAACGGCTTAGACACGCTGATGGACCGTTTGGTATCGCAGTTCGTAGCACATCATGGAGATGAAGAGGTGGTTCCCAATGATGCATCAGAAAGAGACTGGCTCGCAGTTACAGAAAGAGACGCGGCTGAAGCGCTTATTGATGCCGCTGAGATCATGGCGGAGGCGGCAGACCGGATGGGTGCAGCGCAAGAAAAAGGCAAGCGTAAAAAGAGACGCCGTAAGATTTTCTAGGGTGCGCTCTCAGGCCTATGTCGATTGGGTCAAGGCTGGCAAACCCAAGCCCTATCTCAACGAACCCCAGGTTGGGGTAGGCTTCTCCTTCTATGCGCTCTTCCAGTTGGTGCTGCTGGTGGCTTTCATTGGCGGCTGGATCTACACCATGCTCATGCCCATGCTGCGCTCAGAGAAGGAAGCAGAGGCCATAGCCCAAAACCGGGCAGAGGGTGGGGATGGAATCGGATCGCTCATGCAATTGGGCGAGTACATCACCCCCACGCCAAACACCGATGAGCTGGTGCTGACTTTACAAGCTACGATGATGCCAACGATGGCGCCGACCTTTGAGATGACAGAAACCCCTACGCCAGAACCGTCATCAACACCCACGCGTGTTGTGGGTCTTCAAGTCGGTTATGGGATGCAGAACGTCAAATGTGTCGATTGCGCTTCCTACGATGTGGTCGTGCGCCTGACCAACTACTGGCCAGATACACCGGCGACTATCGAAGAGATCGAGCGCGGCAAAGAGGTCAATAAGTTTGGAAATGATCGTTTCATTACCACGGCCAACTGCTGGAAATATGATCTATCAGAGAATCGCTGTGCTTCAGCCATGGAAAGCGAACTACCCTGGAGATCCTTTGTAGGCTGGGCAGCGGCCTGTCCCTTCGATTGGCCGGATGGCACAGTTGTTTATGTCCCTGCCCTGGGTCGCACCTTTTGGTGTCTGGACCGCGGCACGATGGTCTGTGCGGGTGGCGTCTGTGATGTCGATGTCCTGACCGAGCAGCTGCCCCAAAATGGCGGCGTCTTCAATGCCGTCATTCAAGTGCCTGATTGGTAGATGAATCTGATAAAAAGGAGAATTTTGTATGACACAACTTAGCGATGGAATTCAGCTGCTGGCTGATATGGGCATCCTGCCCTTTATCCTGGGCGCGGCGGTCGCTACACTGGCATCTGTGGTATGGCGCAATTTTCGCTTGGCCGGTTCGAATCCCAAGCCTGGCGATAACTGGAACTTCCAGGATTACCTGGACAGCGAGTTCCCCACCTGGCGCGAGTGGGACGATCAGTCCCGCAATTGGGATGTGGCTTACGATGAGTTTTCCATCTGGAGGATGGAGAAATGATCGACCGTCTATTGCCTTGGGTGCTGTCAAGGGTGACAGGAACCTTCGAAGGAAGTGTTTACCTTCAGGTTGCTCTCGGATTCCAAAGAAGTGGAGATCTCCAAAGCAGTCGCCCTTTACAGCACATGATGATTATGACGCTTGGGCTGGATGGGCAGGAATGCCCTTTTCCTGTCCATCTGCCTGCCCCGGCGAGGGGCACTTAGATGATGCCACGGAACGCAGCGAGCCGACGATCCGGTGGAAGCGCACCGCCCGCAGGTGACGAGGACGGCGCGACCCGCACGGATCGGCAGGCGAAGCGAGAATGACCAGCACATGTGCATCGTCCGCGCATACCACCCCCAAGATATGCATCACTCACCGAGTTAGTCCGCAAATCACTCTTAAGATCACCCGCTGAGTGATAGACAAATCGAAAAGCTATGATTGAATGATAAGGTGCCTAGTGCGCCAACCTATTAACCAAAGTGCCCCT
>CAZLNX010000483.1:0-4148 GCA_964560795.1 uncultured Anaerolineales bacterium | reverse complement strand
GAAGCCGTATGTTACTCACCTTGAAAGGTCCCAAATGGACAAAGTCCAGCTTACTGGCCAACCGGTAGACCGGGTTCCCATTCGCGAGACCTTTTGGAATGAAACCCTGTCTGCCTGGGTTGAGCAGGGCTATCCCACGCGCACCGTGTACAAAGACGCGGGCCAAAAGCACTGGCGCGCATCCGATGGACGCTGGGTAGAAACCGCCCAATCCGGTGAATATAAAGAACCCATCCCCCCTTACCAACATTTCGACTTCGATCTGGGCGAGATGGATTTCCTGATCGATTTCGAGCCCATCATCGGTTTCAAAGAGATCATCGAAGAAACCGATGAGTGGGAGATGTATCGCAATGGTGCTGGCGGGATCATGAAATACTGGAAGAACAAAACCGGCACCCCCGAGCATGTCGATTTCCACATGACATCGCGACAAGTTTGGGAACAGGACTACCGTCAGCATTTATTGGAACTTGATCCCCGCCGCATCGACACCCCGGAGCTTGAGCCACGCCTGAGGGAAATCGAGCAACATGACAAGTTCAGCACTCATAACCACGGCTTTGTCTGGGAATGGATGCGATTCTGCATGGGTGACCTGACCCTGTACACGACACTACTCGACGACCCTGGCTGGGTGCGTGATTTCTGTCGTGTCTACACCGACTTTTATAAAGCCCACTACGCCTATTTCTTTAAGCATATTGGCAAGGTCGATGGAATTTTTATATGTGAAGACCTGGCCTACAAAACCAACACATTTGCTTCTCCCAAGGTGTATGAAGAACTCATCTTCCCCTTTTACCTGGAGTTGATCGACTTCTATCACCAAAAGGGGGTGCTGGCTCTGTTTCATTGTGATGGTGCTGTTTCCAAAGTACTGCCCATGTTAGCAGATCTGGACATTGATGCTTTCAACCCGGTTGAAGCCAAAGCCGTTGATAACGATATTTTCCGATTTGCCGAACAATACGGTGGTAGATTTGGCTTGATCGGAGGCCTGGACGCACGCATTTTTGAAACCAACGACAGGGACATCATCCAAAAGGCCGTGGTAAATTTCATGAATGGGATGAAATCACGCGAGGCGAGATTTGTCTTTGCTTCTGATCACTCGATTTCTCCGCTGGTTCAGTACGATAGCTACCAATATGCTCTCGATGCGTATCGCCAAAACATGTGGTATTAGGAACGAATATGCTGACATCAAAACAACGTATGCTAACGGCAATTCAAGGTGGCACTCCAGATCGATTGCCTGTAACCACTCACCATCTGATGAAGTCGTTTCTCGATAAATATATGGATGGCATTGGGGGACAGGAATTCTTTGATCACTTTGGCATGGACGCTATACAATGGATCTTGCCATTACGCACTATTCCCGGAGAGTCTTATGTCAATTCAGGGGCTCTATCACCAGACTGGCAGATGCCGGATTATGTGACTAATGATGAGTGGCATATCGCTATCGAAGATATCCCTGGGGGTGAATACACCACCAAGCGTTTCACCATCACAACCCCAGGGGGCGTGCTCAACTTGATTCTGCAAGGGAACGAGCATACCATCTGGGTAAAAGAGCATCTTATCAAAGAAAAATCTGATATTGACCTATTGGGGGAATATCTCCCCCCACTCTATTGTGATGATGTCACAGTCAATCAGGCAGCAGTCGAGTTTGGCCAGCGCGGCCTGATCCGCAGCCACATTCCTGGATTTGATCTCTTCGGCCAGCCGGGCTGCTGGCAGGATGCAGCTTGTTTAGTGGGGATCGAGCGCTTGATCATGGAAACCTTCGATGATCCAGGCTGGGTACACGAGCTGTTAGGCATCCTTCAGCGGCGCAAGTTGGGCTATATCCACTCTTTGCAGGGGGCGCGCTACGATATTTTGGAGTTGGGCGGCGGTGATGCATCTACAACGGTCATCTCCCCCAAGATATTCCGCCAGTTCGTAGCACCTTACGATGGCAAACTTGTAGCAGCCGCCCATGAGGCAGGCCAGAGAATTGTTTACCACACTTGTGGGGGCATGATGCCCATCTTGGAAGATATTGCCGACCTGGGAGTGGATGCCTTGGAGACCTTCACCCCACCGGCTATGGGCGCGGATGTAGACCTGGCCGAAGCCAACAAGCGCATCGGTGACCGGGTCTGCATGATTGGCGGATACGATCAGTTCCATTTCTTCGTGGGCTGCTCGCCGGAAGAGACGCGCACTGAAGTACGCCGCTGTTTCGAAGCTGCCGGGGACGGTGGTGGGTATATCCTTTCGCCTTCCGATCACTTCTTTGAAGCAGAACCTGAGTTGTTGCAGGCTTTTGTTGATGAAGCCCAGCAATGTGTGTATGCCTAAACTAAACCGGAGATAAACAGAGATGAATGGGATTGTTTTTAGTCAACTAACGTTTATCTCCATTCAACCCTGGTGAATATATAACTCAGTTCCCGGAAAGACCCTAAAGGTTTTCTGAGATGGTATTTTGGTTTGATTTCTTATCAGTAAAAACATCTCTTTGAGCTGGATACAGTCGGAAACCTTTAGGGTCTCCCAAAAAGGAAGAAAGTAGTATGCAAACATTTCAAAACGATTACCGCCACATGCTCGACGTGATGGCAAACAAGAAGCCACAACGTTTGCCGCTTTACGAACACAATATCTGTCCCGAAATCATGGAAGAAATCTTGGATGTGCAATTTGCATCCCTGCTTGAGGGGGATGCTGCTGATATCCAGGAATTCTTTCGAAACTACAGCCGTTTCTTTCAGGTTATGACCTATGATACTGTCTCCTGTGAAGTCACCATCGTTGATCGTTTACCAGATCACGGCGCTATCTATGGCGGCAAACCAGGCCCCATTCAAACTCGTGATGATTTCGAAAATTATCCCTGGGATGAGATTCCTGTGCACTACTGGAAAGAAGCCGCTCCCAGGTTCGAAGCTTTGAGCGCAGCTATGCCCCCAGGGATGAAAGCCTTAGGCGGCATCGGCAATGGTGTTTTCGAGATCAGTGAAGACCTGGTCGGTTTCGAAAACCTGGCTTATATGCAAGCCGATGATCCAGAGCTTTATGAGGCCCTTTATAAAAAAATTGGTGATCTGATGGTGAATCTCTGGACCACCTTTCTGGATCGCCATGCTGATGATTTCGTCATCTGCCGTTTTGGCGATGATCTAGGTTTCAAGACCAGCACCCTCACTTCACCCAAGAATATCCGCGCGCACATCTTCCCTCAGTACAAACGCGTCATCGAGCTGATAAAAAGCAAAGGCAAGCCCTTCTTGTGGCATTCCTGCGGTAAGATTTTTTCAGTAATGGATGACGCCATCGCCCTGGGTATCGATGCCAAACACTCCAACGAAGATACCATCGCGCCTTATGAAGAGTGGATCACTCGTTATGGGGACCGAATTGGCCTGGTAGGAGGAATTGATGTTGATCTCATCTGCCAGAATCCGCCAGAAGATGTATACGAAATCGTGTTGGAGCGTGGTCAGAAGTATCGTCAAATGGCAAAGGGATACGCCTTAGGTTCGGGCAACTCTATTCCCGATTATGTACCCGTTGAGGGCTATCTGGCTATGGTTGAGGCGGTCAAAAGAATTCGAGAAATTGAGCAATAAATTATTTATATCAGGAGCTAATCATGAACGAACAACTCAATCCAATTTATAAAGGAATCATGTTCGGGGATCAGGCCGGAGTCACAACTGGCGTTCAAGGAGCTTTGGATGCCGGCCTGGCACCAGAAGTGATTTTGAACGATAGTATGATCGCTGCTATGCAACAGGTAGGAGCGCTGTTTGAAGAAGGAGAATACTTCGTCCCAGAGATGTTGATCGCCGCCCGCGCCATGCAAGCTGGGTTGACGATATTGCGCCCATTGTTGTTGGAAGCAGACGTCAAGCCTGCAGGAACCATCGTTATTGGTACCGTCCAAGGAGATTTGCACGATATCGGCAAGAATTTAGTGGCCATGATGATGGAAGGCGCAGGCTTCGCCGTGGTCGATCTGGGCACCGACGTTTCTCCGGAAGCATTTGTTGAGGCGGTCAAAGAACACCAGCCAGAAGTTGTTGGTATGTCCGCTTTGTTGACCACCACAATGCCTTCGATGGAGGCCACCCTCAAGGCGCTGGAGG
>CAZLNX010000482.1:0-4169 GCA_964560795.1 uncultured Anaerolineales bacterium | reverse complement strand
TGGATGAGGCGTCGTCGTAGTCCAGTGATATTGCATCCGGTGGCAGCGTACCAATCAGATCGAAGAAGGTGCGCGCCGGCACCGTAGTGGCTCCTTCCCGCTCGATGCTCGCGCCGATCCAACAGGTGATACTCAACTCCAGAGCCTGTGGTGAGCGAAGTCGAACCATCAGTCGCCGCCAGGCGCAGGCGGCCATTTTCTGTAGCAACAAGGATATTTTCTAACACCGGCAAAGTAGCGCGGGGCGATGTAGCCCGCGAAACGATGCTCAGCCCGTACTTGAGATTTTCTTGCAAAACGGTGATCTTCATCTCTTGCTCCTTTGTGTGATTGCTTAGATTTGTAGGAATTTGATTCCGATACTTAGCCTGGGAGCTAGGATGCATGGGTGCATGGCGATTCTCCCCAGCACCCCAGCCCCCGTGCTCCCCTGCTCAGTACAGCTCAAATGGAATGTCATCCACAAGTACCCCGGCCATCACAGGGTGCCGATGCCGGCGCAGTCGCAGATGCCCAGCCAGGTTCTGCTCCATAAGCCACAGGTCATAGCCCCGCCTGATGACTTCGATCCATCCAGACGTCCCGAAGGCTCGCATGGCCGCCAGTTTTACTTCAGGAGAGACCAGCCAAGGAACGAACCAGTTCTCCGTGGGGTACTGGCGCTGCAAGGCTGCCGAGGCGATCTGCAACCAGAGTCGTTCCGATCTAGCTTCATCCAGGGGAATATCCAGCTGATCGAGGACACTCTCGTGAATGAACGTCACAAGAGCATGGTCCACACCGGCCCGAAGATATTTCTGCTGAAAACGCCGGCTCTGTACCCGTCCTTCCCAGGGATGGTGGATCACGCCCCGGAAGTATGTGATACCATCCTCGCCCAGTAGATAATCGGGCTTGTAACGGGGGATCGGTGTCGTGCTCGTGGCGCTCGTATAGAGTTTTCCATTGAGGCGAATAGTGCCTCCTTTCAGATAGATGTGAACGATATCGACTTCATCCACGATCCAGGGCATGCCTGCAGAATAAATATTCTCGACCAGCGGGTGTTCCAGGATCTCTTTGACTGGGGTAGGCATATCTAAGTCGAGATCAATCGTAGGTTGGGGAATGGGTTCGAACATAGGGGACTCCTTATTGGGTTGAATCAAAACTGGGAAAACTACTCTCTGTTCTCCGGGTGATACATTTAGCAAGTCTTCATCGGACCATAGTATTGACTGTGTCATTACAGAGTGCTATCATGTCTCTATGGCTGAATTGATCTCCCGCACTTATCGCTTCTCCCAGACAACACTGGACCAGATCGAATGGCTCCAGAACTACCTGGGCGGCATGGATGCCACCAACGTTCTGCGGGTGGCTGTCGCCGATCTATACGACCGCAAACGATCGCGGTGGAGAGCCAGGCTGGTCGAGCGAGAACCCGGTCTCTATGCGCTGCAGATCAACGACCAGCCTCTGCTGCGGGTTAAGAAAACAGCTTTGGATCGACTGCCCGAGGATGAACGAACAGCCATGATGGGTACCGAGATCGACGGGCTATCCGCGATGGCAAAGCTGTTACTCGTTGCCGCAGCTGGCGAGGATGAGATCTGGCTCGACCAGGAATATCTGGATCAACTGAGAGGCGAATCTACGTGAGCTTGGGAGCAGGGAAGCGGGGGAGCTTGGGTGCAAACAACTCTCCCCAGCACCCTTGCACCCATGCTCCCTAGCCCCCCTGCCCCTTTTGGCTCATCATCCTAGTAGCAATGATGCCGGTCTCCAGGGAGCGAAGAGCCTGCGGGGATGGCAAAGAACCTTTTCCACCACCGGCCAGGTAGCGCTGGATTTCCCGGCGATGCGCCCGGTTCTTTACGTGGGGTAATGCCTGGTTGATGATTTCCACGGCATTGACAAGCATGCCGGCTAGTCGAATTCCTTCTTCTTGCCAGGTGTTCATTGTGTAACTCCTTGTCAATCAGATATAGAAAAGACGCCCAGGGCGATGACACGCTCCTGGGCGTCTACTTGTTTTGGTATCTTTCGCCACATTCTCACGCGCCTGCAGAAAACAACGGCAGGGCAGAGCGCTTGGGCTGTATTGGTTGATTCATTCTCGCTGGGCATTGGCCGTATCCTGGCAGGGTTTGCATGGCCAGGCGGTCGCGTTCGGGATGGGGCTGCCCACCCCAAACGGTATGGCCGCTGGGCCGCCGGCAGCGTTCACCAACGTCCGCGTTGCATACCGGGCAGGGCACTTCGAGGGCCGGGTCACGCGCCCAGCTACCCCCGCAGTTGGCACAAGAAACAGTCATAGGCCTCCTTGAAAAGGTCGAGAAAACACAAACGGGTGTTGCCCGGGATGCTCCGGACAACACCCGTCTTATAAATTGATATGCCAACAAAATCCGCGTGGTTTATTCGCTTCGTGCTATAGAATTATTCTTTGGTTTTTTCGGAAATCGATCATCCCTGTGATTGGAAACAAAAACATCCCCGCCGGGGAAGTGCGGCGAGGATGTTGGATCGAAATGAATAGATGTCTCGTATTCTAGTTTTCGAAAATCGAGTGCACCCATTGGGCGCCCGAGTGTTGGGCTGATTGCGCCAGGGACCGGTCAGCTGTCCAGAAATCGGTTTGCAAGCTTTCGGCGACCGCCAGGTACGCACTGTCGTATGTTTTCGATTGGCCCAGGCGTTCGGCCCAGACCAAAGCCCCCCTGTGGAGGGTCAGACTGGCCGGCACGTCCTGAATATTGATCTTCCAGATCTGTTCCAAGGCGAAATCCAGCTCATCCGGAGGCAGATAATCCGCAACCACTGCTTTGCGCAAAACGGTGCTGACTTCGTAACTCCACAAAGCTGGAGCAACGAAGGTCACACCCTGGCGCTTCCAGTCCAATACCAGTTCTGTCGCTTGCTCCGAATACGGTAGCGGAATCGCGAGCGAAGCAACCAGGTTCGCATCCAGAACGATGTTCATGCCTGCCCCTCCCCACGCTGGTCAAGTTCTAAACTGCGCTCCTGGCGTGCTTCCGCCAGCAGGTCTTCGGTGACCAGGCCACGCTGGGCCTGGATGGAGCGACGCAGTTCGGCCAGCGCCTGGATAGCCTGGATTTCCTGGCGTTGCTGTTCATCGAGGTCCCGTTCGACCAGATAGTCTTGGACGATCTCCCGCACCACATGAGAGATACTCTGTTGGCGCTGGTCGGCGATCTCGGAGAGTGCCTGGTGCTGGTCGGGTTCTAACAAGATTTGGGCACGGTATTTCTTCATAATATTTCTCCTGAGTTAAATATACACCTACACCTACACCTGTGTCAATATTTGTGGTTATTCTGATTGCATTTCCTGTTCATTTGCGCAGAGAGGCGGGCAACAACGCTTTCTATCTCAGCTCAGCTGCGCCTCCCTGCCAGGATTCTTTTTGTATTGATTGAAGCTGTAGCAAATACTTCATCCCTTCTGGATTCGCTACGCCAATTCTGCCGGCCACCACCCGGAAAGGACGGCTTCATCCGGATCCAGGTCACCTGGGGGAAAGCGCACTTCGTATTTACCCTCTCCCTTACGGATGGCCTGAGACACGGGTTCGATCCAATCGTATCCAGCATCGTCAGGATCAGGCACCAGCAGGTAGTCAAACTCCGGGTGCTGGGTGAACCACGCCAGCATGGTGTATGCCGGCGTGGCTCCAGCGGTGTAGACCACCCGGACATCGTCCATCCCCCGGTGCTGCAGAGCCTGGGCCATGATGAGCATGTCAACCATGCCTTCCACCACAACGACCATCTTAGTGTGCGGTTTGCAACGCCAGGCGCCCATGGGCTGCAGTAAGCGTCCCCAGGTCTGGTACTTCATCGGCGCTTTCTCACGCAAGTGGCGCACCTGGATGGTAACCGGGCTTGTCGGGGGTTCGGCGTAGACAATGCCTTCCGCCCACAGCCACCAGCCGTTGTCCGTTGCCAGGCTGCTTTCTTTAGCCATGCAGAAGGTCTTCTTGCAAACCTTAGGCCGTGGTAGACCGTAGCCCAACCCGTATACAAGCGAAGTGTTGGGCTGGACGCCGCGCTCAGCGGTGAGATAATCCCAAGCCGGGGAACGCATCAAGGCACCACGAGCAGCGGACATAGCTTCGGATAGGTATGGCACGGTAGGGTCTTTATCCTGCACCACCTGGGTGGTAT
>CAZLNX010000481.1:0-4170 GCA_964560795.1 uncultured Anaerolineales bacterium | reverse complement strand
ATGATTTCATTGTGTACACAAATTACGCCCACAAACGCGAGCACGTAGCACAAATAAATGTGTTTAAAGACACGCTCTGAGCCAAGCAAAAGATCGCTTCCGAGATTCGCTAAGGAGAAATAATATGTCTACTCAACTGACAGCAGAAGAACTGGATGCAGTACTTCAAGCGGCCTGGAATGCCCATCACGAATTTGAAATGAATGCACTGAAAGGCGAACACGACAAACAATGGCCCGGATGGTACGCGGCCTTTGTAATTGGTCGGTTAGGTGATTTCACAACGCCAACAAAATTAGCGAGCTTTCTGTCAGAAGCTCCCGCGTCCGAAAATTGGACGAGCAGCGCCGCAAACTATATTCTCGAACAGCTAGGGAAATCCTGAAATGTTCCCCAACTCATCCTTTCGTTTGAAGATTGGATATCAAGCGATGTAACTTCACACAATGCCACCTGCACAGATGGCGTTTCATTTTAGCGGAATAGTGTTGCCATCGACAAAATAAATCGATATACTGATATCGTCTAGAGGGATTACTGGTATCGAGGGTGCACTTCATGCTCAAAATAATATCTATTGTCCTTTCCTTAGGTGTACTATTTCTGTTTGGGGCATGTTTACCTGTTGAACCAATAGCAACTGAGTATTCACCCCTTATTTTGCATACAGATGAGATAATTATAGATACCGAATCTGTGGTTACATTATCCGCTACACCCACACCTTTTCCAACAGAAACCCCCATTCCATTATCCGTATCAATTTATCCAAATCTTGAACAAGCCCGAGAAGAAGGATTTCAATTACTTGCTGGACATCCGCCCTTTTCTGTTACCTTCCGCTCAGAGGTTGATGGTGGCAAAGGGGCATTATCTATCTCGTGGGATTTTGACGACGATGGAACCATAGATAGCAGCGACCAAAACCCAGCTCCATTTGTATACGAATCATCAGGAGAATATTTTGTCAGTCTCGCAGTAAAGGATGAAACCGGCCAAGTAATTTTGCGTGATCAAAGAATCGTTGTCATCGGAGAGCCCGAATATCCCGACTGGTGCTACGGGATTGTAGATCATCTGAATAAGCCTTTCGGCTTATATTTATCAGATGATGAAAGAGTAAAGGGATCAAATCTGATCGCCAATGCAGGTATCCAGGCTGTTCGTTTAGACTACCCCTGGACGAATATTGAACCAGAAAGAAGCAATGATTTTGTGTGGGGTGATTATGATGAAGTGACCCATGTGCTCAAAGATGCTGGGCTCGAAGTTGTCGCCATTCTGGGTCTGACCCCCAAGTGGGCATCATCGGGAGACACGCATAGCACTGACTGGACGGATTGGGGTTTTGCGCCTCCACAAAATCCACAAGATTATGCTGATTTTGTGTATCGTGTCGTCGAAAGATATAATTCTGACGTTCGCTATTGGGAAATTTGGAATGAACCCAATCTCAATAAATACTTCCGCAACCCTGATCCAATTATTTATTCAGAGATGCTCAAACGAGCATATTATGCAGCAAAATATGCTGATCCCAACGCAGTGGTAATTGCCGGTTCGCTGGCAAACGACGAAAGTCAATATCAATCCCAATTCACCTGGGTCGCGCCAGAGTTATTTTTGGAAAACATGTATGAACACGGCGCCAAAGGACATTTTGATGTGCTAAGTCGTCATCCGTATAATGTAGGCCCAAACGATCAAAGAGGCGCATTCGCGCACACTCGTTCCCAACTGGAAGGAATTCGATCGGTTCTCGATTCTCATGGGGACAGCCATATCCCCATTTGGATTACAGAATATGGCGTAACTCGGGATGTCTACTCCGAAGATGTACAAGCGAGTTTCTTAACCGATTCTCTTGCCTTTCTCTTTGAAAATGAACTCGCTGACGTAGTAATATGGTACAACCTTCGTGCCACAAACACTGGCAATACATGGCAAGATGGACTTGGCATCGTGACCAATGATCTTGAGCCATTGCCAGCGTATGAAGCGTACTCGCAATTCATCCGCGAAAATCCTTGCCCATAGGTAAACTTCATGGAAATCACACCATTCGCAACCGAACATTTCTACGCAAAATACGAATTCAACACCCCCTATCAGTTATGCAATTCTGATTGTGAGACAATTACAGTAGATGAATTACTGCAAATGGCAGGCGTCCCAATAGAAAAGTTTGGTCATCTTTCTTTAGGCTATACCGAATCTTCAGGTAATCCACAATTAAGGGAGAGCATTGCGATAGCATATCAGGGAATAAATGTAGATGAAGTTATCATGCTGGGGACTCCAGTAGAGGGAATATATTTAGTGGCACGCGCAGCGTTAAACCCTGGTGATGAAGTCATCGTTTTGACACCCGCATATGATGCCCTGATTAATATGTTCGAGCACGTGATTGGTTCTGGCAATACGAAAAGGTGGGAATTTGTTCCCGGAGAATTGCATTGGGAACTCAACTTCGACCAGTTAACTCCATTGATCTCTCCAAAAACGAAAATGATCGTGGTCAATTTCCCGCACAATCCCACCGGATACCTTCCTACCCAGGAACAATTGGATCAGCTGGTTGATATTGTTGAACAAAATAACCTGATCTTATTCTGTGATGAAATGTATTTTGGCTTGTTTCATTCTGGCACCCCCGCAATCAAATCTGCTGCCGAACTGACAAACCGCGCCATAGTGCTCTCGGGTTTGTCCAAAACGTATGGCTTGCCGGGCTTGCGCACAGGTTGGCTAATCGTTCACGATGAAGAACTCAGGGAGAATATTGTCAACTGGAAGTTTTATACCAGCATTTGCCCCCCGGCTCCCTCGGAGTTTTTGGCCATGGCAGCCTGGAAAGTACGCCATCAACTGCGCAAGCGGAGCATCAGCCAAATTGAGCACAACTTACAAATCGTGGAAGAGTTTTTTCAGCGTTGGCCTGAGCTTTTCACCTGGCGAAGACCCACAGCTGGATCAACTGCCCTGGTCGGCATGCATGTACCTTCGGTGACTAAATTTGCTACTCAACTGGCAGAACAGGCTGGCATTTTAATCCAACCAGCCGTGACCCTGGGCTGCGATGACCAACACACCCGCATGGGGTTTGGCCGTCGCGCTTTTGGTGAAGCATTGGAAAAATTTGAGGACTACTTGAAATCATGAAAACATTAACGATTGTCTTCTTGGTATTTTTAGTGGGATGCACCTCGGTTTCTGATCCGTCAACTGAGCAAGGATTTCCATCAGCAAGTGCATCGGCAATCACATCACCACCTTCCACTATGGAGGATATCAACACCCACACCCATATCTATGGCACTGGTGCTGATCCGAACATCATCACATTAGGTCCCAAAGAAGGTGGCCAACCTGGCTGGCCGCCTTATCCCAATAAAACCAGTATGGAATTTGAACTCGATCACGGGGCGCCAGTGCTTGCTCCCATTGATATGGTGTTCATCGGATTCAGCAATAGGAATGCTGAATACCGCCTGAACGAAGATGGAGAATATTTCGCTCCTTACAATGATCTTGAATTATGCTTCGAATCAGTCAGCGCAGATTGGCCCGGAATGATCATTTGCACTTACCACTTATACAGCTCGCCGTTACTCCCCGGGCATAACCAAAACTCATATTGTGCAGAAACAGAAAAATGGATTGGCACCCACCAGAGTCAGGGAGCACTCTTCTTTGAGTTTGATGAATTCAATTCTCCGGATAATGCCATTGCTAAACCCTGTGAGGCCATGTTAGGGCACTCAGTTCAACGTGGCGAGATTATCGGTTACGCTGGCAGCGTGGGAGACCATTCCATGGCGCCTTTCCGCTTCAAAGTACCCCATGAAACTAAAAATTCGCTTGTGCGCTTGGGAGACAAACACTTGCACTGGGTGCAGCCGGGATCTTTCTTCTATTGGAAATGCTACAATCCAGACCAGAACTTCCCAAACGGCGTGCTGGCCTATCCATTCGAATGTGGTGGATATCAGGTCCCCGCGGAGCAGAGAGATATAAATTTCAAATATACTGAATTAGGGCAATGAGATAAAATTATTTCAATTCGTTTAGAGAAACAAAGGAGAATATTATGTGGAAAAAGTTACTTTGGATTTATGTAACTACCAAGCCATGAAAATCAAATAAAGGGCTAACGAAAAACAAACACAA
>CAZLNX010000480.1:0-4179 GCA_964560795.1 uncultured Anaerolineales bacterium | reverse complement strand
CACCCCGATTAGTTCAGCCGTCTCAAAATGGGAAGTTATTTTTGCACGCCTCCTCAGGTAAAAGTAGACTCCGGATAAATCTTAAAATGTCATTCCGAACCCCAGCGCCGAAGGCGTGCCGTGGCAAGGGGTGAGGAATCCCTGATAAAGAGCGTGTATAAATTTCAAGTTGATGATCAGGGATTCCTCACTCCGCTAAGCTTCGTTCTGAATGACAAATTTTCTACCTGTTCAGTCTATATCTGGACAATATTTGAAATCTCAACCCCAAACTGAAATACGCCCGGATTCACAAAGCGACTTGAGTTTTTCATCGATACGTTAAAAATAAAACTCCCTTATAGAAAAGGGAGTAGATGAAGTGTTCCACAAGTGAGCATATTATTCATCAACGTATGCCACAAACTCCGAGCGCGAGATACCCGCTTGAATTGCTTGCTCCGCCACAGCACGAGCGACGGCCTGGTGCACTTCTTTGTCCAAGGCATTGGGGACAAGTTCGCCTTCCGAGGCCATACTGGCAATCGTCTCTGCCGCCGCCAGATACATATTGTGACTGATGTAGGGGGCTTGCGTATCCACGGCTCCGCGTAGAATACCAGGAAATCCCAGCACATTGTTGATCGATTTCCCATCGGCGGCAAAAATCGCCCCGGCTTTAATAGCTTCATCCGGCTCGATCTCCGGGACTGGGTTCGAGAGGGCGAAAATGATCTGCCCATTACGTACCATTTGTGGTTTGATCAGGCCGGGAACGCCAGTGGTGGCAATGACCACATCGGCGTTCTGCATGATTTCATCCAGCGTAGATGCCTTTCCGCCACAATCAGCAAATCGGGCTAAGGCATCCTGGGAGAGATCGGCACCCAGCACCGCATTGCCCGTATACGACATCAGCATATTGCTGGTGGCCAGCCCAGCAGCACCCAACCCGATCTGTCCTATCGTAGTGTTTTTTATATCAATGTTGGACCGGCGGCAAGCATTGGATACCGCCGCGGTGGTCACGACGGCGGTGCCATGTTGGTCATCGTGCATTACGGGGATATCCAGTCGCTCTTGCAGCCGTGCTTCGATCTCAAAGCAGCGCGGTGCGGAGATATCTTCCAGTTGAATGGCGGCAAAGGTGGGGGCAATATTGGCAACCGTCTCAACAATTTGATCAACATCTTTGGTATCGAGCAAAATGGGCACACCAGATAAGCCAACCAGCGATTCCATCAGCATGGCTTTGCCTTCCATCACCGGCATCCCTGCGGTGGGACCAATATCTCCCAGGCCTAAGATCGCGGTTCCATCCGTGACAATGGCGATCAGATGGCTGATCGCGGTATAAGAACGCGCCAGGGAAGGATCTTCTGCGATCTTGAGACAAACTTCTGCGACGCCGGGTGTATAAACCCTGCGCATGGTGTATAGATCATCGATCTGATAGCGGCTGCGGATAGCGATCTTGCCTTGCTGATGTAACTCCAGGACTTCGTCGCGCACGGCCAGGACGCGAGTGCCGGGATTAGCCTCCATGGCGGCAACAATTTCATTAATCTGGTCGTTATCTTCGGCATAGATGGCGATATCACGCACCACGGCCTGGTAGCCCTCGGAGATGGTTCGAATGGAACCAACAAAACCACCACTCTCGGCGATGGCGGTGAGCAAACCTGCTAACGTACCAATATTTTGTGGATTGCGGCACCTGACGGTGCGCATAATTTTGTTATCCCAGTTCATCGAGCAATTAATCCCAAATCTTTAATCCTTTTAAGATTGAAGTACCAATAAATTCCCTGAGCAGCGAGTTGTCGGGGATCACGTTCACATCAATGGGCAAAAACCATTCCAGAAGCGTTAACAGCCGCTTTGCCTCGACATGTTCAGGTGTGCCAAAGGAGACCTGTCTCAATTCAGGAACGGCCAGGGGTTTTAGGGCAGCCAATTCATATACCAGGGCCGAGTTGAACATCACGTCGGCGTTGTCTTGGAAGGGGAAGATATAGCGCTTCTCGCCGCGCCGCACAGATTCCCAGCGCGCAATGGTATCTTGCGCCGAATAGCCGCGCTCGCGCGAATCGCGCACAATGCGTCGGATCAGGCGCGTGTCGGTAGTGGACACACGGTTGTGCCAATCCAGGTTGAGTTGGGTCAGTGCAGATGCGTATATGCGGAAGGTCTGTTCAGATGGAATGTTGGGGATCAGTTCCGGGTTCAATCCGTGGATACCCTCAAGAATGATGATTTGCCCGGGTCGGAGTTGTACAACTTCACCGTCAGAACTCTTCCCTGATTTGAAATCATAGTGTGCCAGTTGAACCCTCTCTCCAGCGATCAAACCCTGGATGTCTTTATCCAATCTCTTGGTGTTGACAGCCTTGATAGTCTCGAAATTAAATTCGCCATTTTCATCAAGAGGCGTTAGCTCGCGATCGACGAAATACTTATCCATTTCAAGCGGGAAGGGTGAGATACCTCTGGCAAGCAGCTGTATGGTGAGACGTTTGGAGAAGGTTGTTTTGCCTGATGATGATGGACCCGCGATAAGCACCACGCGCACCTCGTTGATCCGCTGGGCGATTTGACTGGCGACCTCAGAGATACGCCCCTCGTGCAGTGCTTCGGAAATAAGGATGACTTCCCGGCTGCGCTTCCCTGTGATGGCCTGATTCAGCATCCCAACATTATCTATTCTCAGGCGCTGCAACCAATCACCATACTGGCGGAACGTATTGAGGAGCGTTCGATAATCAGGAAGTGGCAGAACTTCTGTGGGCGCATGTCGGCGTGGAAACTGCATCACAAAGCCATCGCCCAAAGGAGCCATTTTGAACCAACGCAAATATCCCGAAGACGGCACCATATACCCATGGTGGTAATCACGGTGATCTCCCATGCTATACAGGATGAGATATTCTTTGTGACGGTGTTCCAGTAAGCTGATTTTATCTTTGTAGCCTTTCTTCTTGAAATAGGCGATCGCTTCATCCAAAGGAACTTTTTCACGGATAAAGGGCAGGTCCTCGTCAACTAACTTTCGCATATGTGCTTCGAGTGAAGTGAGGTCAGATGGCGAAAGGGAGGGGCTGTTAAAAACCTGACAGAAATAACCACCTGAAGCGACAGAATGATCGATGGCTAGAATGGCTTTGGGAAATAGGTGATGAAAAGCAGTCTCAAGCAAGAAGGTTAGCGAGCGCCTGTAAAAACGCATCCCATCGGCTTCATGCATAGTGATTGGGCGTACCTGCGAGTCAATTTCCAGCGGGAAGGTCAGTTCGCGTAATTTTCCGTTGACCACAGCCCCAACAATAGGGGCTTCGAGTTCATCTTCTAGCGCTACAAGAAATTCCCCTGTTATTGCCCCTCGCGGACCTGTGATGACGCGTTTATCAGGTAAATGAACTTCAATCGTCTCACGGGGTTTAACAAATTGGAATGGCGATTCCTCGGCCGCATCTTTATGCTGATCTAGAAGTGAGCGAGTCAGGATCGTTTTCATAGCTGTCTCCAAGACTTCATGCTTATGGGGTGATATTGTAATACAGGAACCCCATCTTTGCGCGATCAGAACGCTGGTGTTGAATAGTGTCTCTTCATCTATCTCATTTTGTATTCGCGAATTAGGACAAAGAATGTCACAATAAAAAGATGTTATTTTCCTTATGCGCAAAATAGGCTATACTTTTGAGAGCTACCATCACTGCCAACCTGGGAAGGATACCACCATGCCACAGCTCAGTTCACCCGTTCGCCAACCCCGTTCACAAGCTGAACTCCGCAAAAGCCTGACCGCCGCCTTTATCGCCTGCACGCTCTTGCTGCTCACAGCGGCTGTTGCCCTGGCTGCCGCCGCCTGGGCAAACGTCGGCACGGCGGGCTTTTCTGCCGGAGAGGCGCAATACACTTCCCTGGCGCTGGACAGCCAGAACACGCCTTACGTTGCCTTCCGGGATATGGGCAATTCAGGCCATGCCACGGTGATGAAATATTATGGTGGAAATTGGGTAAACGTTGGCACGGCGGGCTTCTCTACTAACCCTGCAAAGTACACATCCCTGGCGCTGGACAGCGGGGGCACACCGTATGTGGCCTACCTGGATGATTTCAATTTAGATAAAGCCACGGTGATGAAATTTGGCATGGCTCATTTCGCACGATAAAAAGAGAAAAAACTGGTTGACAAAT
>CAZLNX010000479.1:0-4234 GCA_964560795.1 uncultured Anaerolineales bacterium | reverse complement strand
CATTGCTGCGAGCAGGGATGATCCTTCTTCAAACCGGCGAGATGCCCTTCCCAGCACCCTCGCCTCCTGGAGGTTGGTCACACCAGGCGATACCCTTCTTAGTGGGTATGGGTGTTGTAGACACAGTGTCAATTATTTTGGCTTTGGGCTTTGTTTACCAGGCTATCTTTAGAAAGAATTCTCAGCCCCTTATCGGTATTATTTCTATGACTATTGCCATGACTTCAGCTGTGCTCTTTGCAGTGGGGACATTCCCCAATGGTGCCTGGTCATCTCATCCTCTGGCGTATGGATTGATGCTGATACTATTTGCGCCAGTGATTCCCCTTTACTTCCTTTTGCTTCAATCGAAAAATAATCCCTAGAAAGGTAATATTATGTCTCTCTTCTATTCATCCATCCTGATCGCAGTTTTCTCAACGATGCTCTATCACATTACCATCAAGTTCACACCCGTGGATGCCAATCCTGCCCTCTCACTGATTGTGACCTATTTGACCGCCATTGTATTGTGTGTGGTCTTATTGTTCTTCATCCCACTCAAAACCGGTGTCATTGAAGGTCTGAAACAACTAAACTGGGCCAGTGTCGGCCTGGCATTCGCCTTGGTAGGTCTGGAAGTAGGTTTCATTCTTGTATATCGTGCTGGATGGAATATCAGCATCGCAGCGATAGTTGTCAATGCCGCGGTTACAGTATTGTTAGTGCCTGTCGGGATCATGTTATTCAGTGAGAAACTATCGGCGATGAATTATGCAGGTATTGTGGTGTGCATCGCTGGCTTAGTGATGGTGAATTTTAAATGAAGAAAAATGGGAAACGACCAGCGGATGAGCGGAAAACTCTCGCTGGCTCGAAATCACTTTCCCAAGAACGTTTTGGTCGGTTTGCGAAAGATTATGTCACCAGCCGAACGCATGCCAAGGGCTTTGGGTTGGAGCGTTTGCTCGATATTGCTCAGCCGAAATCTGATTGGATTGTCTTAGATATCGCCACTGGGGGTGGGCATACCGCCCTTACATTTGCCCCCTATGTAAGCAGAGTTGTTGCGTCCGATATTACCCCGAAGATGTTGAATGCAGCGCTAGAATTCATCACAGATCAATGCATTGCCAATGCACAATTCCTTGCCGCCGATGCAGAAGACCTACCTCTTGTAGAAGGATTCTTTGACCTGGTAACTTGTCGAATTGCCCCCCATCATTTCCCGAATTGTGCTCGCTTCGTCAGGGAGGCGAGACGCACACTAAAGCCCGGTGGATTGCTTCTGGTTCAAGATCAGTTGATGCCCGAAGATGAGACATCGGCACGCTATGTAAACGACTTCGAACGCCTGCGCGATCCCAGTCATAATTGGTCTTTCAATCACAGTGAGTGGGTGAAAATGTTCGAAGACGCCGGCCTAGTTGTTGAGCACACCGAATCGATTATTAAAAAGCATAGCCTTGTACCTTGGGCAGAACGTCAAGGATGTTCACAAATTGTCATTGATAAGTTAAGGCGTATGCTGAAATCAGCCCCGAAAATCGCGGCAGAGTGGCTTCAGGCTGATAATATCGATACCCAAACAGCAGCATTTGTGAACCAGCATATCATCATCTCGGGCCAAAAAACGTAGCAAGAATCTAGATATTACTTCCCAAAGGGCTATGCTACGCCCTTTGATACGCTTTTACCAAGATGCAAAATTGTAGAACAGTTCAACTGGCGCGGCGGTATGTGATTACTTTAATTTCTGAGGTTCATAATTGACTTAGAAATAGCTCCGCTAAAGTATCCTACGATACCTCCTCCAACCAACCCAAAGATCAGATACAAGAGTAGCGAGTCATAGAATTGAAATCCTGATTTACCGCTGCTGGCAAGTTCGCCTGGCATTTGAATAAGGGCGGCAACTACTCCAATAACTGCTCCTACCAAAAGGCCATGAAAGGTATATTCACGCCAGGGATTTTTACCCAAAAAAATCGTAGCCATAATTGCGCCTAAAGCGATCCCAATTAATGGTGGCTGAAAATTAAGAGTAACCAGGACACCAATGAGTACGCCAGGCAGGGAACTCCAACGCAAAAATCTCTTAGCTTGATCCATATCACTTTTCCTCACTTAATTCTGATAATACAGATTTCATCTTGGTAGTGTAATCTAGCAATGCTTTACGGCCTTCGTCCGTAATCCGTAACAATGTTCGGGGGATTTTTTCGACGAACTCTTTGGTGATATCGATATAGCCAGCGTTTTCAAGTTTGCTCATATGCGAGGAGAGATTACCGCGTGTCAAGCCCGTCTGGCGTTCGACGAAGAGGAAGTCGGCGCTCTCGACCACGTGCAGGGTCGCCAGGATCATCAAACGGGCCGGTTCGTGGATCAGTTTGTCAATCTCGGTGAGGGGTTGTAATCCCTCGTTGGCAGGATCAGGCATAGGGCACCCTGTCAACATCGAGGTTTTGCGGGGGGTTTCTGCGGATGAATTGAACGAACATGAAACTGCCAGTCACTAATGTAATCAATCCTATAACTGTGCACAGCAGCCCCACAGCTTCGTAGCCAGAAGCAATGTTGAACACCGGTATGGCAATTCCCCCCAACACGAAAAGCACAGCCCAAACATAGCCACGCCTGAGACCATAGGTCTGCCCTAACCAATATGGACCGATGGCCAGCATAAATCCGCTAGCAGGTGGAACGATATAGGTCAGGAAGAAATTCAGTCCAAGTTCTTGACCCATGATAGCCATAGAGATGGCCATTGCGCCCAACAACGCAACGATCATTACCACTGCAGACATGGCGATCCCCTTGCCGGTAGCGTGAGGATCTTCAGGCAATTTGACGTAGCCTGTACGGGGGTAGATATAGCGCTTCTTGATCCGTTCGAGCATAGATTTTCCGAAGAAAACAGTCGCGAGAATGAAAACAACCCCAGCAGGCAAAGATCTTGTTGCCAATGAACCGCCGTAGAAGAACAAAAACAAGCCCATGAAAATTTCGGTCAGGCCGTCCTGGAAGGCGGCATAATTGGCTCTGCGTTCGATTTCTTTCAAGTCGAGGTTTATTGACATGGTGATACTCCTAAAGTAAGTCTGCGCCGTATATTGGTTTGTAGTACAAACTAGTCTGTTGTGATTATACATATTCCTCTAAAGATGTCAAGATGCTTTCGCGATATAATGCCGAACTATGCAAAGAAAACGACTGTTGATAGCGCTGTTTGTGGTTCCGGCTTTAGTATTGGTGGCGGCGTTGCTTTATAGCTACCCACCGATTAATGAGCGCCTGGCCTGGCGCATTGATGCTTTGAAGGCTGAGATCAAATATGCCCTCAATCCCCCTGAAGAAGCACTCTTTATTCCCGAAGGTGAGAGTGAGCAAACACCGATCCCAACGATCGAACCCAGCCCCACGCCTATTCCACCCACGCTGACACCGACCGAACCCGGACCAACGGAAACGCCGTTGCCTTCTCCTACGCCAACGATCACGTCGACACCCATTCCGGACAAGGTTAACCTCGGGGGCATCACGCATGAATTCCAGAATTGGAATAATTGCGGCCCAGCCAATCTCTCCATGGCGCTTTCGTATTGGAAATGGAATGGCGATCAACGCGACACGGCGGCTTACTTGAAGCCCAACCAACGTGATAAGAACGTCATGCCCTATGAGATGGTGGCATTTGTCAACGAAGAGACCGAGTTCAATGCCCTGTGGCGTGTGGGCGGCGACCTGGATTTATTGAAACGCTTCATTGCCGCTGGTTTCCCTGTGATTGTCGAAAAGGGATTCGAGGGTGCAGGGTTTGAAGGCTGGATGGGACATTACGAGGTCATCAATGCGTATGATGACTCTCGAGAAGTGTTCCTGGCTCAGGATTCTTATATCATGGCGAATCTGCCAGTCTCTTATGAGGATATGGAGAAGTATTGGGGGCACTTTAACGATACGTATATCGTGATTTATTACCCAGCGCGCGAAGCAGAAGTCATGGACATCCTCGGTCCCCACGCTGATGAAACCTATAATTATCAGTACGCCGCTCAAAAAGCCTCTGATGAGATTTTCGCCAAGGAAGGTCGCGAGAAAGCCTTTGCCTGGTTCAATCGGGGCACTAATCTGGTGTATCTCGATGACTACGCCGGGGCTGCCGCGGCGTATGATGAATTCTTTGCCCTTTATGCGGGTCTAAACCCCGAAGAAGTAAACATCCCTTGGCGCACTGTTTGGTACCAAACAG
>CAZLNX010000478.1:0-4240 GCA_964560795.1 uncultured Anaerolineales bacterium | reverse complement strand
CTTGCTGGAACATTCATTCAAAATGTGCCTAAATCTCGATTTATGCACCAAAGCCATCAATAAAGCTAAAAAATTATAGCACGAACACGCATTACCGATGACATCAAGGCGCTGCCGCCCCAAAATTCGCAGTAAGCGATGTCAGCACCGGTAAGAACCATTGTGGGAAGAGTCCCACAATGAAAATTGCGCTCACCCCCATCATGATCAAAATACTTGGGAAAAAGCCCTCTCCTTGCCCTTCTGCAATTTCAAGCTCATCTGATCCCATAACTAATACTGCTAATGATCGTATTCCCCCTACCATCAGGCCGGCGCTTCCGACGATTGCTGCCAAACTGAACCAAATTCCGTATGCAGCTAATTGGTCCCATAGAATTGAATAAATTGGGAATCCTGCCAATATCGGGATCCCAACTAAAGAAAAATTCGCTATAACGATTCCAGTTGCCGCTACCCAATAAATTCGTCCATATCCTTGTACGGTATAGAATCTCAAATCTTCAACCTGCGATCTCAATATGGTTAAGCACAATGCCCAAACACCAAAAGAGAGAGTTCGAGGAAAATACAAACCAAAGAGAAGTTGATCTCCCTCAGGAAGACTTATTGCTAAAAATGTCCGTCCAATCTCAACGATCATCGCAAATCCCAATAAACGGCCAAGATTGCGTTGAAATGCTGCCCAAAAACCACCGACGAGAACCATCAATACACCAAGCATTCGCAAGATTTCCAACAAGTTGACATTTTCATAAAGCGAAGGGTATCGCTGCATAAATCCCACTGGGAACAATATTCCAACACTCAGAAATGTTGTAACCACAAAAGTTGTTACATAAGGGTGAGCAGACTCAGTCAACATGGGGATCCAGCTATGCAGTGGGAAAATTCCGAGATGGAAGGAAAATCCAAGCCCTAAGAAAACCGCTGCGCGGACAATATCCTGTGTATTCCCAGCTTGAAGCTCAATACCACTCAAGAACCAACCAGCTAACAAAATAAAAGGCACACCCAAGGTCTGATATGTTAGAAATCGCAATGTTCCTCTGTTTACAACTTCTCCCATGGGGGTAAGCATAAACACAAAGAGTAAAATAGCGACTTCCAATAATAAGGCAGCAAATAAGATTGGTTGTACAGATAATGCGGAAATCAATATCGCAACGCTTGCCAAACCTAATGAAGTGAATAAGGGCGGCTTGGATATGACCAACGCTCCGATATACCAAAAGGCAAGGGAGAGATAAAACAGTGCAATTTGGGGAAGAACTAAATCTGAGATCACAAAACTCCGCCCTGCAATTGTCAGTTGATCCTGAATAATGAAAGCCCAAGACCCAAGTGTAATTACTTCCCCAATTCGGAGTCCCCAGGCCAATCCAGCCAGTGTCAAAGAGAACGTGATCGCTATAATTGAAGATATTATCTGGTAGCGATAGAGAAAAACCAGCATCAGAGCTACCAAGCCAGGAAGCACAATCCATATAATTGGCGAACTCACTCTTCTACCCCCGTACTTGCAGCGGCATTCAGATAAGAACCTGTGAGCGCCAACCCCATAGTAACTACAGCCAACAACCCATTTACAAGCAATGATGTCTCCATAGTTGCGTAGATTATCTCAAAACCAGATAACAAAGTTAGCAATCCAATCACAATGCGAATTGGCTGAACGGTCAACCCCAGGTGGAAAACACCCAATCCTACCAATACTAAAGCTCCGAAGATTTGGGCATCGGATGCACGCAAAACCCATTGCGAAACTGTAGGGGTCAATACAAAAGCCAGGAAAGCCACAAACCCAGCAATGAATACTCGGAACAGTGTTCCGCTCATCCAACGGCCTAATTCATCTACCCATGCCTTAGACAGATCGACTAACCCCATACCCAACACAGCAGCAGATATCCATCCAGAGACAAGTTTGATAACGGCAAATTCAATCGGCCAAACGAGAGAAACCAATAAAAAGACACCGACATACTGCGCTCCCAGGGCGCTCAAGCTGACCCGCCAATCACGGCTAATAAGCAGAATTAACCCCGTTATACCAACCCAGGCAGCAGCGAATGGTGCAAATGCAGTTAAACTCATACCTTATCCACCACTCTGTTGAACTACCAGAGAAATCAAAAGAATCAGCATCAATATCGACCACAGAATTCCACCTTCGCCTTCGAGTATCTGTGAAATTGCGGAGAAGGTCTGGCTCAGGGTTCGGAAAAGCCACCACAATATTCGGTAAATCCATTCCAGTGATAGCAGATTCCCCAGCGAAGTTGATACCGATGATGGTAGTGAAATCTCCCTGCGCCGTAAAAACATAATAACAGCTACAACGCCAATAGCGGTCACCCCGCCCCACCATCCAAATGATAAAACTGAAATTCCAGGCTGGCTCGCCAAGCCTTGGGACCAGGCAATTCCCCAATGGGTCATTATCAATAATAGTAACCCTAAGGGGTAAACAATCAACATCCAAGATTCGACATCTTCTAAGGAAGGTGTATGCTGCATTACGTGGCGGACATATCCTAATACTAACATCGCATGAGCCAAGACAAAAACGAGCAGCAACATGATTCCTACGTTGTTATACAGCTGCCCCCCTGCCCAGGCAGGTGTGAAGGGGAATGCTGAAGCACCCAGAATCCCTACAAGCGACAAAAGGGACACAAATCGGGTTCGATTTGATGTCAAGAATAGAACACCTCCAGACATTAGCAACGCCAAACCCCATGCAATGCTGGCTGTTGGAAGTCGGAAAATTGTTGAAACAAGCGCGATGGTCGCCATCCCCAAAATCCAAAAAGGGCGTCCATCAAGTTCATTCGGGGCTTGAACCCATGCATAAGCGCCATACAAAGCAGAAATCACCGCAACTGCGAGCAAATAGGGCTGCCACGATAAAGGAACTCCCACCTGTGCAAGACGCGCTAAAATTACCAAACTACTGGCAACCGGCACCAAACGCACTATCGTGCCCAGACCCCTACGCAAAGGAGGCTCTTGGAAGAATGGCTGGTGTGGCGGCAAAACACCCAGGCGAAGACCGGCTGCTAAGAGTAATAACCCGCTTACTTCTGGTGGAATTGAATCAAAACTAAAAGCATTGCCTAGGGATATCGCTTGTTGTATGGCAATCACAATTAAGAAAATCCCGCTCAAACGCACAGATAATGCCACAACAACGCGCTCACGCTGTCCACTCGTGGATACCCTGAGGAGAAGCATGAGCGTTTCAGACATATCCATCACAGCCCACGCCAACATGAGAGTGATAGGGTTTTCTGCAAATACGGCCAGCAAGCCCAATCCCGTCATTGCCAAGCTGGTTGCCCATCCGGTGGGATCAACATCAGCAAATTGAACGACATCAATCAGCAAAACGGCGAGAGGGAAAACTGCCAATGCAGCTCCAAATGTCCAGGATATTTCATCCAACAACAATGCTGGGGAAGCAGAGAACAGATATTCAGGTTTCCATAGCATCAGAGTGATGGTCAATGGTTCTGGTGACCGTGAAAATAGAATCATCAACCAGGCAGTCGCCGCGCCAAGCATGGCGAGAAGCCACAGATAGCCGGCTCTCACCTCGAAGCGCTCCACGATCAAAATAATGATGGGGATTATGAAAAGCAGCAGAATAGATATAGAGATCATCATCAGGGAAACCAAAGGGGAATAATAGCCTACTGGCCTGATCTATGCAAGATTTGAATTTTCATGGCAGCGCCGAAATAATCCCTAATGAGTTGTGGACATTGTTGTTTATCCACTGAGACGCGCAATTGTTAGGGCCAAGGCACCGGAACGGGTGAAGAGTAACCAAGCTTGTTGACTACGTAAACCTTCCCCGAAGATGATCCTGAGCAGCCAGATTTGTCCTGCAAAGTATAGGACGTTCTCGTGGTCACATCCACCCACTCGAAAACATTTGTACCGTTACAGATATTGGCTTTGATCAGGTAATGCAAATCGACCGCAGGAGGCGCGGCATTCCAAGCAATGATCACCTTATTCCCATCCCTTGTTGCCCCGACGCCTGTTGCAGACGGCACAGACGAGTTGATCGGCGGGTCCATGGGTCCATAGGGAACATGATCAAGATCACCGGTGACGATCACCGCAGAGGTTGCCACCCAACAATGGTAAGCAAAATCTTCCATTTGGATCCACAACCAGTTTCCCCCATAGTCTCGTCCATCTATCTGAGCAACTGTACCCTCTTAAATTA
>CAZLNX010000477.1:0-4258 GCA_964560795.1 uncultured Anaerolineales bacterium | reverse complement strand
CCGATTAGTTCAGCCGTCTCAAAATGGGAAGTTATTTTTGCACGCCTCCCTAGAGAACGACAAATTATGACAACACATACTCCTGAAGCAGCAAACGCGGCAGAAGAAAAGCTGGATTTCAAAAAGATCCTGCCCGTATTCGTTATCGTATTGATTGATTTACTGGGGCTGACCATCATCATTCCCCTTTTACCTTTATATGCGACGTCTTTTGGGGCGAATGCTTTCGTGATCGGTGCCTTGGGCGCTGCCTACCCAATCATGCAATTCATCGGCGCGCCCATCCTGGGCCGCCTCTCCGACCGTTTTGGCCGCCGCCCGGTATTGATCATCAGCCAGATTGGCACTTTTATTGGTTTCATAATTCTCGGATTGGCAAATACATTATGGCTGTTGTTCATCTCGCGCATCATTGATGGTATCTCCGGCGCTAACATTGCTACGGCACAGGCAGTCATCTCCGACAGCACCACAGAAAAAACCCGTACGCAAGGTTTGGGTTTAATTGGCGCAGCCTTTGGCCTGGGTTTCATCATCGGACCGATTATTGCCTTTGTGACCCTGGCACTTAGCGGCAATAACTATGGTCTTGTGGCGTATGTTGCCGCGGCTTTCTCTCTGTTCTCCATTTTATTGACCTATTTCTGGTTAGAAGAATCTCATCCACCCGAAAAACGCGGATTAGGGGGTCCATCTTCGAGCTATGGCTTCAAAGCACTCTTCGAGGCACTACGAAAACCTGAAATCGGTTTCCTGCTGGCGCTGATGTTCGTTCAACAGTTTGCTTTTGGCGGTTTCGAGCAATTATTAGCCCTATTCACACTCAACCGCTTAGGGATGAATGCATCCAGCAATGCTGGTTTGTTCGTGTATATCGGAATTATCGTTGTAATGGTGCAGGGATATTTCGTCGGCAAATGGAGCCGTAAAAAGGGAGACCGATGGCTGGTGATGATGGGCTTATCAGTTATCGGCATCGGTTTATTAATTTCTTCGATTACGCCAGAAATTCCTGTGCCATGGTATTCAAAGGCTGAGCTTACAGCAGAGCTTAGTGCTGGCGCTCAACTGCCCGGTGAAACACCCCCCGTTCAGGATATTCGAATAGGACTACCAGACGATAACGAAAATGGCTGGCTAGGTTTGGCGTGGTTGTTCGTGGCTATGATCCCCATCGCAATTGGTGGTGGCGTACTTCAGCCATCTATCAACAGCATGATCACACAACGGGTCAGCCCAGAAGAGGTCGGCGGCACATTGGGGATTTCCGCCGCATTTTTGAGTGGATCCAACGCCATTACGCCCCTTATCATGGGCGCGATTTTCGAATGGCTGGGGTCGACAGCGCCATTCTTAATTGGGGGTGTTATTCTATTGATCTTGTGGGGAGTTGCGCAAAGGGCGATAGCGCGATAGAAAATGCAAGTGATAGTCACTTTGCAAAGTGACTATCACTTCTAATTCTCCAACCAACCCCGACGCATGGCTTCAGAGACGGCCGCTGCGCGAGAGTCGACGCCTAATTTGCTATAGATATTCGAAAGATGGGCTTTAACCGTCCGCTCGGTGATTCCCAAGCGGTAGGCGATCTCTTTACTGCGATCACCACGTGCAACAGCTTCTAAAACTTCCAATTCGCGCTCAGTCAGATCAATATCATCACTGGGAGGAGATTTCGTCGCTCTCGGGTCTCCGCCTAATAAGGTTTCAAGGATCTCAGGCTTTAGCAAAGTTTCCCCCCGCGCTGCCGCTCGAATCGTATTGAATAGAGTGCCGCGATCCGTATCTTTGAGCAAATAGCCGCGAGCGCCTAATCCCAGTCCTTTGCGCATAAAATCATCTTCATTGAAAGTAGTCAGGATGACAATGGCAATGTCGGGATGATCTTGTCGCAAGTGCTCGATAGCTGTGAGTCCATCCATGCCGGGCATGCGCAGATCCATCAGGATCACATCGGGGTTGAGTTCCGCAGCCAACTCGATTGCCTGGGCGCCATCGGAGGCTTCGCCGACAAGGTCAAAACCAGCCTCGGTTTCCAGGATCAAACGCAGACCTTCGCGCACAATCAAGTGGTCATCACAGATCAGAACTCGTACAGACTCAGTCATTTTTGCTGCTCAATGGCAATTCTAATATGAGGGCAGTCCCTCGGGAAGAATCGCTCTCAATTACCAGCGACCCTCCCGAAATCCGGGCCCGTTCGCGCATCCCCAATAAACCGTAGTGCCCCGATCGACCAACACTTTCTTCAGGGTCAAATCCAACCCCATTATCATTAATTGAGATTTCCAAATGTTGATCATCACAATTCATACTCACAGATGCTTGAGTAGCATCTGCATGACGGGCGATATTGATCAACCCTTCAGATATAGAGCGTAATGCATTTTCTGCAGTTCTATTCGATAACTTTTCAGGAACACAGAAATCCAATGTGCAAGGAATCCCCGTATCGTGAGTAAAACGATCAGCTTCTGCGCGGATATCTTCTGCAAGATCTGTCGGTGATTGGGTATCGCGTAAATCGCCGATTGCCCGGCGCGCATCTGCCAAAGTAGTACGGGCGCGCCCCATAGCTTGCTGAATGATGGTTTGAGCCTTTTGGGTGTGATCCGATGAAATATGCGAATCCGCCGCCTCGAGCTGCAAAATTAGGCCAGCTAAACCCTGCGCTAATGTATCGTGCAACTCACGCGCCATACGTTGACGCTCATCCTTTAGAGTCAAAACCTCTACCTGGGCAGCATAATCTGACAACTGGTGGTTGGCATCTTCGAGCTCAGCAAGCAACTTTTGTGCTTGCGTGCGGGCATTCGTTTCTCGAGTATATAAGCTCACATAAAGAACGACAAAAATGATCATCGGAAGGGTGCCGACGAACCACCAAATCGATTGTTCCGGTCCTTCCAATAAAATGTAACTTAGTAAAGAAAGAGCGCTGTAATAAACTAGGGCAAAGAACTTCCAAAGTCTGCGAAAATTACTCCCAATGGATTCGCCAATCAATGCCATAAACAGCGCAAAAATCATACCAATATTCTGAGACAAAAAGGTTATGGAGAGAGCCAATATACCTTGAATGATTATGTATCTCCAAAACCACCTGTCAGATTCTCCTATAACTAGTAAGGACCAATGCAATAAAATATGCACGATTGTCAGCAGAGTGAAAAGGATGAATCTTATGGGTTCCTTCAACGATGGCGTTATAGTCAGCGACCAAATATACATGATAACAAACACCAAAGTTGCAAAGACAAAAAACCATAACTCGGGGTTGTTCTGAAAACGGGTTGATATTTTTGAAATAATGTTTTTCATGGCAATATAATTTTATCTCATCCCGAGCCAACTTCTATTGTACTTACGTACAGTGTACGAATATCCAATCGAAAATCATACAACGTCCAATTGAAATTATGAGCGAAACAGATAAACTTATGGCTGTAAAACAAACCTTTATGTTGATCGTATAGTATAGAAAGGCACACGATAAAAATCAGTTCAAGGAGTAAATATGAGCGAAAAGATAGCCATACAAACCCATGACCTTCACAAAGATTTCGGAGAGGTTTATGCCGTTAAGGGAGTTGAAATTGAGATTAAAGCCGGTGAAGTTTTCAGTTTATTAGGACCCAATGGCGCTGGAAAAACCACCGCCATCTCGATGATCTCTGGGTTGCTCAGACCTTCCCAGGGGGATGCAACAATCCTGGGCCATTCTGTCACCCAAGAACCCCTGGCTGCCAA
The DNA here is from genome assembly GCA_964560795.1 of uncultured Anaerolineales bacterium. Lineage (GTDB taxonomy): Bacteria > Chloroflexota > Anaerolineae > Anaerolineales > UBA11858 > NIOZ-UU35. Next base: position 508 of record CAZLNX010000477.1, on the reverse strand, counting down.
AGCCGCCCTAGGTGTTGTTCCCCAAGAGATCGCACTGTACGAAGATCTCTCGGCCCGGGAGAATTTGATGTTTTGGGGCAAGATGTATGGATTGCGAGGCAGCAATCTCAAGAAACGCGTTGCCGAAATCCTGGACGTTGTTGGGCTGACTGACCGTCAAAAGGGCCGCGTGGAAAAATATTCAGGCGGCATGAAACGCCGCTTGAACATCGGCATTGCCCTGCTGCATGAACCCGATATCGTCATCATGGATGAACCCACCGTGGGCATTGACCCCCAAAGCCGGCGGAATATTCTAGATTCGGTCATGGAACTCAACCGACAGGGGATGACCGTTCTGTACACCACCCACTATATGGAAGAGGCCCAAGAGCTCTCCGATCATATCGCCATCATGGATCATGGTGAGATAATCGCCAGCGGAACGCATGATGAACTGGTCAAGATCGTCGGTGAATTATACTGATCAAAAATAGGTTTTGTGAGAAACGGATAGTCGGGTAGACTT
>CAZLNX010000476.1:0-4259 GCA_964560795.1 uncultured Anaerolineales bacterium | reverse complement strand
CGATTTTTTTGACCGATAGATGTTCATAATCATTCCTCTTGATGGATCATCTGCATCAATCATTGATTCTAAAACTATTAGCGATTTGCTCAATGGTGGGTAGGAGCGTAGGATATTCCTGTGGGTCAGTGGTAAAGGAAATAACATATACTTTTTGCCCCTTTAGTACAACATACTGTACATCCCTAAAGACAATTGTCCCGTATCCAGAGACTTGTATTGGCAAGTCGTATTGTGCTTGGGCAGCTTTCATACCATTTAGTTCCAGTATTCTGGTAGATATGTTTTCTGCTCCCAACTCTTCATAGACCTGTACCATCATGGAGACAAAATCATTGATGTTCAGCGGGATGGGTAAGGTTTCCTCAGTGATGTTCATGTTGGCTCCCTCCCCTTCTGTATCAACAGCAAAGATCCTCAACGCTTCCATCATTTCTGGCTGTTCAAGCATTTCCTTCATAAAATCGGCATATTGGGGGGTCATTTCTTGTAGTGCTTCATTCACAATAGCAAGCGTATCTTCAGTTACTTCCCATTCTTCCCAACTGTTGGGCAGCCAGATTTCAATCTTTCCTGCTGTGTGTTTTACCCAACCTTCTGGTGTGGGTGTATGGGTGAGAGTTGGAGATGCGAGCGGGGTGGATGTATTTGCAGGTGTTGGCGAACTAGATTGGGTGGGTGTATTTGTGGGAGGTGGTGCTGTGGTTGGCGTGGGTGTATTTGTAGTAGTACGAAGAGGTGTCGGGGTCACAAATTCTACAGAAAGGTTGCCGCAAGACAAAATTGCTGCTAACAGCACAATATAACCCACAAGCATTTTCCCTTGCGTAGGCTGACACAGCGTTTTTATAAATCTTCTAATCACCATCTCGTGCTCCCTTCAAAAATATTTCCACAATAGCACTGCTCAATTTATTTAATTCTCTCCACCAATGTTTCGGAAAGGTTACGAATAAAGCATATTTCTGGCTACAGACGCTGTATTGGCAATGTGATAGTGAACTTTGTTCCGTGGCCAACCTGACTCTCGGCGCTAACATGCCCACCGTGTTTTTCAGCAATAAGTTTGACGATATATAAACCTAAACCTTGTCCTTTAGCCCGGCGATCTCTAGGTCCTTCAACTGTGTACCCTTTCTCGAAGATACGATCTAGATCATCTTCTGGTATACCTGGTCCTGTGTCCTGAACTATAGCGTAAACGACCCGTTTGGTAGTATTTGCCTCCAAACTGATGTCTACCTCATCGTGCTTATGACAGTACTTGATCGCGTTGTCAACCAGATTCGTGAATACCCAATGCAGGCTCTCCCCATTAGCCGTTATGCGAGGAAAATCCTCCGGGATGGCCCACCAACTCAATTGGACCCCCTTGGCTTCAGCAACGGGACGAAGTTCAATGATGGCATTGTCCACGATCGTGTCAAGTTTCACCTGGGAAAACGATAGCGCGTGATCGGGCATTTCCAGCTGAGAGATCATGTTTAGGTTTTCGATAAGCTGGGTTAGCCGCCAATCGAAATATTCAACACCGTCTAATGCCTTATCAAGAGCCAAATACCGCTTCTGATCAGTAGGGGCAAGTATTTCTTGTATCTCATCTCGAATCAGGCTCAGACCTGCTTTCATGGGCACAAAGTAGTCGTTCGCTTCATGTCGAAATCTTCGGATAAGCTCCCTGGATGCCACCTGCTGTTGCTTTGTAAATCTATTGATGGCCTGACCAAATTCCTCCTGATGTTGCCTGGTGATCCTGTAGATGCGATGACGTTGTGCCAAGTACCAGTAGATTGACGTTCCAAATGTGGTAAGCAGCATTGGCACAATGATAATCACGAGCAGGATCAGAATAGCTTCGATGACAGGGATTTCTATTTTCACTAGCATGGTTTCACCTGTAGTCAATGAACATGTAACCGATGCCGCGTTTGGTTAGGATAAACCTTGGGTTCCGAGGATCGGTTTCCAGTAAGTTGCGTAGCTTGCTGATACATGTGTTCAGCGCCCGTGATGGGTCTTCAGCATCAATAAATATGGACTCTAGCGTAGACCTTAGAATAACTCGACCTGGGTTGCGGAAAAGTTTCTTGAGGAGATTCCACTCCTTTGGTTCTAAATGTACTTCATCCCATTGTTTTTCAAGTTTTATCTCGATGTTTGCATTTGCAAGGTCGATTCGAAGCTGATCGTCAACGACAATTATCTCTCCAGACGGTTGTAATCGCGCTCGAATGCGTGCCAATAGGGCTCTTGGGCTTATGGATTTCCTTACGAAATCAGTTGCTCCCAGATCGAAACTCAAAGGTTCCAATTCGTCCTCACTAACGCCCGTTAGCATGATTACTGGTGTTGTTTGATCCTCTAGGTTGCGGCGGATATGTTTTAGTAGATCAAATCCCATTCTTTCATTTGGTTCAAATCGAATGTCCAAGATGATCAAATCTGGGGCGGAAGTCTCAAAACAATTAAGTGCCTCCTCATAGTTCTGAGCCTTATCAACATCATAGCCCTCTTTCTCTAGAATCCCTTCGATCCAGTCAAGGACGGCAGGTTCGTCATCGACTAGCAATAATTTGACATTCAAAATAACACCTTTCCTTCCTCTTATCTCTCAGGCAGGCTGCTAATTTGCAATTTCTACGGCTCATGCTCAAGTGGAACTTCGATATCAACTGATACTACCTCATTTCGAATGACTTCTATCTTGGGAGAGTATTGCCCCATCACAATGTTGACTGAGATACCGATGTGGTTGGAATGAATAGTTCCCTGATAGATATGTGTGTGTTCCCCAGTTGAACCTTCCTTGGCTCCCGCCAGGATGACAACACCAGGCTGCTGTTCATCATCTTGGTAAACAAACGCTGTGATCACCTCACCTACAAGTAAAGCGCCTTCAGCCCAGAATGCGCTGGGTGTCACACCCTCGATATTACAGACCGAGTTCTGGCCATCCTGCATACAGAATGTTCCGCGCGTTACGTCGATACCCTCCCATGCATCGGGCGTCATTTTGAGCAACCCTTGTAATCCATACACGATGATGTACGTACCAATTGGCACGTCTGCGAGTTCAAAGGACCCATCGTTGTCTGAGATCGTTGTTGGTGTTCCCCTTAACGTGCATATGAGATGCTCATACGCCTCATCTTGTACCTCACAGAGAATTATCTGTGCTACTTTGAGCGGTTCCCCAGCATCAACGTTTATGATATGTCCATTGATAGCACCGCTTGGAATCTGCGTGGGCTCAGATGGTGATAGTATTAGGCACGCGACTGATAGAAAAGCGACCAGAAAAGGTGTGCTCATTCGCAATGAAAATTTGTAGGGTTTCATAATCTCCTCCTGGTATCACAGACACTTATGCAGAATCTATCCTTATACTTTAGAAAGCGTATCTAACAAGCCAATGGTTTTCGTAAATCAATACAAATAGCCTGAGTATGCATATAAACAGATTAGGAACAACCAACCTATCTCACTATACCTCATGGAGATCGAGCGAGTGTAGATGATACGCTGCCTCTAAACTCATTGCCTTTTGCATCAATTCCCGAGTAGCTGACTACTACGGTACCTCCGCGCAAGTCGGGATCACTACCTGCTCTAGTTCTCACCCACGAATTGTAGCTATTGCTCCCCTTGGCCGGGATAACGATCGTTTCATCATGCCACTCATACATTCCAACAGTCCATACTTTGCCTTTCGTGTCAATAAAACGTCGGGCTATCCGCATGATGGTCGCTGAGATCCCGTTTTCTTCAGTGAATGTCACTGTGAAATTCCACTGACAGCCATCAGTTCCCCATCTCGTACAAGGAACAGGGTCTGGAATCGACGCAACAACCCTGGCTGGCCCCTTAGGAGTCGGAATAGGAGAAGAAGTGCGAGTAGCGGTCGGTGATGGGGTAAATGTTGATGTAGATGTAGGCGTGTTAGTCGGAGTAGGTGTCAGCGTAGGAGTATTCGTTGAAGTCGCAGTAGGCATAGAAGTGCTTGTTGATGTGGCTGTCGATGTTGGTGTAAAAGTTGGACCAAATAATTTCCCTGGGCTACATCCTGTAAATATAAAACTAATAATGATGAGACAAATCACCCCAGTAAGCCTCTTCATGATCGCAATTCCTCCTTTCATAGTAAGTTGGTTCTCATGCAACGATTTCGCGAGAATATTACTACTTGAATATGATTTCAATCATCTCTGTATCTTGTTCTAGTCTAGCCTCTTTTTTTACTAAGAGAATGGTTTCAGGAT
>CAZLNX010000475.1:0-4268 GCA_964560795.1 uncultured Anaerolineales bacterium | reverse complement strand
GAGCATTTTTCGTTGCGGGGATCATTGAAAAGGAGAATCATATGCAGAACAATGCTAATTCAATCAGTGGCCAATCTCATGGGGCAAGAGCCAAATCTTTCGCTGTGCTGGTACGAGTGGTACTCAACAGCCTACCCAGTGCAAGCTCTAAGCGAGTTTACCGGATGGCTATTCGCGACTTCCTGGAATATTGGCAATCAGAAGGAGAGCCCAACCTCGATAAACTCTTCCTACAAACCTACATTACCCATATGCAAGACGAAGAAGTTGGTGAAGCGAGTATCAATCTGCGACTAGCTGCTATTCGCAAGCTGTCCCGAGAAGCAATGGAGCTAAACATCTGGTCAGAGGAAGTTGCGGCTGCTTTTGCTTCCGTCAAGAACATCCCTCAGCGAGGAAAGCGCACCGGCAACTGGCTTTCTCTCGAACAATCACAGCAGTTGATCAACGCACCAGACGTCTCCACAAATATTGGCCTGCGGGACCGGGCGATGCTGGCGATTCTGATTGGCTGCGGCATCCGGCGTCAGGAATTGACTAAACTCAAACCCGGGCAACTTCAGCTGCGTGATGGCCGCTGGGTGATCGCTGACTTGGTTGGTAAGCGCAATAAAGCCCGCACCGTTACCGTTCCATCCTGGGTCAAGCAAGCTGTTGATGTTTATGTCGAAGCTTGCGATATTCAATCAGGACGGCTCTTTCAGGCCATGAGCAAGAGTGGAAATATTCAGCATGAACACATTTGCGGCGAAACCGTGCGGGATGTAGTCTATAAATACGCCAAACAGTGCGGTCTTGATATTTCGCCTCATGACTTACGGCGCACATATGCCAAGCTGGCTCACAAGAACGGGGCCAAGATCGATCAAATCCAACTCAACCTGGGGCATCACTCCCTGGCGACCACTCAGGTGTATCTGGGCAATGAATTGGATTTGAGGAATGGGCCGGGAGATTTTCTGGATATCAATATCAAGTAACGCCTATCTCCCAATCTAACAATTCAGCATCACCGGAGATTACTTGAGATGAACTTCAATCACGATAATTCCCGTTAATCTCCGGTTCGAATTTTGGTCTTCCAAACGCTTCTTACAGAGAGAAATCGAGAAAAATCCTGACGTCTTTGCCGTTAAGGGACATTAACGTGGGTTATTGCACTTGTCACAAAATTCCCTATTGTTTTCTTCTATAGCAGGTTTTCACTTTTTATCGCCGCGCTTCTTCAGTGAACTACACAGGGTTGAAAAGGTGACAAATCAACAATGTTGGAGACAACTTCTACATTTCTCACTTTACTTAGGCAAATAGCGGCCATTCACCATCCCCTGACTAAGATTTTGCGTTGATGATTACATCAGCTCTTCTGCACGCACCCACATACGGATTTTATGGATATTCCTAAGTCGTTTTTTGGCGTATCTTTTGCGTAAACCTCACCCAGGGAGCTAGTGTACGTTGGAGATCCCAACCAATATGGTCTTTCTTTCCATTTATGAGTATCCACATGAGCAGATCTTTTTGTTGATCTGCTTCAACAAGTTTATTACGAATTCATCATTACAGTCGATTTCGCGGCTATCTGGCTTTGTGCATGATCAATGGTCTGGCGTAGTCCGGTCAGGAAATCCGTCTGGGGATGCCAGTCTAGCAATTTCTTTGCTAACGTGATGTCAGGGCAACGTGTCTGGGGTTCGTCTTTAGGTAATGGAAGATATTGGATTTCCGAGGCGCTTCTCGCCAACTTGCGAATCAAATAGGCTAATTCAAGGATTTGGCGCTCCTCGGGGCTGCCCAGGTTGACCGGCTTGTGGAACTTGACATTCATCAAGCGAATGATCCCATCAATCAAATCGTCGATATATTGAAAGCTGCGGGTTTGTGAACCATTGCCGTAGACAGTTATGGGTTGTCCTTTGATAGCCTGGGTAATGAAATTAATAATCACACGCCCGTTATTTAAATCCATCCTGGGACCGTAGGTGTGAAAGATGCGGGCGATGCGCACATCCAAACCTAAATTTCGTTGATATGCTTGGGTTAGAGATTCGGCAAAGCGCTTGGCCTCATCATATACACTGCGTGGGCTGTTCGGATTGACGTTCCCATAATACGTTTCAGATTGTGGATGAAGATCAGGGTCCCCATAAACCTCGCCAGTACTGGCAAGGAAGAACTTTGCAGAGTACCTATGGGCTAACTCCAATAAACAACGTGTGCCCTCGCTATTTACCCGCAATGTTTCAAGGGAATATTCCATAAATTTGACTGGACCGGTAGGACTGGCGAAGTGCATCACCCAATCCACTGGCTTGTCAAGGTCGAAGGACTCGACAATATCATGTTCGATCAATTGAACCCCGGGGTGTTCATGGAACTTGGCAAGGTTCTCGCGCCGACCAGTGCTGAAATTGTCCACACCAATCACTTGATGATCATTGTCTAGCAATCGGTCAGCCAGATGGCTGCCAATGAAACCCGCCACTCCGACTAATAAAACTTTCATCGTTCCGCTCCGCTATCTTTTATTTGTTTCTGCTGATGTATATGGAATGTGTTCTGAATGATTTGACGTCTGTTCGGATGGCAACAAAAATAACCTTGACCAAAAGCCAAAGCATATCGGCATTGGGCAGGTTTTATTACCAAACAATCGACATATCCGCGCAGGCCATTTTCTTTTGCTCGACAGATATCCATGTCCGGAAGCACTGGTAAACTGCTTTCCATTATAAAGCCCATCATATTCGGTTACCTAATCACAATGTTCAGTAAGAGAGGATACAAACGCCCCCACCTCTCGACCATAGAAAGCAAGGCGACGCCCCAGAAATGCAGATTTAATGTAGAAAATACTTCTTACGCCTTATTCTCCTTAGTCACTTACGCATCAGCGCTGCTAGCGCTTGAGCGCGCTCCTTTCTGCATTCAAAAGTATCTAAATAATGCATCTGAGCAATAACATGATAGGGATCCTTTTCCAAAATAGCGAGCAAGAGCTTGCGAGCGTCTTCCTTTTCTCCCTCTCTGAATAATTCCAACGCCTTATGTAGCAAACGAGTTTGTATGCCCAAATTGATTACTTACCTACTCAATCTCAGTGATTCATGGTGTTGATGAAATGCACTTGTAAACCCCCAATATGGGTCAACAGGCAAGCACTAATAAAGATAACATCCCCTGCTCTCTCACGCGCTCCGCCATTCCGACATATCCTCCGAGATTTGCCGGTTTTTTTTGTGTATGTCACAGAGCGATGTCCAAGATTACGCAGTTGGCAGTGCTCTGATTTGTAGGCTTGATCCCTCGCCAGGCTAGGGATTCGCTAACAGCTGATGAATCACTTGCCTTCGCTGATACCGCCAGGGCGATACTTCAAGGCATCGTAACTTTTTTGAGTGATCAAGAAGCGTAAACGCCCTTTATTGACCACCAAATGGACTTCTCCAAACTCGCCCACAGTAGCCAAGGCCTCATCAATCATTTGAATATGGGCATTGGAGAGATTCCTAAGATTCAACCTGCCCCTATTTGGAAATTGCGGATTCGAGACTCGTGTTTTGCTTGTCATCCTCGTTTTCCTGACAAATCCACGGATTCCAATGCTGTTCATGACAAGTTGATGTCTTTCGACACAGAAATTATTGGAAATGTGGGGTGATAAATTTATAGATCCCCCGGGATCTCTCACCACTGCGGAGATGGCACCAATACCCATGTAAATTCGACACATGAGGTTGTACGATTTAGATACAGTACAGTCCTGGGTTCAGATTCCCTGAAAAAAAATTCAACCTATGTATTTAATCCTGTATGGGTAATGCGTATTCTGATGTTTCCCCCGGGATCTCTCACCGCTAGGAGGTGTGCCCAAAATTTTATTCAACGCTCTTTATGGGCTGCAAGAGATGTCAAGCTGGTTCCAAGTTGCCTACAACTACTGGTACATCGATATCTAAAACGTTCTTCACGTTTCAAGAACTGCTATCATCTTCCGATCCGCTTGGGTTGTACTTCAACGCATCAAGACTGGTTTTCAGTTCCACAAACCGCAGGCGACCTTTATTAACGATCAAATGCACTTCGCCAAATTCGCCAACAGAATCGATCGCCTCATCGATCATAAGAATATTCTGAACCGTAAGGTGTTTGAGTCCTTGCCCTAATCGCTCATCAATAGAGTTGTCAGGGCGGCTATCAGTCTCGGGCACTTCTACCCCTCCAATAAAAAACGCTCGCGGGATCTTTCACCACTGCCGAGATCGATA
>CAZLNX010000474.1:0-4269 GCA_964560795.1 uncultured Anaerolineales bacterium | reverse complement strand
CTTTCTTATGCCTTTACATGAAATTTGCTCTGTAAAGTTACCACAGTCTCCAAATGGGGGTATTTTGGTGCTTAGGTTCCTGATTGCCACCGCCACCGCCACCGCCACCGCCTCCGCCTCCGTGGCTATGATCTTCGCCTGTCTTGTGCGCCAAGGCGGTTTCAGGCGTTGCCAGGACGACCCAGAGGGCGGCCAGGATGAAACAACTCGTTACAACTGTCACACAAAGTCCAACTCTCTTGTTTCTGTTCTTAGCAAACATAGTAATACCTCCATATTTGCATTGGTTCTTCCTCTGCGATATAATGAAATAAACCTGTGCCCGGATGCGCAGAGTTAACGTCCGGGTTGGGCTGGGCCGGTGAGGTATTGGCTTGGTAACTAATGCTCACCGGCCTACTTCTTCTGTCTTCCCTGCTTCGCCAACCTACTTTGCCAAGGCTACGAAGGGCTCGAGGCTACGTAGGGCAGGCTGCCTTCGGCTACGCCGTGGCAAGCCGTCTTCTGCCTTCTGCTGCATTCACCTCCTTTCAATCCGGTAGGAATCTGTTTTCGCTATTCGGTTAATCTGATAGCTGACTGCTGAAAGCCTTTAGTTGTCGCTTCGCTACTCCATCTTCATCCTTTTCCCCACACTTCATCCTTCATCCTTCATCCTTCATCCTTCATACTTGTCGCTTCGCTACTCCATCTCCATCCTTTTCTCTCCATCCTCCTTTCTATCAGGATCCCAGCAAGGTCAATGGTGGGCCGCCAAGCTCCTGTAAGCGCCGGCGGCGCTGCTGCCACGTGGGGGCGTCCAGCACGTTGATCCCCCCAGTCGGATCCAGCTCCATACCCGTGACCACCTGCACCCAGCAGACAATCCGCTCATATGCACCCTTTAGCGGGCCAAGTGGTGTCTGCCAAACCGCGGCGGTTCCCCAAGGATCAGCCAGCAGAATCTCAGAGCCATCCGGGGTGAAAGACGCCAGAGTAGGCCACCAACAATCGTGCTCCAGAGGTGGACCGATCGGCTTGAGCGTAGCCGCGTCCCACAGCCGGGCCGACCGGTCGATGCAACCTGCCAGAAGTTGTGAGCCGTCGGGGCTAAAGGCCACCGCACATACGATCCTCAAATACTGAAGCGGCGTGCCGATAGGCTTGAGCATTGTCAAGTCCCATAGCCGGACGGTTCCGTCGGCGAATCCGATCAGAATCTTCGTGCCGTCGGGGCCAAAGGCAACGTCCTTGACCTCGCTTTGATGGACCAATAGCTTGCCGATGGGCTCTAGCGTCGCTGCATCCCACAATTGCGTAGTCCCGTCGTAGCTTCCCGTCAAGAACTGCGAACCGTCGGGGCTAAAGGCCACCGCAAAGACAGACCTCGGATGTCGGCGAAATTCACCTAGACATTTCAGGGTCGCTGCATCCCACAACCGGGCCACGCCGTCATGACCGCCGGCGAGGATACGCGAACCATCGGGACTAAACGTCATGCGCGTGGGCGACCTGTGAAATGGTTCGCCGATCTGCTCACCCGTCGCCACGTTCCACAGCCGCATGGGGTTCGTGTTCCTTTGTCTGGTTACGAGACGCGAGCCATCGGGACTAAAGGCGATGCGCCAGATCCTGCCTGGGGGGGAGAGAGGTTTGCCGATGGGCTTGCCCGTGGCCGCATCTCTGACCTGGACCGCACCGTCGGTTTCTGTAAGAATGCGCATGCCGTCAGGACCATAGGCCGCAGCCACAATCCGGTCCGCGTGCTTCACAGGCTCACCGGCGTATTTGCCCTGGATGAGGTCGCATATCCGAACCGCACCGTCCAGGTTGCCCGTGACAACGCGGGTGCCGTCCGGGCTAAAGGCCACGGCGATAACGATGTCTCGTTGCCGCATCGGTGCGCCGATGGGCGCGCCCGTGGCCGCGTCCCAGAGCAGGGCCATACGCGTACTGCCGCCGCTTACGATCCGGGAGCCGTGCGCGCTGAAAGCCAAGGCAGCGACGCCGCCTCCGTGTACGATGGGCTCAAGCGCCAGCTCGCCTGTGGCCGCCTCCCATACCCGGATCAAACCTGCACCGTCGCCCGTGGCGAATCGCGTGCCGTCGGGGCTGATCGCCACAGCAGATGTTTTTTCGTGCTTGACGGGTGGCCCGATGGGCTCGCCCTGCTCGGCGTCAAACATCTGATAAACATGCTGATCTATTCTCAGCACCGCGCGCAATCCCTTAGGGCAGTAAGCCACGGTTCGCACATTCCGTGTGCCTTCGCTTCTATACTGGAAGGCTTTTGCCATTGATTTGCCTGTGTCCGTGTCCCAAACCCGGACAGCACCGTCGGCGCCTCCCGTTATCAGTCGGGAGTTGTCAGGGCTAAACGCCATCAAGCATCCCCTCGCCTGTCCCCTCTCGTGTATCATGGGCTCGCCAACCGGTTTCAACGTGACTGCATCCCATAAGCGCACTGAGCCATCGCGGGCCCGGGTGGCGATCCGCTTGCCGTTGGGGCTGATAGCCACGGTCTTAACTGCGCTGCCGTGATGCAGCGGCTCGCCGATCGGTTTACCGGTGGCGCCGTCGCAAAGCCGAGCGCTTCCGTCCTGACAGCCCACCAGAATCCGCGATCCGTCCGGACTGTAGGCTACCGAATTTATCTGCTCCGGGTACCTTACCACGGCCCTGAGCGAATGGAGTTGGCCGTGCCAGGCGGCCAGGCTCGTCCGGATCGCCCGGGCAAGGTCACGGGAGCCCTCTGGCGCGATCTTCAGACTATCAGCCAACCACAACATCCCCCGACCCACCTCTCCCTGCTCGCACAAGGCCTGAGCCCGGTCCACGTAGCTTCCGGCCAGCAGGCCGGATACTTCCTCTTTCGCCTTGACGGCATCTTGTCTGGCGTCTTCTGCCTGGATGTGGGCAACGGCTTCTCTTCCGAGTGCCTTTTCCGAGCGCAAGTACATGACCGTACTGACGATCAAGCCCAATACAATAGCAAAGGCCACTAAGGCAGCCGTGACCACTGATCCGGCATGTTTGTGCACGAACTTCTTTACCCTGTATGTCGCTGTCTCCGGGCCGGCAATCAGGGGTGCTCCATCCAAGTAGTTCTGGATATCATCTGATAGCTCGGAAACCGATCGATAGCGGCGCACACGTTCCTTGCGCATGGCCTTGAGCGGGATCCATTCGAGTTCCCTGTGCAGGCGCTTGGCCAATGCCTCAACATGTGTCTGACGCCTCTCGGCGATTCTCTTACCCTCTTCACCCAAACCTGTCAGGCGCGCGCTGGGATTGGGCGGCTCTTGCTCCCGGATGGTCCTTTGGATACCGGCAATACCTCCCTTTTCCAACGATGCCTGATCAAATGGCTGCGATCCGGATAGCAACACGTATAGCAGAACGCCCAACGAATAGATATCTGAACGCGTGTCTATGTCCTGGGTGGCCATATCCACCTGCTCAGGGCTCATATATTCCGGTGTTCCGAGCAGTTGACCTTGCTGGGTGAACAGGGTTCCCTCCGTAAATGAGTGGGTAAGGGCCTTGGCGATGCCAAAATCGATAATCTTAGGTTCCGGCCTGTCTCCCTGAACGGTTACGAGAATATTCGACGGCTTGATATCGCGATGGATGATTCCCTTTTGGTGGGCGTACTGAACTGCATTGCAGACCCGCTGGAAAAGCCTGAGCCGCATCTCTATAGTGAGCTTGTGCTGGTCGCAATACTCGGTAATGGACAGGCCCTTAACGTATTCCATCACAAAGTAGGGCCGCCCGTTGGGAGTCCTTCCCGCGTCAAACACGCGGGCAATATTGGGATAGTCCAACAAGGCCAACACCTGCCGTTCCGCCTCAAAACGGGCAGTAACTTGCTTGGTGTCCATCCCAGGCTTTACGAGCTTGACTGCTACACGGCGTTTGACCGGCTCGGCTTGTTCAGCCAGGTAAACCAGGCCCATGCCGCCTTCACCGATCAGCTCCAACAACTTGTACCGGCCCATTTTCGTACCTGGGCCCTCGATTGAAAGAGGGTTGTCCAAGGTGGCATTCGCATCGCCAGGAGGCTCCTCTAGGAAATTACCGGCTTCTTGGTTGGCTTTGAGCAGATCCTCAACCTCGGCGATTAGCTTTTCATCTCCTTTACAGGCCTTGCGCAGATATGCGGACCGTTCTTCTGAATCATCGATTTCAAGGGCCCTGGAAAAGAGGGCTTTGAGTTTTTTTATTTCTTGTCCCATTTCTTAACTCCTTAGGACCATGCACGAAATAACTTCCCGTTTTGTCGCCCAA
>CAZLNX010000473.1:0-4273 GCA_964560795.1 uncultured Anaerolineales bacterium | reverse complement strand
GTCTTCGCGATTTACGTTCTCTGGATCGACTTGTAATACACGGCTTGCTTTTTGCTCAGTCAACGCAACTAGATTTTGCCAAAAGACAAGTGGAATTTGATTTGGATACCCAGCCATGTGCATAAGAATAAACGCGCATCTACTTTCGCAAAAGCTTGATTCTTTTCTATAGATAAAATCCAAGATCGCTGTTTTCCCAATTCTTGGATCCCCAACAATATTTATACTTTGCGGAAATTCTCCACATATATAAAACTTAATTCTTTTTAATTGTTCTTTGCGCTCAACAATATATGACGGATTAGGTACTTGATCTCTACTCATAGCATTTTCTCTCACGGCACAATCTCCCGAATAATTCTCTCAATCGAGTAATTTCCTTTCAACCATTTTTCGAAAACTTGAAACTTAATTCTGTATTTATCATCATCAATATTTTGCTCAACTGAATCCATGCTAGTCAAACTGGCCAATGATCTATAGATTTGTTTTTCATCAACAATAATGGAGATTCCACTATCGAGCATTTCGCTTATACAAACCCACCGATCATTATGCGAATTTGATACAAGAGCTATTGAAACACATGTTGCCTTATTAATATTAAGTTCATCTTTGGACTTGACAATTCCCTCACCCCACAAATGTCCAAAGTAGTCTTCTTCCTGATTTAAAAGCCACTCATTCAAGATTTCTAATATTTGTCCATGCGTGATGGTTTTTATTTCTTCTTGATCTGCTAGATAAAGCAATTCTCTGCATATCAATTGTAAATAATATGGGTGCCCATCGGTAAGCTCAATTAGCATTTCCACAGCTTCAGCATCATAGTTGATCCAATTTACAGGATCTGTTATAAGCATTTTGGCATCTTTATGCTCCAAACAGCCCACGCGCAAATCGTGAACCACCTCCATCAAAGTGGTCAAATTTACCTGATCAATCAATTGTCGATAATGTCCCCCTCCGCAAAAAATAAAGCTAATGTGCTTATTGTTCAAGATTAGATTTCGAAAATGCCTAAACACATTTTCTAATGAAATATAATCTTCCAACAATGTGTCCAGATACTGAAATTCGTCAAGAATAATTACCATAGGCTTCTCAAGAGGATACACTGCAAATTCTATGAAGCTTTGAAAGTATCCAAGTGGATTTCGTTTTAATCGCGAATAATTTGGGGGAGAAATATCTTCATCATCGAGGTCGGCAGATATTTTCTTCATGATCTCATGCAAGAAATCCGTTGCTTTTCGCCCACTCACTTTTTGCATATCGATTAACACTGGGATAAATTTATCTTCATCTAGTAGTCTTCGTTCGAGCTCAAATAGAAGAGATGTCTTTCCTATGCGTCTTGGCCCCCAAAGTAGAGTACTCCCTCCACCACGGATCGAATCCAATATTGACTGAAGTCTTGACAATTCCGTTGAACGCCCGAAGAAATATCTTCCAAACACTGGATGTAAGCCATATGGATTAGACACAATTTTGGGCTTTGGTGACGAATAAGAAATTTCTTGCTTGCTCATCGGTTGGGGATCTATATTTGATATATCAGAAATATTTGCCAACTTTAATTGAATATATCGAAGCTGCTCGTTTGTAATATTCCGAAGTTCAATCGTAATTTTAGCTTCCCCGCTATCCTCGCGATATGCACAAAACTTAGCTATAGAAATTCCAGCTTCTGCGACAGCTTTACTAATATCAGAAATTAATCCGACTCTATCGTAGCCAGAAATTTCAATTATGGCGCCAGGCATCCAATTATCACCCAATATACTAATTTCAGAGTTTACAGAGATGTTTACGCTTTTTTCTCTGTATCCCAATCCTTCAATTTTTTGTACAACATCATTTGCATTTATATGCTCCAAACCAATATTTACTAGCAATTTGTGAATTGAATCGAGCTCCATCTCTCTAGTAATTTTTTTAATCACATCATATATACCCTTTGATTTCAGGCTCAAACCTTTTTCGTTCAACAAAGCGTTTAGTATTTGCCAACCCTTATCAGCTGTATCTTGATGCGATTGGCGCTTAATCCAATTACTGATAGCCTTTCTTGCCTTTGTCGTTCTAACGATATCCAGCCAATCTGGTATGGGGCCAACCCTATCTCTTGTCGTAATTATCTTTACAACATCACCCGTCCGCAAAATTTGATCAGGCGGAGAGATCTCATCATTAATAATTGCTTTTTCAAATTGATGTCCTACGCTTGGGTGAATCGAATACGCGAAATCAAGCGGAGTTGCACCTTTGCGCAAAACTTGAACATCACCATCTTGTGTAAATACCACAATCTGATTCTCAGTTGGCTCTGGCCATTTTGGCAGAGATGGCAAATACTCCTTCGGGGCTCCAAGCCATTCAGAGGTAATGCCATATTCAGCAACTAAGCTCATTCCACTATCCCTAATAACAACTTGGATGGTTTTGTCGGGTCTGAAATGAACTTTTGTTATTAGCGATCGAAAACCATTATTTTTGGGGGATGCAATATAATCTCGAAGGCCGTACGGTTGAGGTGCCCAATAGCTATGAACTAGTCCAAGAGTCCAATAGCAGTCATCTACGCTATTTGCTTCAATAAGCAATGGTGTGACGGAATATAGCAGACTAGATTTTCCATATTCTAATTCGTGTCTATGGAGACTAATTTTTGATATTGGCGCCCAACCAACTTTCAATTTGGCACCACGGCCAGCAAGAAATTCTTGGATTTCTTGTATTACAGTGTTGCGTTCATTTTCTGAGATTTCAACTTTTAATCGGCTACCAATTTCCTTGAAATTAGCCGGCTGAAGTATTGAAAACGAACTATCTTCAATCGTTCTCATTGTTGCGCGCATTCCTAATCGATCTGCAAGCGGAGCAAATATTCTCATATCTCTCGCCGCATAACTGATTGCTCTCTCTCTATCTAGCACATGAAGGGTTTGAATATTAGCAAGCCTATCTGCCATTTTCACTACTATAGCTTCAGGATTTCTCCTCAGCACACGACTTACCCAAGGTAATTGTTCTACATTTATTAGCTCCCCCGTATCTAAGTACTCCTTATTTCTTGGTTTTGAATAAAATCCTTGGCGGCCCAGCACGGACAAATCATCTAATATCTCAATAACATTTAACCCCAATTTCTTTTCGACAACTGACAATGAAGTGTCGCTTGAATATTTTGTCTTCTGAATATCGTGCAACAATCCCGATGTAATGATATGAACTGGAGCTTTCCAAGAAGCTAATATTCTTGCTACATCTATTGCATGAGTGACGTATGGGTCTCCACTCTTTCGGAAGAATCCATTGTGAACATTATTTGCTAAATTAAGTGCCCAAGATACTTTATCCTGATCTTCTTGATTGAAATACTTACCTGTTTCTGATAGTAGTTTAGATGCAGACAATAGGTTTCTCCTGACCAAGTGACTAATTTCTCTTTAGTAATAAACTACTAAATATTAGCCCGACTGGTATCTCCCCTTAAATTCAATAAAATTATAGCCCAATATTGTCGCACTGTCAATTTTGCGACATTACGAATGGAATTTGACATTTCGGCCATCGTCAACGGCAAGGTTTTGATTTATTTGACTGATGTTACGCAGCTTGCATCCTGAGTGATCCCGCAGGGATCGTATCGAAGGGCGCAAGCGGGTCAAGCTTCCCACTTCGATACGAGCTACACGCTGTTTCGCACTACTCAGAATGAAATTTGACCCAATTATTGATAAGTGCATAACATGAGATATTTGAATCCTTATCCCAGTTTTATATGACTTCAAAACATCATTTTTCAAATTCCTCAAGTTAAGATTGATACTAATGATTATTTGGCTTATAACCCCATTTGTACGAAGACATTTCCCTGAAACTGGTCGCATAATTCATCATTACGGGGGTTTAGAATGCATATTTGATTTCGCATAATTGCGTTTTCTCGATTTTTGCACTACACTATATTCAGTCAATGTAAATTGCATTTTCAGGGGATTCCTATGCCCTCACCATCAGGACACATTTTTTTTTGTTGCTCCATAAAAGACGGAATATTTCCCCATAAACTCGGACTTTAGCTTTATCGCCGTGAGAAACTAATCCATGCCCACTCCTGAAGAACAAGCCCGTGAGGTCATCGACCAGAAGCTGTCCGCTTCCGGCTGGGTGGTGCAGGATTTCAAGCAGCTTAACCTTGGCGCGGGACCTGGTGTGGCGGTGCGCGAGTTTATGACCACCAGTGGGCCTGCAGATTATGTGCTTT
>CAZLNX010000472.1:0-4287 GCA_964560795.1 uncultured Anaerolineales bacterium | reverse complement strand
CCACAATGATTGGTGTTTTACATAATACAAATCGTACTGCAAACGAATTCTGGCATCTTCAAGGCTTTCGATATAACCATAATTTATCGCAGCCCAACCAGCCATTCCAGGTTTCACCGCATTTCGCAAGCGATGGAAAGGTATCATTTCATCTAGTTCTTCAAGGTGTTCTGGACGCTCTGGCCGAGGCCCTACTACACTCATATCTCCCTTTAGAATATTGATTATCTGAGGCATCTCATCGAGGCGAGTTTTGCGAAGATATTTTCCGATGCGGGTAATTCTAGGGTCATTTGTCTTTGCTCTCTCAGCACCAGATTTTTCAGCATTATGAATCATAGTTCGGAATTTATATAGGCTAAACGGCTTGCCGCCTTTACCTACACGCTTTTGCTGATATATAATTGGGCCTGGGGATTCAAGATAGATTACCAGAGCAATTATTGGGAAAATTGGCAATAAGATAGCTAATCCAATCAGAGACAGAATGATATCAAATGCTCGATTGGAAAGTGTGTAAATCCCACCGGCATCTGACGAGTCCAGAGGTAAGGAAACATTCCAATTGTCCCCAATATGCTCAATAGGCACTCGACCTGTTAATTGCTCATAAATCACCGGCATAAGAGAGATTTGAATTCCTAATTCTTTGCAATCTAGAATGGAATGGAAAAGCGCTGTACTAATCTGTTCTGAAACTGCCAATATTACCTCCGGCACATGCCGGGCAAGAACCAGGTTTCTTAAATCACTGGATTTTGATAGGACAGGAATTGCAAAACCCTCTGATACTTTTTCATTAATTGATTCATTTCTCGCTATTTTTTGGTCTAATCCTACTTCAATGGTTGTGCCCACAAGGCTTTCATTGTCATCAACAAATCCCACTAGCTCAAATTCATATGGAGCATAACGTAATATTGCTTTTGCAATCGTTTTTCCTGCCCAACCCGAACCAATAATGAGCACTTTTCTTCCAAAGCCTGGTCGTCTAGCTTGCGAAGCATATAAGAGGCGCCAGATGCCAATGAGCAATAAAACGCCAGTTACTTGGTAGAGTACAATCCCTCGAGGCAATACGATATCTGGTGCAAAGAAGAAAAAGAATCCTAAATATACAAATACAACAACAGCGTGAGTTCCCAAAAGAGCGGGTAATGCTCTTACAAAATCAAAAATCCGTGTGGGCTTATAAAAGCTATTAAGGAATGCTGCAATTATCCACATCGATGAGAGAAATATAAACCAATAATAAAATTCACCAAGATATTTGAGATCGAAAATTTTATAATTGCGGTTGGCATGTAGCCAAAGAGCAAATAAAGTTGCACAATTACCAAGGAATAAATCAACAATCAATAACATTACCACCCGTTCTTTTCTTCGAAACATTGTATATGTCATTTATATTTTTCTCTCCTCATTCGTGAATTCTCAGCCAGAAACAAAATAATTTTGATTCGCGCCTTTACCAAATTATGTTGATTTCATTGTTTTTAGAAAAACTCTCATTGAGAATATTCCGAAATCACACCATCAAGAACATCGATATACTGTTTCGCGGTCTGGTGTCGAGACAAATTTTCCACCACATAACTTCGTCCATTTTCACCCAATTCCTTTCGCAACATAGAATCACGAAATAACAAAAGCGTTGCTTCGACGAGGGCGTTTGAATCTTCTGGAGGAATAAAGATACCAGCTTTTGCAGTCTCTAATACTTCTCGAGCTTGTCCATCGACTCCAAGAATTACAGGCCGGCTGCAAGCAAGGAACTCCAACATTTTGGTTGGAATTACAGTCTTGAAAATCTCGCGCTTCTTAAGCAATACCATACAAGCATCTGAAGCTCGAATTATCGATGGAATCCGGTGTCGCGGTTGGGAATCAAAAAATAAAACATTGCTCAGATTACTTTTTTCTGCCTCGGCAACAAGGTTTTTCTTTTCGGCGCCTTCGCCTACAAATATAATCACAATCTCGTGGCATACTTCATTAAGCAATGCTGCAGCCCTAAGAGCTGTTCCCAAACCGTGTGCAAAGCCATGCGTACCAATATAAGATAGTACAAACTTGCCCTCGACCCCAAGTTTTGCTCTAGTTTTCTCTATGCCATTATTTGAAGCGAAGAAATCAGTTTCAATACCATTTTGAACAATGGATATTTTTTCAACTGAAGTCTCCAGATTTTCAATCAGGTAACTCTTGAAGGCTGAGGTTACCACGACAATATGATCTGAAGAACGGTACAAAAAACTTGCTATCTTGCGTAGGGCTCTAATCAGCAAGGTCTCATCGCTGCCAACATCTGAGGCAACAATTGAATCTGGCCAAATATCTCGAACTTCGAGCACAAATGGGACCCGTTTGAACTTTCCCAACAACCAACCCACCATTCCAACTAACAATTGCGGTGTAGTCGCAACGATCGCATCCGGCTTGTTTAAAAATATGCCCGTGAAACTTGCAGAAATCCAAAAAGATGCATAATTGAATATTCGTTCATACGATTTTCGATTGGGAAACGGCAATAACCACGTTCGGATAACCTTAACTCCACCAACCATCTCACGATAAATCAACCGTCTGAACCTGGATCGATACTCTGGATGCAGTTTGCCAGTCGGGTGATTAGGAAAACCCGTTAGAACAGTAACGCGATGTCCTGCATTTGCCCAGTGAGCGGAAAGCTCCGATACTCGAGCAGAAGGAGCACCCATCTCTGGTGGAAAGTATTGAGAAATATATAGAATATGCATCTGCTAGTAATATAAAATCTTAAATATTGCCTTATAGCCCAACGATAGAGATCTTTTAAACAGGCTTGATTGGTATTCCTCCCACTTAGCAGCATACTGTTGAAATACTGTTATCCCTGTGATCATGAACAGCACATTTAGTTGAACAATATGCAATTTGTGATAAAAGGGGCTGGCGATCATTTTCAACAAAGTGCCCGACTGTTCATAAAGTGACCAATAGCCAATATCAAAATCATTCAAATTTGTTTCTAAAGTATTTATCGCGGCAGTAAACAAATCTTTTGCCCTTGAATCACCAGTTGCAAGATAGATATCGTAAATCCCCCAACTAGCCCAGATGAAACCATTAAGGATGTGAGTGGGTGCTAATGGCGAAACAATATATTCTTCAAACCAAGTAAATCCATTTTCGTCTTGGTAACTCACACCACCTTCCTCGATATTTAGCAGGAAAGGCTCAAAGGCTTGTTGAGCAGCTTGCAGATATTTGATTTCTCCAGTGTCCTGATAGGCTCGTACTAGCAGTGACATCCCTTGTCCTTGAGCCAGTGCAGAATACCAAGGAGCTTTCAGCAATTCCCGATACTCCCAATCAAAATGATGATTCCATACCCATAGACCTGACGGGTTCTGTTCCAAATTTTCTACGAGCCAGTTTGCAGCGGACAAATACTTTTTTGAGTGTTCATCATCTCCCGTTTGACAGAAGAGATTGTAATTCCCAAGCCCATACTGGGCAATTGCGATTGGATTATATTGCAAACCCACCTCACCATGGTAATCAAGCATGGGAATGCCAGCCTCATCAAATTGACCGGTGTAACCCGCTTTTCCAAAAAATGGCATATAGTATTCACCAAGTTGTTCCGGACGGAAATTTTGATTGATTTCCGGGCCCGTATGCCAAAAAGTCAGTTGGCTTTTTGTTGGCAAGAAATAGGCGGCGAAAACTCTCCAGAGATATTTAATCCTACTTAACATTGATCACATCCGACAAATCAATTTTTGCCCCTACTTCAATAATTTTCCAAACATCTCTGTACAATTGCCTTTAAAGCTCGAATCCAGTAGAAAGATTCACAGATTCATTAGATTGGTTCTTTAGCGAAATATACTTAGCCTCGATCATAAAGCGATAACAAAAGCCGTGCAACACATGGTAAATGAACCCAGCTTTTCCATCCAAAATTCCCAACCGAACGAAATACACATAAAGGAAATATACAAACGGACGCACGAGTGTTGGAACTAATGGGTTCCAAATCTTCTCTCGTATCCATCGTTTTCTTTCAGGCTGGGTCCCAAACAGCTTGGCCAATGAATCAGAGTTACTTGTCTGATCAGCATCAACATATTCCTGAGCTTCAAGAGATGCATATCTGTTATGCTTTTTGATCCAGTCCGAAATCGTCTTCAAATCAACATGCAGCAGATCGCCGCTAATCTTTTGGGTCTCTCCATCAACCTCCAAGTGTTCATTGACACGTCTGGGATTTGAGCGCGCATTTTTGTGTTTGACCAACCT
>CAZLNX010000471.1:0-4299 GCA_964560795.1 uncultured Anaerolineales bacterium | reverse complement strand
ATGAGCCTGTGGTGGCCTGCTCGCTGGCACCTTGGGAACTGCCTTGCGTGACGGTGTTGGATCCGCCGCTGCTCCAGCCCGAATACGATCCCGATGAACGGGTGGTGGACTGGCTTTGGGTATGCGCTTCCCCTTCGGTTATGGCGTGGCTGACCGTGTCCGATTCACTGACCGTGTCGGCTTCGCTGATTGTGACACTTTGGCCTTCCGTGTGGGTGACGGCAATGCCTTCCGACTTGGATGTGCCTTTGGTGTGCGCAAAACTCTCCGTGTGCGCCTGGCTGTCGGTATGCCCTTCCCCCCAATTATGATTCTGCCCATCGGTGATGGAATGTTGCTGTGTTTCCCCCAGTGAATGCCCTCCGGAGAGCGAGTTGTTGAGCGCCGCCATCAAGGGGATGCTTAGGCTGGCGCCGATAGAAATCGCGCCGCGCCGCCTCGATGCTACTTTCGATGCTTCCCCTGCTACGCGGAATAGCGATTTGACCAGATCATTGTGATGTAGGTGTTCTGCCGTGATCTGAAACACGAAATCTTCCCGCAGCTTTGCCAGGCCTCGGAAAAGCATTTCGTTCTGCTCGCTGGATAGGTCTTCGCCGTCGTCCACCATGCCGCCGTCCATCAGGCGGATGCCCTTGCGACCATCGCGGGGATCGGGATGCCCTAAAATGGCGATCACATTCTTCGCTCGCTTAGTCATGAAGTCCAGGTACCACTCGATCCAGCGTAAGAGTGGCGGACGGGTCTTGGATTGCTGCTGGTTGGCAAGTACGGCCTCGACCGCGTTTAGATTGCGAAGAGCATGACGGGAAGCATCCTCGATGCTGCCCCCATCTGCCGCTGCACCGTAGAACTGCACCACACCAACGTGATCGGGCGTGTATATGCCCACAGCGGTGTAGACAAAATCCACCCCGGCGTTGTATAGCCCCTGCACCGCGCCCCACTGTTTGCCCCAGACGTTGTAGTCCTCGATTTCCTTGTCGTCCAGAGCCAATGCCGTCAGCTCGCGCAGTGTTACGGCGCGGTAACGATGCTGACCAAGATCATCCACGATCCGAAACCAGAGATATTGAAATTGCCCGTCTTGGACTTCGATGCCGTTGTCGAGGATGTTCATCGTCTGCCCCGTGTTCGTATCTGGGAGTACATTTCATCCGGTGATCCTTCCAATGGAGGATGTGCCCATACCGCCTGCACCAGCATTCCCAAGAAACCGACCGGGGCAATGATAGTGGCGACGCCCACGATGGTGGATAGATAGACCTGACCCTGGGCGAAGAAGCTGTCTGACATCATCGAGGGCGCCAGGAGCTTGTAGATTGCTGCGCCCAGCCCGATCAGGGCGTATGCCGCAATGCCGCCCGCGACCCGCCATCGCAACGTATGCGGGTTGAACTTTTCGAGGCGGATGGTCAAGACACTGGCTGAAGCCATAACCAACAGCCACAGGCCGACAGCCATCGAACCAAACATCGCTCCAGCCAGCGCCAGCGCACTGGCGCCCATCATCCAGGGACGCTGCGCCTTCTCCGTGGTCGAGATCAACCAGTACAACGGGAAGGCCAGCAGCACCACGGTGAGATGCTCGACCGTGAGATATGTCAGGGCCAGGATGCCGTTGAGCAACCAGATGAAGGGGAGAAGAAAGGTGTTAGGGGGCATGGGAGCTTTTGGGGGTAAGGGAGCTGGGGCAGGGGTAGGGGAGCACCCCAGTACCCATGCTCCCCCGCTTCCCCGCTCACTCACCACGAAATCGTTGCTTCCAACAGGTGCGCCGGAACCTGGAACGTCTGCGATGCCGTCTGCCCATCATGTTGGATAACGGTGACGACAACGTTGTACGCGCCGGGGTCTTGCGGATCAAAGTGGAAACGCAATTCCGCATTTGAGTCCAGGGAAACTGATGCTGATGGATGTAAGGGGTAACTGCCCAAGACATGCGCGCCCGGATAGGCCTTTTGCAGTTCGCCCTGGATGCGGGCGATGGCTTTGGGGGAAAGGGTTACTTCGTTGAGTTGGAAGGAAGTAATGTTGCCACGGGGGTCGCCGGGGCAGTTGTTGGATTTACTGCCGCCCTGGGCCATGATGGTCACATCCACGCCCAACTCATCCGGGTCTTGGCCCAGCACCAAGGGGTACGGCGGGGTGTATCCACCCATGCTCACGGTGGGGGCGTGATATTGGGGGACGCAGGCCGATGGCACGGGTGCAGGTGCGGATGCAGGTGCAGGCGAATGATGATCCTCTTCGTCATCATCATCGTTCCTCGGCGCGGGCGCAGCGGGTGCGTTGCAAGAGGGACAATCTGCGGGAATGTACTCATACGTCGATGTGCCCCTGATCGCCATGATGTATTCCTTATACGAATTGCCGGACAACGTGCTTGACGGCTCTGAGCAGGCCGGGTTGCTCCATCCATCAATTCCTCTTGATCTGCGAGCGAACACGGTGCTAGTCAGCAATAGCGATAGGGTGAGAGTAATTATCAAGCCTGTGATGAATATTGGGGTGGTTTTCGATCTATTCATGGGTTTCTCCTGAGACATCGAATGTGAGTTCGTCCTGACCAATCTCCAACATCCATTCCCCCGCGGGGTCATCGTCGAAGATGTCGAGGATGTATAGAGCGACGCCATCGCTATAGATAGTGTCTACGACATCGGAGAACAATTCTTCCCCATTGACCACACCGCGGATATCTAGCGGTGCCGCTGAAGGCGCGTGCCCGGTGCACCATACGAAAACAATGCTGTCCAGCATAGGTTCGGGGTACATGCCGCAGCCATCGAAGGGGGCTGGTTCCGCTGGGTTGAGAAAGTCGAGTGAGAAAGCGTATACTTTTTTGGAGCCATTACTCCCCGAAACCCGAAAGGTGTATTTCCCGTCGGGGTATATGTCGGCTTCATCTATTTCTACCGGGAGATAGATGGGGATATTTCCGCGGGAGCTGACCGGCGAAACGAAGTGAGTGTCAACCTGCCCCTGGTCTTCATGAACAAGCGTAACCGCCAAGGTGTCGTCATCTTCGAAGCCTTCTGCCAGCACGGCGACAACCTGCCCCGGTCTGTATGTGAAGCCTTGATGCGTCTCAGTGATGATGGGCATGGTTGGAAGTGGCTCAATGTGCTGCTCCGGAGCGGTATCTTGCGCCTGCTTTGGGGCAACATCCTGCTCGGAAAATGTTTCTGGTGTCGTTTCCTGTTCTGGTATATTTTCCTGTGTTGGGACTTTTGGTGAACTTTCCGGTAGCGTAGGCGCTGCATCTTCGCTGGATAGCGAAATATCTTCTGAATCGGCCTGGACCGTTACGGTAACTTGCTCCATGGTCTCACCAAGCGCATGTGCTTCCAAATTTGTTGTTACTTGAGAACAAGCTGCGATCCCAACGATCAGGATCAGGATGGGGACGAGAAAATAACTTTGCATATGACTGCTCCTTTCGAAAGTTGCTTAAAATAAAAAGCGCCCTGATCTGGGCGGGAAATCTTGCGGCTGATTTTATTCAGCAGCAAGACGGAGGAATCCCATCAGATAGGACACTACGGAGGGGATTTTACTCATTGCCTCGCGGTTTTGTCAAGGAAAAAAAACGACAGGAAAAAAACGCAGGAAAGCTGAAGGATTTATTCGAACAGGTATTTTTGGAGGGAAACCATTTGCCAATAAACATTGATCAGGGGACAGATGATAGAGGTAGCGCAAGTGGACGTTTTCCATGGAGCCACTCGCCATCCTGATGCATGGACATCAGGTCAATCCGCTAGAACTCGGCGTAAACGTTGGGGGATGTGGTCGGACTACTATGTGGAAAACATAACTCGATCCCAGTTAGGTGCCAGCTGCAATTGGCTTCCTTGATCAATTGTTGCTTAGAAGCAAAAAAGTGGATATAGAGGAAACATTCTAAAAATATCAATTGAGGTGTGTAATCGAAAGGCGTTGCCTCAGGATTTCCGTTAATTATTGTCCAATGCCTACTTGGTTTCTCTATTAGTGGATGATGTGATTACAGGCGAACAGAGACGACGGATGAAGACATAAAGGGATACCATAAAGGTTTTGAGATCTCTGTGGTCGAGCAGTGCACGAACAGTTCAGATACCTGTTCAGACCACAAGTGCTGGGGAGTTCAGTCACTTTAGAGCACCTGGAGTAGGTTTTAACAAAGTTGCTTCAATTCAACAACCGCCATGAGAAAAACACCTTAAGTTTCCCCATTGCAATTTACTCCTATCTATGATAGACTCCTCTGCAACAACTTCACTTCAAAAAGCGTGATTCCTAGACAAAACACGA
>CAZLNX010000470.1:0-4307 GCA_964560795.1 uncultured Anaerolineales bacterium | reverse complement strand
CGCATCAAATTGCACAAGCTTTACCCGTCAATTCATGTTTGCTAAACTACTAGTCTAAGAGAACAATATCCTAACAAAAGACGATCAAATAGTCGTTATGATATGTAAATCTCTAAAGGGCTGTACTTTAATTATCCCGAATAATAACAAGATATTAACTGGTTCTCGAGGTCAATATCATCAACGAAACCATCGTCTCCAATGAAGACAATGCTTGAATTGGGCTGCTCTCCGCCCCAATCACCAACATGAGTTAGTTGAAACTCTCCGTTAACAGCCTGAAAGACATAGCGAAATTGTGGGTCTTCGGCAAAATAAATGACCCCTTTTGCCCGGTAGATCATTGTAATCAGATCCAGGATCGAATCCTTGAATCTTTTAATGGAAAGTGGGCGCTCCGTTGAAAATGTCCAGGATTGGAAAAGAGATTCGTGGGAATTTGAGATATCCGTCAACTCAAGTTCCCTTTTCTCGAGATTTTCATTTTTGGTTTTGTCATCTGCCTTTCTATCATGAAAGCCGATAATCAGATCTAAGGGAACTTGAGAATATTGTGTTTTGATGATCGCTGCCTCTGTCGCAATTCCACAGAGCCAAGTGATCACATCGGCGAGTTCATCATCAGAAACCAGATCGATTTTATTCACAATCAGTAGGTCACCTGCCCGAATTTGATCTTCGATAAAGGTAACCATTGGGGCAACTTTTCGCACATTGGCAGCATCAACAAGGGTAACAATCCCTTGGATTGAAATTCTAGTATTTTGCTCATCCCCAGAAAGAATGGTTTTGATTTGACTGGGAGAAGAGATACCACTTGCTTCGATGATGATATGCTCAGGAGGAGATTCACTTTGGATTAAAGATTCAACAACATTCAGCAATCCTCTGGCAAGCGTACAGCAAATGCAGCCATTGGGTAAATCAATCAGATCATCAGTATCTCTTCCCTGAATCAGTTTGGTATCAATATTAATTTCCCCATAATCATTTACTAAAATTGCAAATCGAACACCATGGTTTTCCCGAAGAATTTGATTCAACAGGGTTGTTTTTCCCGACCCCAAAAAGCCCCCTAAGATAGTTATTGGTATCGGGAAAAGACCAGTTTCAGGATTCATTGCAGTCCGCGACGCTAATTCTACTCACAAATCTAGATACGCTATTAGGTGTCAATTTGATCGTTGAGCCAAGTATCCTTTGATGAACTCATACACCTCACGCCGACTAGTTTTGCGGTCACGTTGAGCTGCATTGTATTTGCCACCTGCTAACAACCCAACTACTGGAGAAAACTGCGAACAAATCATCATGCCGCGGTAATCTAAGGTAGACAGCAATTCCCCAAAATATTCTTCATGCTCTACCGGTGAGAAATCGCACACAAAGAGAGCGATTTTATCTTGCAGTTTCTGCTGAAGTTCAGCTACGGAGGGAATATTGTAGAGGTTATAGATATTGAGGGCTTTCAATCCTTCGGTTTGAAGAAAATTATCAGCATGATGAGTAGCATTCCCGCAATAGTGGATACAACCACCACCAAACTCAGTCAGGATTCGAGAATTATAAGGTACCACAAACTCTTTATAGGTTGCTTCAGACATGAGAACGGCATCATCATCTGAGAACCAAACCCCAGCATGTTTGCCGGTATAAACCTGTTGGTCGGAAATGCACCAGTCTAGTGGCTCTCCAATGACTTCTTTTTGCGCTTTTACCCAGCGAATCAGGCCTTCTGTAACCTTCGACATTAATTCATGCATTGCATCGGGATGGTCGTACATAAGGTAAATCAGCTTGTCATAGCCCATCATCTGGTTGGCAGTGGTCAAAGGACCCTGAAAGTCAGTAATCCCAACCGGCAAGAAACTGTTTTCCTTCATGTATTTTAGAAACTCAAGCACCCGGGGCATCAATCCATCCTTTTCAGGATCGGGGATTTCCAGGCTTTTGATATCTTCGACAGTTTTTACCGGGTAGTAACGCGGGTTCGAGGCTGGGTCTTGTTTGTATGGCCAGCTTATCTCACACCCAAAGGCTGAAGCTGCAACAATGGTTCCAAACCAGGGCATCAAATAAGGCACAAAGTCATCATCGATTTCTTTGATCTGTTCATAATATGTGCGCTCTTGAAAGGTAGTCATCACCTCTGGGTCATAGTAATCTTCAGGAAAAGATTCCGGATCAAGGCCAAATACCCAATACAAAGCGCTGTTGACCATATAAGGCGGTTCCTTCACTGGCTTGAAAGCAAACATATCATCGGTTTTGGCTTCTACTTTCGCCAGTCTTTTTTCAAAGAGCTGTTCAAACTCAACGCGTTCTTCCTTTGTGAGGGGTTGCATAGTCCACATATCAAACTCCTTTTTATGAATAAACGCCATATTTCTTGGCTGATTCAACTAAAGTATGAATATTATCTGTTGGCGTAGTTGTCCCTAAAGCACAACCCGGACCCAATATAAATCCACTATCGGGTTTCCAGATTTCTATTAGTTCACGGCAGGCTTGATCCACTTCTTCTGGAGTTCCATTAGCTAATAAACCAGTATCTATATTCCCCAGCAAACATGTCTTATGCCGAGTCGCTTCTTTTATCTTTACTGGATCAGTTTTATGATCAACCTCTAACACCTGTGCCCCTGTACCAATAAATTCATCCAAAATTGGTACTGTATTTCCGCATATATGATTATGGAGAATAATACTCTTCTCTTTAAGTTCATCAACCATGTTCTTTTCATGGCTCCAGGGATATTTCTTATAATGCTGTGGAGATAACAAATCAGGTCCAGCAATGGGTTCTCCAATCGATGTAGAATGGCCCCCACATTCGATTAACGCGTAGGCATAACGGGTTGCTACTCTTCGAGAGAAATCTAGGAGAGCATGGATCAGATCAACCTGTTCCTCTATGGCGATATCCATCATCAGCTCTGTCAATCCGCGTAATTGAGCTGAAAGATCCATAGGACCCTGATCAGCACGGGCGCAGATCCACACTTTATCACCAATCTCTTTTGAGATGATCCTGGTTGCTTTGAGAATTTCATTCATTGGAAAGGTCGTGTAAGGATCTGGGACTTCCAGGTTTGCTACATCTTGCAATGATTTCAAAAATGGCTTATGCGCGGCAGGAGCAGCGTCATCGCGATAGGATACTTCAACACCGCAAGCTTGCGCATTGCAGGCGGTGCCATTCTCCAACAAAATCATATCTTGTTTGAATTCTCGCCAGGCATCCAGCATAGCCTGTGCAAGCAATTCACCATCTTGGAAAACCTCACTAAGCGGCATACCTGTGGCATATGCAGCAGGTTGAAAGTTATGCAGGTCAACAGGAACACGATCCGGCTTTTTCAGATCTATTGCAGCCTGTACTCGTTCAATGGATGTCATTTCAGTGGTCATTTTTAACCATTCCTCTACTTCGATGAAATTTACAGTGATACACTCGCCAATTGATATATTTTTTGGTCTGTCCGAACAACTAGAACAAATTCTGCTGTGCCATGTGGAATATCAAATTCATAATCCAGGTTTATTTCTGAAAGTGGACTGACTGAGTCAATCAATTCTTCAGAGATAATTCCCTGCGCGTCTGAGCATTGCAAAACTAACTCACCGACATCAAATACACCAAAACTACCGCTTAAATTTGCTTTTTTGTTTTGTTGAGTTACCATCAAGGGTTTTGCAACTAAGCCTGCCTCTGATACGTCTACGATTGGACCGTCACATTTAGCTACACCCCATTCAACATCAAAAGATACGGTTTCATCAGGTTCAATTGTATATAAGGGGCTTAGAACCTCTACTTCCATCAGGTAGATTTGGGTTTGTTCATAATCTAAGTTGGCAACCTGGCCTCTACCGACGGTCCAAAATTCGACCGAAGAACCATTATCTGGATATTTCGCACCAGCCACAATTGGGAACCGCACCGCAAAACCATAGCCCTTTTCAGTGTTGCTAAATCCAGCCCAGCCTGCTCGACTGTCCAAACCAACTTTTCCAATTTCCCAAAGGTAATTTCCGAGGAATAAACCCCTTTCCTGATCGACTTTCCATTGATGATTTTCTTCTTCGCCAAACATGACCCAATATCCTTTTTCGTGCTGGCTGTTGGGATTTACAGGTGCGCTTACCACACCGGCTGGGTCAAGTACCAATTGACCTTTTTCATCAACCTTTTCACTTTGCAACTGGACAACATCCCAAATACTCCATCGGCGAGTTTTGTCGCTGAAATTATGAAAAGCTTACTATCATGAAGTCAAGTCCTTTACCAAAAAAACAAGTGAAGA
>CAZLNX010000469.1:501-4320 GCA_964560795.1 uncultured Anaerolineales bacterium | reverse complement strand
CCCGAATGATGCAGTTTAACTACTTACACCCAACATGATTTGGGAATTCGAAGCGAGCGAGAGAACGGGTAAAACTGCTTAGAATAGTCCGAGGCGTTTCATGAGGCGTGTCTCTGGGGCTTCTTGATTGGAAAATTTGAATTGCCTGCAATACTCATCATCTTGCAAGCCCATCCTGTTTTATAAAGACAATTTCATTCCTCGAAGAATTCCGTACTTGCGCGGCGCAGTATCTCATCCGTCCCCTTCTCAATGATAGTTTCTAACTCAGCAGCCGTTTCCTCGAATTCCTGCAAGCCCATTCCGTAGGGATCAGCAATATCATAGCCCTGTCCGATTATTTCCGAAAACATCAGAATCTTGGTTGGGTTGTGTGAGAACTCAATTTGCATAGCCTCTTTGTGGCCCCTCTCCATGGTCAGAATTAGGTCCGCGGTGTTGACAATCTCAGCATTGACTTCGCGGGATCGGTGAGCACTGATGTCCAGCCCATGAGCCTGCATCATCTGAATGGCTTCCTCAGCCGCTGGGTATCCATCTCGCCCCCAGGTTCCTGCCGACTGGGCCTGGCAGCGATCGGATAAGCCCATCTGCTCCATTTTCTTATTGAACAACGCCGCCGCCATCGGGGATCGAGCTATATTTGCAGTACATACGAAGAGGATTGTTTTCATATGGGTGTATTTCAAATGAGTTGGAGCAAGACATTTCGCCGGTTGAGTGTCGATGCTTTCTCGGCGTATCGAAACCCAGAATTGTCGCCTTGACTGAGCAATACCGCTGGATTTCGATACGAGCGACAAAAAGCGTGTCGCTTGCTACGCATCAATCGGCGCTTCAACTGAATTGAGCGCCATGCCGAAAACGCCCGTGCAATTTCGCTACGGCCTTTGCGCCAAATTATACTCTCTGAACGCCCCCCCGATCTCGGTCAAGGCATCGGCTTTCAGGTTTACCAGATTCGAGGTCGGGTAGAGGGGGTCGTAGAGGCTGAACCAGGCCCAACGCTGCACCAGGCGGTTATCATCCTCGGGATAGCCGGTATGCTCGTCTCTGGCTTCCCCCAACCAGGTGAAGGTGCCCAATAAATAACGGGAAACCACATCGGGAGTAAACCCATAAATGGGATCCATCAAAATACCAAACTCAGTAATGGCCAGGGGGCGATCCCGGTAACCCCGCTCATCCATCCAGGCACGGAAGGCGATGACTTGCTCTTTGAAGATTTCTACACTTCCAGTTTCGGCTTTTTGGTACAGTTGGTCGCTTGTTTCTACAACAAACCCCGCCGGTATGCCTGCTCCCCAATTCCCCCGCTCTTCACGCAATACAAATCCATGCACCGTCCACCAGTCCACCGGCATGGGTTCGTCGTAAAGGGCCTGGTAAGCTGTGAGCACACGATCCAGATAGGCCAGACGCAAGGGCGTGGCTTGTGTGACGCCCCCAACAGCGACAAGCGCAGTTGGGTCAGCCTCTTTGATGAGGTAATACAAGTCATGATACACCTGGGCGTACTCTTCGGGGGTCACGTTATCCTGCCAGAGATTGTCGGGTTCGTTGCCGATCACCCAGACATTGCCGGGGTAGCGGGCAGCCAACCAGCGAATGGCTTCCTTCGAGGGGGCAACACAGCCACGCGCCAGGCGCACCATCTGCCAGTGTTCCGGGCGTTGTGCCGGGTAGCGGCGTCCCGCCCGCCAATCGAGGTACCAGCCTGCCCCCAAACGCAGTGCCCAGGTTTCGGCATCCCTGGAACCTGTCAGGCCAAAACCCACGCGTGAGGAGAGTTGATCCCACTCGAAGGTCGCAGGACTCGCCTGCTCCCCGGAAGTTATCTCGCCACCCCCAGGCGGTGGAGCATCCACTGGAAACAGGGGCTGTTCTTTCCTGACTTCGGCTTCTGTGAACTGGCAGGTCGTATCTAATGGCGGTGGCATAGAACGCAAATCAAATGCCAAGCCCACACCAAAAAAGATAATAAAAGCCACCCCAAGCAGTGCGATAGCGAGCGAGGGGCGCTTCACGGGTTAAAAGGCCCCCTTCCCCGAAATCACCGCCGGGATGGTGCGGAATATGATCGTCAAATCCTTCCAGACCGAATAATCCTCGATGTATTCCAACTCCAGGGCTAAGCGATCCTCCATATCCAGTTCGCCGCGCCCGCCCACCTGCATTGGGCCGGTCAAGCCGGGTTTGACTGCCAGTCGCTGGCGCTGCTGATCGTTATATTGCGAGACCACCCAGGTTTCCTCGGGTCGCGGACCTACAAGACTCATATCACCTCGTAAAACATTCCAAAACTGGGGGATTTCGTCGAAGCTCCACCTGCGGAGGAAACGCCCCACCCGGGTGACGCGCGGGTCATCCGGGATTTTGTAGACCGGACCTTCAAGGGAATTCCGATCCAATACTTCGTTCACCTGTTTCTCTGCCCCATGGACCATTGTGCGCAGTTTAATCACCTGGAACGGCACACCGTTTTCTCCGGCCCGTTCCTGGGAAAAGATTACCGGCCCAGAGCTGTCCAGCTTGATGGCCACGGTTGCAACTGCCAGCACAGGAGAAAAAACGACCAGACCGATCAAGGCACCAATAATATCCAGACCACGTTTCAGGAATCGTTTTGGGAATGATAATCCCGTATATTTCCGAGGATGCGTGCGCGGCGGGATGAGAAAACCTTTGACCAACCCAAATCCCAACGCTCCCGCACGCAGCATTAACATAAGCGGAGCAATCCAGAGAATGTCAGGGTCTTCCCAGCGAAGATGGTGCAGGAATGGCAGTGCGGTGAGATAGAATACGGCCAGACTGGCGAAGATCAACCACCACCCCGCGGGCCAGAAAATCCCCACCAGGGTCGCAATGCCCAGCGTGAGCGCAAGGAACAGAATCTGCCAGCGTAGTGTCGGAGGAGTGTGCGAGTCCTTGAAGGTCTTCTCCGGAACCCAGCGCAGCATGAAGGCTTTCCAATAGCCAATTCCGAATTTACGCCGGATATATTCCCCCATGTCGTTATCGTGCTGATGATAGACAATCGCTTTTGGTGCGAAAACCAGGCGATACCCCTTGCGCGCCAGCCGGAAGGAGAATTCCTGGTCTTCGACCGATGGCACAGCAAAGGCAGTTTCGAAGCCGCCGTTTTCTAAAAACACATCCCGCCGGTAGGCCGCCGAATAGGTGTCGATGAAGTCGATGCTCTCCTGCCGGGACATGCGCTGGTACTTGAACTCATATTCCTGCTGCACGAAACGCGGGACAAATTTGCTTTGATTTGTACGGTAGGTGCCCTTCGTTCCGATGACCTGGGGGTCACGAAAGGGCTGGGTGAGGTGGAGCAGCCATTCGGGGGATGGCACACAGTCGGCGTCGGTGAAGGCCAGGATTTCCCCATGGGCGGCATTCGCCCCGGCGTTGCGCGCCGCGGCTGGACCTGCATTCTCTTGAACGATTACCCGCGCCCGCATGGATCTGGCGATTTCGGCGGTACGGTCTGTGGAGCCATCATCTACGACGATGACCTCGTAATCCATGTCCACATAGCGCTGCGAGAGGGCGACGCGCAGACAGTTCTCGATGGTATTGGCGGCATTCTTGGCAGGGATGATGACACTAATCATCTTGAGCTCAGTGTGGCGACAGTCATGTTGCAAACACTTTCCGAGAAGATAACTCTGATCATTTCAATACAAGTTATATTCTTTAGCGTTCTTTTCTAAGGCGCTTTTGCTTGAAGAAATATTCATCTGAATATTCGGTGTGGTACTTATAATGGTACGACGATTTTCTGACATCCACATCATTCAAAACGACGCC
>CAZLNX010000469.1:0-442 GCA_964560795.1 uncultured Anaerolineales bacterium | reverse complement strand
GCATCTGTAACAGCGGTCAGAGGCGGCGAATCGAAAACGATCACATCCGATTGATCTTTAATTTTGGAGATCGTTTGCCACATCTTGTCAGAGCCCAATAATTCAGCCGGATTAGGCGGACAAATTCCTGATGTGATCACTGAAAACCCAGTGGACTTATTATTCATCAGCACATTATCCAATTTGATATCATTATCCATGAATAACGCTGTCAAACCCCAACGATTGGATAATCGAATTTGATGATGGATGCGGGGGCGTCTAAGGTCAGCATCGATTAAGGTGACTTTTCTCCCCCCTTGAGCAAGGATTATTCCCAGGTTTACTGCAACAGTCGTTTTTCCATCACTGGGAGTTGGGCTGGTGATTAAAACCGTAGTTATCGGGAAATCAACACTTGCAAATTGGATGTTCGTCCTAAGGGAGCGAAAGTCCTCTGAAG
>CAZLNX010000468.1:0-4342 GCA_964560795.1 uncultured Anaerolineales bacterium | reverse complement strand
GCATCAGCCACGATCCTTTGGCTACCGCTGCTGTCCCGCCTTAAGTGGATAGCCGTCGAAGACGATGATGAATACTATGAACTGCTCGACGAGTTCTATTTAGCGCATCAGGATCAATTTGTCACCGATTACGCAGCCACCAATCCCGGAGAGGATATTGCCGAATCCTGGACTCATTTTGTGCTGCAACCTAAGCCCGAGGGGGATACTGTCTCCGAACAGAAAGTGCTCTTCTTCTACGAATTCCCCGAATTGGTGGAATTGCGTGAGAAGATCATGGCTCGTACCTTCTCCCGCTTGCGTAGGCAATGATTTAGTGCAGCATATGCGCCTGTAGATTTTCTATTCAATCGAGATAAATTTATCTCTGGAAGATAATTTCCACCATTTGCTGGCTGTCGGGTTCTGCTGTGGGCAAAAACTCACCATCCCATGGCAATCCGTCAACCATGCAGCTGGCTTGTTCACCTTCTGAGGCGCGCTTGATGTGGATATCATAGGTGGCACCACGGAAGCGGCGCATAAGTCGGAACTCATCCCAATCCGCGGGCAAATCAGCCTGGACGCGCAACCCTTCCAGGCGCGCTTCTACCCCTAACACACCTTCCACAAACACGCGTAAATACCAGGCAGCTGATCCCGTATACCAACTCCATCCGCCGCGGCCAGGAGTGGCTGATTGCGGTCCGTGTACATTGCCGGGCATGACATAAGGCTCAGCTGAATATGCATCTGCATCTTCCCCGCGTACCGGCGGGCTAAAACTTCTCCATAGGCGATAAGCTGCCTCAGCACCGTTCATTTTGCGTTCCGCCAAAACAGCCCAACATGCAGCGTGCACGTATATGCCCCCATTTTCCCGCACACCGGGAGCATAGCGTGATAAGTAACCGATCTTTTCATCGGGTTGGGTATACCCTGGACTGAATAATAGCGGTCCATAGGATTGATAAAGTTTCTCTCGGATCGATGTTATCACTTGTTGGGCACGTTCTCCGGTGGCTATGTCGCTTAGGATGGCCCAAGTTTGTGCGTTGAGGAAGATTTTTCCTTCCTGAGATTTGTTGGAACCAAGTACGGTGCCGTCGTCGGTGGTTGCCCGCCAGTACCACGCTCCATCCCAGCCGTGCGTGTTCGTCGCGGTTGATAACGCCACGGCTTCCGATCGGAAATTAGCCCGAGTGTCATCATCGAGCACCGGCAACTCTGCCCACTTCCAAAGCGCGTAATGCAGAAAATGCGCCATCCAGATACTTTCACCCTGTCCATCGGGTCCGGTGGCGTTCATCCCGTCATTCCAGTCACCCTCTAAAATAAGCGGCAGACCACGTTCGCTGCGTCTCTCAAGGACAACCCTGAAGGCTAACAGGCAATGTTCTAATAAAGTAGCTGAGCCGTCATCTAAAAATGGAATCTCTTCATCCAGCGCGGCAATATCTCCCGTCTCGTAGATGTAGTGAAGTGTTGCGAAAGGTAGCCAGAGTAAATCATCACTATACTTGGAAAGTAATCCCGACTCGGCCAGTGGGTGCCACCAGTGTTGAACAATTCCCTCCTGGTATTGGTGCGCAGCATGCAGACGTATCTGGGCCAGCGTTTGCTCAGGTTGTCCCAACAGCAGCCAGATAAGGCTATCTTGCAATTGGTCGCGGAAGCCAAAGGCTCCTCCGGTTTGATAATAGGCCGTTCGTCCCCACAAACGACAGGCGATAGCCTGGTATTTCAACCAGTGATTGGTCATCAGGTTGGCCGCAGCATCTGGGGTTTCTACATGCAAATCTGTGCTGATCGCGAGCCAAAATTGTTTGACCTGTTCTAAGGATGAGTGGGCAGCCTCTGCATCCTTGTATTTCTCAGCGAGTGCCAGTGCCTGGTCTTCGTCATCAGCCGCGCCTAGGGTGAAAATAACTTCTTTGGTTTCTCTAGGTTCCAAGGAAATCTCGACACACAGACTGCCTATCCCATCTCCCCAGCGTCCGCCAGTGTTGCTGGAGTGGCCTAGCTGGAGAGCCTGAGGCGAAGATAATTGACCATGGCGGCCTAGGAAAGCAACTTTATCACCATCAAATCCGGTTACTGGAAGTGATGAACTATGGAAAGCAACGTGGGGCCAGTCGCGGTTGAAGTGCGGGCCTGCTTGCCCGGGCAAATCCCATAAGTCCTTTGTTGCTAATAGCGTGTTGCGATCAGAATTGAAGCGGGTGTCGATAAAGGTGCGCGAAAACTCACGGTGCCAGTCAGGGGCTGCACCTAGAAGCCATTCAAAGTAAGAGAATATTTGTAATTTCCGGGGTCGATCACTACGATTTTCTAACTGAAACATCCACAATTCACAGGCATCATCAGGAGGAACCAGATATGTGACCTGGCTGGAAATTGATTCGTATTGGGCTTCGATCACGGAATATCCCAAACCATGGCGCACTTGATAGATTTCAAAATTCGCCTTACAGGGTTGGTAACTTGTTGACCAGTAATTACCGCTGTCCATATCCCGTAAATACAGGTATTTTCCCCACTGGTCACGCACCAGATCTTGTTCCCAACGTGTGATACGGTTCAGGCTAGCATGAGTGCGCCAACTATAGCCGCTGCCTGCTTGCGAGATCACCAAACCATAATCGCCATTGGAGATCACATTGACCCAGGGCATGGGCGTCTCAGGGTGGGTAATGATATATTCGCGACCATCTTTGGAAAAATGGCCATAATTCGATGTGATGTTGTTGTGTGTATGTTTAGAAGACTTCATGGGGCGGCCTCCTACCGCACCTGAATAACCTTACGAATGGTGTATCACTGCAATCGTGTTGGTTTGTTTTTCGGGTTAGATAAAATGGCAAATTGGTGAGTCGATCCCCCAAGCAGAACTTGTGTATCAACTCAAGGTTTTTATATTAGTATCTTGTCAAAGTTCGTTTTCCAGCCTCTCTAGATGTTTTTCTGCTTTTTCAATAATATCGGGTCTATCGGTGAGCAGTTCTACCGCATCCTGGTAGATGTAGATTGCAACATCCACATCGCCGTCTTCTTCGTAGAGTTCCCCGAGACGTAAAAATATATCACCAAAATATGGGTTATAAATACCGATATTAGCTTGAATAAAAGCCTCCGCATCCGAGATGGTTAGTTTCTCGGTGATGATCTCATCAACCCGACTTTTGGCCTTGTTGATCATTACTTGGGGCTGTGGCCAGGCGTATTCATCTTCCCAAAGGCGTACTACTTTCGAGTAACCACCCTTGGGGATGGCCAGGCCTGTTTCAGGATCTCTTTCCTCATATCCCATCAAGGCATCGAGATACTCACCCAGTTCTAAAGCTGCATCTGCGTCTGCCAGCATGCTATTCCCTAAGCGGTAAGCATCGAACCAGGCCAGCGCGTAATTTCCTACAATATAAACGAATACGATTAATATAATAATCAGGACACGACGGACTTTGTGTAGTGGGGCAGCCGACCCTATTTTGGGATCACTCATTGTTGATTGGATAGTGCTCATCAATACCTCTCAATAAATAGCTTATTTCCAACGTACATTGGCAAACGCTTCCATGAAGCGCTCTTGCATCAAGAAATAAACCAGGATCAGGGGCACGGTAATCACAACGTTTGCAGCCCAACGAATTTCCTCGATCTCAGGACGTTGTAAGGCACCTAACTCGAACATCCATAACTGCAGGGTCCTCAATTCGGGTTTGTTGAACAGGTACAGCACCGGACCAAAGAGATCGTTCCAGGCGTTCAGGAAGGTGATGATGGCCACCGTTATCAGGGCTGGATTGATCAGGGGGATGATGATCCTGGAAAAAATCACGAATTCACTAGCCCCATCGATGCGGGCGGACTCTATCAGAGAATCTGGAATCTGGGAAATAAATTGACGCAACAGGAAAATATTGTAGGCGCTGACTGCTGCCGGCACGATCAGGGGAAGCAACGTGCCAACCATCTGCAGCCGATAGTTGATCAAGTAAACCGGCACTAACAGCAAGATGCCCGGGATCATCATCGAGCCAAGCATTATGCCCAGGGCAGTATCACGCCCCCCAAATCGTAGTTTTGTCAGGGCGTAAGCCGCCATAGAATTGAATACCACATTCAAAACCGTCACACTGACTGCGATGATAGTTGAATTTCTTAGCGCCGGCATTAGACGTTCATCACTGAATACAGATTGATAACCATTCCAGGTGATTTCGGAAGGGAGCCGCAAAGGGTAATTGAAAATCTCTGTGCCAGGTTTGACAGAGTTTTGCAGCATATAGAAAAATGGGTAGACAACGACCACTAAGCTGGACTTTGTCCATTTGCACATTAGCAGATAGCAGGGTAAGCTAAG
>CAZLNX010000467.1:0-4356 GCA_964560795.1 uncultured Anaerolineales bacterium | reverse complement strand
CTACTTTGATGACGATGTACGGTTCATTCAAGGATCCGGGGACGGAAAGCCGCTGTATGACCTTCGATTTGGCGGAGAAGGAATCGCTAGAACTGGACAGAGCGGGCATTGAGCCTGGGTACACGCCACCTGAGATGGATAAAGAAGCTCAGGTACTGCGCAATATGCTACTTAATTGGCGTTTGCGCAACTGGCGACCTTCATTTGAGCTTTCGGCGGAGCTGCGCAAAGAATACAAGTTGACTGACCCGTTAGTTTCACCACGTATCAACCAAATTATGCGGCCGTTGAAGGTTTTGGCGGTGATCGAGGAAGATCAGCAATTATTTGATGATTTGAAGATGCTGGGACAGGCAAACTATGAAGATGAGCTGAACCGCAGGGCGGGAAGCTTCGATGCGATCATCTTCCGGGCTGTGGTGGCTGCGGCGGAAGATAAGGACTATGAAAAGTATGTGTACGAGGGCAAGGCGGGGAAGTATGGCCAGGGGCGATACATTTTGTATAAGGATCTGGCGGTGGTGGCCAATGAGATCTTGGATAAAGAAAATCTGCAAGAGGGTGAAGAGCGCACAGAGGGGGGCGTGAAGAGCAATACGATTGGCACGATCTGCAGGGATAGTTTCAGGATGCCGGTCCACAGGACGGCTTCGGGTTGGGCGGTGGTGCTAGATCCAGGGAAGATCGAGATTGGAAAGCTGCGCTTTGGGATGGATCGGGATGACCCTTCGACGACGCCCTTCGACGACGCTCAGGGCTCCGCTCAGGATGTGGTGCAAGCGGAGATGGAGTTGGAATGATGCTATTGATGGGTGCACCTACTCGCACATTCATGCCCTTCGCAATGCTTCGGGCGTGGAATGGCTCGTGGTGCGATTATTTGCAGCTTTGCTGTGCAAAAAATCGAAAAATGAACTTTGTGAAGCGAAATGAACCATTTTTGGGGGAATCGGGGGCCATATTTTATTTTTGGCCTAAAAATAAAATATGGGGGGGTCTGGAACGGGGTTTTGGGTTCATTTTAATTCATTTGGTTCATTTTTTAGTTTATGCCGTATTTAGGTCTAAAAAAAATGAACTATATGAACTTATATGTAGCAAGGGTATTTATGGCGTTGATTTTAGATGCGCTTTGTTTGGTAAGAAAAAAATGAAGCAAAAATGAACTTTTGTGTAGTTTGGAAGCGAAAATCTACATTTTTAGGATTTGGAGGCACCAAATGAAAAGAGTATTCAAT
The DNA here is from genome assembly GCA_964560795.1 of uncultured Anaerolineales bacterium. Classification (GTDB taxonomy): domain Bacteria; phylum Chloroflexota; class Anaerolineae; order Anaerolineales; family UBA11858; genus NIOZ-UU35. The sequence continues at coordinate 3,118 of CAZLNX010000467.1, read as the reverse complement.
CGAAAAAACCTGTACCGCTTGATCTATTTGTGCCTTTTGGGGGTGTTGACGCCGCACACCAAGTGGGCTTTCAGCAAGTTCGAGCCCGAGATGGACGAATGGGCGGCCTGGCTTCTGGCTATCTTCTTTGAAGCTGTGATTGCTGTACTGACTGAAGCTGTTGCCGACCGCATCAAGAAGACGCCGAACTTCACGGCGGGATGGGTGTGGCTGCGGAAGTTCAACCACCAGGTTCTAGCGAACCCGTTTTTGTGGATGCTTACGCTGGCGGTGTTCGTGAGTACGCTGGCGAACCTGGCCCATGCGGTGGAGTTCAGGAGCGATATGGTGATCTTCGATGTTTATCAGATCCCTTCGGCTTTGTATGAAGTTTCATTCGGTGCGATTCTGCCGATTACATCGTTGGTGTATGCGGTGGTGCTGGCAAATACGGACGATGACCCGATGGCGAACCCTGAGTTGGTGAGAGCGAATGAGACGATACGGGGTTTGCGGGCCGAGGTTCGGGAAGAGAAGAAAAAGGTTCGGGAACTTACGGAAAGAGTTCGCCCGGAATTCGCTGAGCTTGTGAATGAAGCGGCTCAGGTTCGGATCAATGCGGCAAAGGTTCTGTGGCCTGAGCTTCCGGGTAAGTATTTGGCGGTGGTAGCGGATAGTTCGCCTGGTTATGTGTCGGAAGTATTGGGAAATGCCAATGGAACTGGCTCTGAGTAATAGTCTAGATACCCCTGAAACGCTTCCTTGCGCCCCGGTAAAGTGGGAAAGCATGGGATATAGGGACACGAGAGGAGTAGGGGAGTGGTGGAAGTAGATGATGGTGAGATGCGGACGGTGAGATTTCTATGTTGATGCAGTTTGATTTCGTTTCAAGAGTGTTGAAGAAAAAAAAGGGAGAGCCGCAGAGACGTTGCTGGAATTGTTTACATTGGGATCGAGCGTTTCCAGGTGCTGAGTGGGCGCCGTGCAGTTTTCATTCTTTATTGGTGGAGAATATGCGAGAAGGTGAAGCTGTGCGGTTGCTGCGCACCAATCGATTGGATGTCTGTGAAGATCATTATTGTGAACGGGATGCAGAGGTTGTCAATGTACGAGAATAATTTCGCATTCGATAGTGGATGGCAGTTGTTTGGCAGGATGATTGGAACCTTCGTCTTTGTGATAGCGGGTTACTTGATTCCTGTGGAGCCGTGGGCCAGTGCGGCGCTCTTCTTTGGTGTGGGGTTGGGATTGTTCCTGATAATTGTTCCAGTTTTGAACTGGTACCAGGATGCCATGGTGCGAAGATTGAAGAAGCGCCGGGAAGCTATGGCGACGACAAAGGAATCACTGGTAATAGACCGAAAAATATACCTTGAGCGGGAACGTCAATCGACCATTTCCAGGATTTCGAGCTTGGAAAGCCCACAATTACAATATGCCATCCGACAGGCTGAAGCATTGGATATTATCGAGATCGAGGGGGGACGAGTGAGCTGGCGGATCAATGGAATGAGAATCCCGGTTCATTTTGCAGTGACGTGGTGGGAGGCGTATCAGCAGCGCGGTGGTGATCAACTGCCTGCGGATAGTGATTTTTCTCCGCCAGATCGAGATATCAAGCGGGAGTGGAATAAGACAATTATCACGGCTCTGGCGAAGTTAGGCGTGGCGAGACCGGCTGAGAGCCGTTATCCAGGCCGGTGGTTGGTTCGAGGCGAAGAGCAGCGCACGAAGGCATTGGAGCGTATTGGATTCTGGATGGCTTTGGGTATCGCGGAGAGAGATGAATGAAACTCCACGGTCGCTTCGCCGGTTAGCACACGGCGATGCTCCCTGGAGTAAAAATCTGAGTTCGCCCTTTGGGCTCACAGGAGATTTTTATGAACGTTGGAATGCTTTGGTTTGATAACGATAAGGGTGCTGACCTGGATGCGAAAGTGAAACGGGCAGCGGATTATTACTCGAAGAAGTATGGAAAAGCGCCGAATTTGTGCTTTGTGAATCCGGGGATGGTGGTCAAGAGCGGTCAGATGGTAGCCGAAAGTGTTGAGCTGCGGACTTCGCAATCATTGCTGCCAAATCACTTTTGGATGGGCGTTGCTGAGGTAGAAGTCGAGTGTCCGGCGAAATAGTACTGGAAAACACCTTTGGTTTGGATGGCATCAGGCGGCTGCACGTGATTTCAGGTGAGAAATTATCAGTCACATCGTTGGTGTATGCCGTGCCGGAATGGGCTGAATTGCGGGCTTATAAGGATGATGCCAACATGCACCACCTGGAAGCGAGCTGGCCAGTGCGGGAAATCGTTGATTTCAAGGGAGAGATAACCAGTGCTGAGTTACAAGCAGCAAGCGGCATGACTGAGTACGGTATTCGGGTCTTGCTATGGGCCTTGGATAAGGGTCAACGGGTGAGTGAGCAGATCGTAGATGCGGCGAAGGAGTATTTGAAACTGGTTGGTAATGAAGCGAAAACCTGTTTAATGAGAAATATTCCGAAGGGTGCAGAAGAATATCAATTGGTTGATGATGTGATGTTGATTGAAGCGGCGTGGGTCCCGGCGGGGTTTATTGCGCTCTTTGTGAGTTGATTTATGTCAGGAAAAATACCGGATACTGAGAAACACGAAGAGATTGTGACTTATATAAAGAAGAATCCTGGAAGGGGTGCAGCGGAGATCTCTGATGCTCTTGAGCTGCATCCTAATGTTTTTAGGGCGATGCTGACGACGATCGAGGCGCGTGGGCGAGCATTATTTTACACGGAGCAGAACGGGAAAGGGCCTGGTTATTTTTTGTATCGGGAGTGGCCTGAGATCAGACTGTTTCAGAGTGATGTCGAGGTGGAATATGTCTAAGAAGAAAAAAGAATCCCCTTTTATTCGGGAAGTTCGGGGCGCACTCCGGGTGCGCCATATGGCGTGGGGGACAGAGAAATCATATGTGCACTGGATAAGGCGTTTCATTATGTATCAGAATTACCAGAGCAGAGATGAGATGAAGGTTGATGATATTGGACCATTTGTAACTATGCTGGCTGTAAAGGAAAACTTATCGCCAACCAGCCAGAATCAGGCTTTGAGTGCATTGATATTTATGTTCAAGAGAGTGTTGAAAGTTGAAGTGCCCCATCAGGATAT
>CAZLNX010000466.1:0-4360 GCA_964560795.1 uncultured Anaerolineales bacterium | reverse complement strand
TATTGGCGGACGCAGCAACTCTGGTGAAGGAGGCGAAGACCCACAACGTTTCCAGCCCAGATCCGATGGCTCATGGAGTAGAAGTGCCATCAAACAAGTTGCTTCTGGACGTTTTGGGGTTACCATCAACTACCTGGTCAATGCCGATGAAATTCAAATCAAGATCGCTCAAGGCGCGAAGCCCGGCGAAGGAGGCCAACTACCCGGTCACAAAGTAGATGACAAAATTGCCAAAACACGGTTTTCAACCCCAGGTGTAACCTTGATATCGCCTCCCCCCCATCACGATATCTATTCCATCGAAGACCTAAAGCAACTCATCTTCGATTTGAAGAATGCCAACCCCGAAGCCAGGATAAGCGTAAAACTGGTCTCCGAAGCTGGCGTGGGAACCATCGCTTCGGGCGTAGCCAAAGCCCATGCTGACATAATCGTAATTAGTGGATATGACGGCGGCACTGGTGCCAGCCCACAAAGTTCGATCAAACATGCTGGGCTGCCATTCGAGGTAGGGCTTGCCGAAACCCACCAAACCCTGGTTCTGAACAATCTCCGAGGACGAGTCAAACTTCAGACCGATGGACAACTCAAAACTGGGCGCGATGTTGTCCTGGCTGCTATCCTCGGAGCAGAAGAGTTCGCCTTTGGTACTGCAGCCTTAATCGTACTGGGCTGTATTATGATGCGCAAATGCCACAAAAACACATGCCCCGTAGGCATTGCCACGCAAAACCCAAAACTCCGCGAAAAGTTCACTGGCAAGGCGCAGCACCTAATCAACTATTTCACCTTCATTGCCACCGAGGTGCGCGAAATTATGGCCCAACTCGGTATCCGCACATTCGATGAACTGGTGGGGCGTACTGATCTAGTAAATCTTCGTAACGTAGATCATTGGAAAGCCAAGACCGTCAATTTAGAAAAGCTACTCCATCGCCCGGTCACAGCGGAAACAAACGCCACTTTCTGTCAAAAAGATCAAATTCACAAAATTGAGAATGTACTCGACAATGGTTTGATCGAGTTAGCGTTACCCGCCCTGGAAAATAAAGAAACCGTCACCATTGCAATGCCCATCTCAAATGTGGATCGCACCGTAGGGACCATGCTATCCAGCGAAGTCACGAAGCGTTATGGCAACGCAGGTCTCCCAGATGACACGATCCAATGCGAATTTCGGGGAAGCGCGGGGCAGAGTTTTGGCGCCTTCCTGGCTAAAGGCATTTCACTACGACTGCAAGGCGATGCCAATGATTATTTCGGTAAAGGTCTTTCAGGCGGCAAAATCATCGCTGTCCCGCCCCAAGGCAGCACTTTTAGCCCTGAAGAAAATATTATCATCGGGAATACAGCTCTTTATGGAGCGACCAGTGGAGAAGCTTATGTGCGCGGCATTGCCGGTGAACGCTTCTGTGTGCGAAATAGCGGTGCTTGGGCAGTTGTCGAAGGCACCGGAGATCACTGTGCAGAGTATATGACTGGTGGACGCATCGTAGTGCTAGGTAATGTTGGGCGAAACTTCGCCGCAGGCATGAGTGGAGGCATTGCCTACGTGCTAAACATGGACGGTAGCTTCACCTACTATTGCAACCAGGATATGGTCGAATTATCGGCGGCTATTGGACGAGAGGATCAACAATGTATAAAACATATGCTGCACAAGCACATCTACCATACGGACAGCGCATTCGCCCAAAAGGTACTCGATAATTGGCATCAATATATGCCCAGGTTTATAAAAGTAATCCCCCATGAATACAAACACATCTTGAAAGAAATCGGCCACCAGGAACTCATCCAGCAAGCTGACAAACTCAGCGCTGATAATTTTAGAATCAAAGATTTTGACATCAAAGAGGAGGTGGCCTAATGGCTGATCCAGTCGGCTTCCTTAACGTAAAACGGCAGAACAACATCTATCGCCCCGCGGAGTTACGGGTTATGGATTATGCTGAAATCGAAGAACAGTTACCAATTAACGAACGCCACCTGCAAGCATCGCGCTGCATGGACTGCGGAGTACCATTCTGCCACTGGGGGTGCCCTGTCGACAACCTGATCCCTGAGTGGCAGGATAAACTCTTCGAGGGTGACTGGGAAACCGCTTATAAGATGCTGGCTGAGACAAACAATTTCCCAGAGATCACGGGGAGAATCTGCCCAGCTCCTTGTGAGGGATCATGCGTGCTCGGTATCCATGACGATGCCGTGACTATCCGCGCGAACGAACTGGCCATCATCGAGCGCGCTTTCGACGCTGGCTTTATCAAACCCAGTCCCCCCGAGACCAGAACGGGCAAGAAAGTAGCTGTGATCGGAAGCGGTCCTGCCGGCTTGGCCTGCGCTGATACACTGAATAAGCTCCGACATACCGTGGTGCTCTACGAGGCCGCCGATGCCGTCGGCGGATATTTACGTTACGGAATTCCGGATTTCAAGCTGGCCAAATGGGTCATCGACCGGCGCGTAGAATTATTGCAGCTCGAGGGGCTGTTAATCGAAACCAGCGTTGAAGTTGGGGTTGACATCACCACTCGGGAATTACTAGAAGAATACGACGCAGTTTGTATCGCCATTGGTGCCCGAAAACCGCGCGACCTTCTTATCGAGGGACGCTCACTATCGGGGATCCACTTCGCTGTAGAGTACCTAACTCAACAAAACAAAACCGTTGCCGGACAAACCATACTCCCAAAGCAGCACATACTTGCAACAGACAAACATGTGGTCGTAATCGGCGGTGGAGATACCGGCGCCGATTGCGTCGGCACAGCCAACCGCCAGGGAGCAAAAAGTGTCACTCAACTAGAAATCCTGCCGCAGGCCCCCGACGAGCGCCCCCCAGACAACCCCTGGCCGTTATGGCCGAATACTTATCGGACATCCACATCCCACGAGGAGGGTTGCCAGCGCCACTTTAGCGTGGCCACAAAGAAATTCGTCGGCCAAAATGGTCAAATAGACAAACTGGAAATCACTGATGTTGCCTGGGAGAAGGACAATAATGGCAAATGGATCATGTCTGAAATTCCCGGTTCAGAGAGAGCGATAGAAGCAGATTTAGTTTTAATAGCGATGGGCTTCGAACAGGTCATCAAAGATGGACTGATTGACGACCTCAGAGTTGATCTGACCTCGAAGGGCACAGTCGCTGTCGATGATGATTATATGACCAATGTCGATGGCATCTTCTCCGCCGGAGATGCTACCCGCGGCGCATCGCTAGTGGTGTGGGCCATCCAAGAGGGGCGCCTGACCGCTGAAAAGATCGATCAGTATTTGAGGGGGTAAAGCAGGTATCAGATGCCCCGTTGCCAAGGCAAAAAAAATAATCCATCCCAATAAAGAAGCTGGACTTCGGCCGAAGTTCAGCTTCTTTATTGATTACTCCTTTGAACGATGACGTCGCGCAAGCGATGATCAGGATTTAGAACGGGGTTTTATCTTGCGTGTCACCAGACGCACGATCTCAGCCGCGCTGGTTTCGATGGGCTTCTCGGTGACATCGATGATGGGAATGCCTTCTTTTCGAAGTAGGGCTTCAATGGCTTCAGTCTCTTCGAAAACCTTCACAGGATCAACATAAGCGGGCTTGCTTTCTCCAACTACGCCCAATCGTCTTTGGCGATGCACCCGGTGCTGCACCAATGCCGAGGGGTCAATGGTCAGGCCAACCATGCGGCGTTTATCGTGTTCGAATAACGTTCTTGGTGGGGGAATCCCTGGAACCAGGGGGACGTTGGCCACTTTCCATCCTAAAATAGAAAGGTAAAGGCTTAGTGGGGTTTTCCCTACCCGTGAAGGCCCCAGTAAGATGAATTCGGCATTCCCCCATCCATCCGGATTCTGACCATCATCATGAGAGAACGTGTAATCCATGGCGTCGATACGATCAAAATATGATTTGTACAAGAGGCGGTATAACCCCGGCTTACCAATCGGCTCCTTGTTATACTCCGCCGATAACTGATCCATCAAAGAGCCAATCAGATCAATCTCGACGACATTCATTTTCTGCGCATATTTGCGGACCGCGCTGCGAATCTTGTCATCAACAAAAGTATGCACCACAATCGCACCGTCATCAGCCGCAGATTCCAAGATATGTTTAGCCTGCCTCTTGGTTATTACTTTCGGGAAAACTTGAACAGCGACATCCATCTCCTGAAATTGAGCAACTGCCGTGCGAACAAGTTGTTCACCCGACGCGCCCACGCCCCCAGAGAGAATATAAATTGAAGGTTTTTTTGCTGGCGTATCCTTCATATTTAGCACACGATTCGGACTGGCATAGAAGCTAAACTTCCTTGCTCCCCTTCGGGACACCTAGGGCGTTCGCGAATAAGTTTAGGCACTAACA
>CAZLNX010000465.1:330-4368 GCA_964560795.1 uncultured Anaerolineales bacterium | reverse complement strand
TCATCGTTAAGCACAAGCGGAACGGTCTCTTCTTCGGGAATGTTGTACCCACCATTCCCATCTGCAAACATCCAGGCCAGCTCATCCAGATCGACATGCCGGCGGAAATACCAACCCTGGCGCTTGTTGCTCCAACGGGCGCTCATATTTTTGAGCCGCTCCCGAACCTCTGTCTCTGGCTTCTCCGGGAAAAAGAGCCATGTCCAGTCCCGGTCATATTCCAGGTTGATCCCGTTTCCAACCAGATTTCGACCGGATGTTTCACCGGATAAAGCGATGAGCGCTCGTTCCACAGCCTGTTCGATGGCCGTGGCAACCTGCTTCACATGCTGTTCCCAATCGCGATAGCGGGAACACTTCATCATATAGGCCAGGCCCATCTCGACGATTTCGCCATCTTTTTCGATATGCCACCCTTTACGCTTGGGGGTAGCCGTAAATTGAGGCCAACCATCCTTTCCAGCATGAGTCTCAACGGTGAAATCGACCACCTGGACGCAGGCAACCACGCCAGGGTATTGATCTTCGAAAACAGCTACGCCGTCCCAAGAAGCAGCCCGGAAGTAATCGGTCATGGGGTCGCTCTCACCGGGGTCGTACCCGTAAATCGTCCAGCCGCGTTTCTGCAGCTCAGCGCCGATGCGTGCTATAGCGCGTTTCTTTTCTGTCCAATGCAGGGTCATGATATTCTCCTTTCTTTTGTTGATGGAATTTGAATAGTGGAAACTTCCCATACTCCCGAAAAAGCGTATGGGCAGTGCCGTAGGAAAAGTAATTCGTTGTTCTTATTCGTGATCGGGGTGAAAAACCTAAACTCACCGCCCAAGCTCTGGGCGTATGATGTAAAATGTCTTCATGGATACGTGAGATCGCCAAATGGCTAAGACGACAAAAACCATCCCCGTAAACCCGGCTCTGGTATGGGATTACGAAATTCCACCTGAAGAGGAACAAACCGATGCTTTCCGGAGGTGGTATCTCGCCAGAGTGCTGACCCGGGAAGCAGCGAAGATCTGCGTGCAATTGGCTTGAGAACGATATACATCTATTTACCCCATCTGGTCTTGCCTGCCGCAATTCGGCGATTCTGGAACTGGTATTTCAACTTGACTGACGTGAAAGCGCGCTATGGAACTACTGATGCTCTTCCACTGAAAGATCACCAAAGCATTCCGTAAGAACCAATCACAAGAATTTAACGGACTGCGATACAAGACGCGATCCGAATACCCCGCTGTCGGGAGGAATTCTCTACCAACCGGTTTACAAATCATCAATATTTAGATATAATGTAAACCAAGAAACAAGGAGGTGGAGGATGGTCGTGGGAGCACGTTTAAAGATGGCACGCAAGATGGCCGGGATGAGCCAGCAAACCCTAGGGGAAAGCGCTGGCGTTACCCGCATGGCCATCTCGAAATACGAACGGGATCAAATCACCCCAGACTCGGCTGTTCTGATCAAGCTCGCTCAAGCATTGAATGTAAAAGTCGAATACCTGCTCAGGCCCATCGAGGTTGTCCTGGCCAAGCCAGCATTTCGCAAGCGCGTAACGCTGCGGGTGAAAGAACAAGAAGCCATTCTCGAGCGCACCCGGGATTGGATCGAACGTTATCTCGACATCGAGGGATTATTTGGTGAGCAACCTGAGTTTCTCCGGCCTGAGATCGACTTACATATCAACACGTTGAACGACATCGAACGCGTAGCACTGGATTTGCGTCGCGCGTGGGACCTGGGTCTGGATCCTATCGACAATTTGATGGAAACCCTGGAGGCCAGGGACATCAAGGTGCATCTCATCGAAGGGGTGGATCATTTCGACGCACTCACCATTTGGATCAACCAGCACCTACCGGTCATCGTCGTAAAGGGAGATATCCCCGGTGACCGGCAGCGATTTAACCTGGCTCACGAGCTGGGACATATCCTGCTGGATTTAGGGGATGATGTGGATGACGAAAAGGCTGCCAACCGTTTCGCCGGCGCATTCCTTGCTCCTCAGCCAGTGGTGTATGAGGAATTGGGTGAACACCGCCAATCCTTGAGTGTGCAAGAGTTACATCTGCTCAAACACAAATACGGCCTCAGTATGCAAGCCTGGATCTACCGGGCAAAAGACCTGAACATCATCAGCGAGAGCAAATCCCGCCAGCTGAATATCCGGTTTCGCCAGCAAGGTTGGCACCGGGACGAGCCGGGCGATGCGTACCCGCCGGAAAGTCCCAAACGCATGCAACAATTGGTATTGCGGGCGATGGCGGAGGGTGTGATTTCCGCTACGCGCGCTGAAGAACTATTAGATTCGCCATTAGCGCGGCTGGCACCACTTGGGGGTAAGTTGCATTAATGATCGCACCGTCGCCATTATTCATTGCCGACACCAATATCCTCATTGACCTTTGGGAAGGCGAATTACTACCTGCGTTCTTCCGGTTGCCCTACACGATTGCATCCCCGGATGTTGTGATTGCCGAATTACAGCGTCCAGAAGGATCTATGTTAGTTGAACTCGGGTTGCAAAGCCTCGCCCTGGAAGCGGATCTGGTTCTCGAGGTGATCGCCCTTCGCTCACAGCACAAAGCCCTGTCCACACCCGATCTATTCGCCCTTGTGGCGGCGCGCAATCTCGGCGCCATTTTGCTGACCGGCGATGCTGGGCTGCGTCAACTGGCAGAAGCGCAAAAAGTGCCTCTCCACGGTATATTATGGGTGCTGGATGAACTGGTACACACGGAGATCATTTCAACCCTCAACGCTGCCGACTCCCTGGAGCGCATCCTGGAAGCCGGAGCCCGCCTCCCGGAATCCCCCTGCGAAGAACGATTCCGCTACTGGAGGAAGCCATAGCAGGAAACGCTGGCGAAACAACCGCATTCCGATGATGGTTCTAGTTACCAAGACTTGAAGTGAGAGAGGAGCAATCACCTCTCTCACTTCCTTTTGGCGAAACAATCACGCCATTGCCAGTTGGGCATCTTCCATGGCGAGCTGCCAGAGAGCTGGCGACGGCTCGAAACCCAAAGCATGCAGTTCCTCGACCAGATTGAGCAAGGCGCTGGCGTAAACCAAATCGCTATCTTTGGGGCACTCGGCCACCAAGCGATCCTGGATTTCCCACTCGTCATGGATCCACATCAAGAAGTCTGAGATGGATTGGGGTGCCGGCCACTCGCCATTTGCCGCCCGCACGCGCGCAACGCTCATGGCTTCGAAGGCATCTTCGGCTTCTCCCAGGATCTGCCAGGCGGCGCGCTCCAGCGAGTGGAATACTTGATGCGCCTGCCGGATGGCTCCTTCGGTGCTACTCAGGGCAGGTCCTTCAGCTTCCGCCACACTCGAGGCGCGTTCAGGGGCATCGGTGAAGACATCGTTCTCAACGGAAGAGACCAATTCTCGCAGGATGCGCAGCGCGTCCACGAGCAGATCATGATTGGATTCCGAGAGAGGGGTGGTTTGATTAGTATTCATAGGTTTTTCTCCTTATGGGTAGGAATTGGGAAAGTCCACCTCCCCCAAATTGGGAAGATGGTGCTTCACGGTTGGATATAGACTGTTTTTGCGATAGGATGTGGGGGAAGGTTGATTACGCGGGTTGTATTTGACCTGTGAGCGCACCTTCATTGCGCAGGGTAAAGGAAATCAAGAGTTCATCCCCCAGGGGGTCGATATAGATATGATCACCTACGCCAAACTGGTCGAAATCAACCAGTTTCGTCACGGCCTCCAGGGGAATACTTAGGGTGACATCTGCCTCGACCCCAACTTCATGATCGTCCAGGTTTACCCGTGCGCGGGTGTTTAGCGTGTCCATTTCAACCCTCCAGGAATACAAGTTTTGCCTAAATCAAGCCCATACATTTTGTCGAACATATTCGTCTCCTTTCTGCAAATCTAAGGGGAACCTTGAATTGAACGATCCCTGCCCGCTACAAGCAAGACAGGGTTCTAAATCTTTTCCGCAGCCCTTTCCTTTACAGGTAAGACAGCGATTTGCTGCAAAGGCGTTTATGAAAAGATGCCAGGTGTCTTCGGTGG
>CAZLNX010000465.1:0-204 GCA_964560795.1 uncultured Anaerolineales bacterium | reverse complement strand
CCCGCACACCACCATTGTCGAAACCGAGGCCACGTTCTTTCAAAGAAACCCAACCTCGACCATGCGAACTTCCAATAATGATGTGATCGAGAACGGAGATATCAAGGTTTTTCCCAGCCTCTACAATGGCCCTCGTGACCGCTATGTCGTCATTATTTATATGGAGAATCTGTTTGACGCCGTCTTTTTGAGACGGTAGAGTCA
>CAZLNX010000464.1:0-4376 GCA_964560795.1 uncultured Anaerolineales bacterium | reverse complement strand
GATGGTCCGATATCGGGCGTGGAAATGGATTGAGGAACGAGCGCATTGCATGCGAGTGTGATGATAAGCAGGAAAATTAAAATGATACGAACGCGATTTACCATCATTATCATTACCTCTACAAGCGATGTTTCTATACATCTATCTAGGTACCTCATGATTCCAGTTCTCACAAGACCACCATCCCATCTTTTACTCAGTTGCACCTTCTAAAGTTAAGATCGTTATCCCTGTAGATTGATCCACAACGAGAGAAACCTTGATACCCTGCTGCACCACATCTGCTGTGTATATTAGGTTGTCACTCTTAGCTGCCGCTTCAAGGTGCGATTGCAGCCAATTGAAACGATAGTACCAGTTCTGAAACAACAAGTTCATTAGCCCCTCCTCCATGCCTACAAATCTCCTCTTGATGGGCAAGCCGTCTGAATCCGTTATGACTTCAGCTAAAGTAACGCTCATGATATTGTCTGAAGGACCAATAATCCTTATAAGGGCAGCCCTCTTACCAGGTTCACTATCCAAAAATTCCAACACTTCTTCGTAATACCCGATCGTCTGTGGATATCTATCAATCATCCCTGCGGATTGAAAGTCAAATCCCATGAGGATGTACCACGATAGAATAACATTTTCCTTATCTTCATCCAACCAGCCTGATGTACTATCCGTATAAGGTGCAAGTAACTCGATATCAGAAATCTGAAGTATTGGAGTAGGGGTCGGAGTGAGAGAAGGAGTGGTTGTGCGAGTCGGTGTATTGGTGAGAGTGATAGTGACGGTAAGCGTTGGAGTGGTCGTGGGAGTTGGTGTAAGTGTGTTCGTTGGTAAGAATGTAGATGTGGGAATTGGTGTAGGTTCTTGGGTGAGGGTTTGACAAGCGAATTGCATAAGAACCAATACCACGATTGAGAAGAGGGCGGTCATTTTTTTAGAAAATGAATTTTTTAGCTGTTGAGTGGTCATGGTTTTGTTCCTATGTGTACGTAAAGGCTGACAGTCATTCTATGACTCAATTGACCAAGAAATGCTAGCAATTGTCTTCCCATTAAGAGCAATATCAGAACGGTATTCTCCGGGATTAAGTTTCTCATCCTCCGATAAAATAGGAACCGCAAAGTGACGAATATACCCAGCACCAATTATGAATTGAGTGCCGCCATATATCAAATTATCAGGCCCATACAAAGGTATCTGCGCAATAGGCGCACCTGCGGAATCTACAACGGTCAAAGTATATTCATCCGTCTCATCTACAAGAGACCCATCAAAATCAAAAGCGATAGCAATGGGAGAATCATGCGGAAATATACTTTGAGCGATACCATCCGGGTCAAGTTCAGCAACCATCCGGATATTAGAGAGAGCCTCCACAGGTCCGGAAATCACTTCTCCAGGGCTTGCAGTTGGATGAGACGGCGTTTGATGAACAATATTGTCCCCCGACTCGGGTGTTCCACTAGCAAATGTTAACGTGATGGCAGCTCCAGGAGTGTTAAATAGAGAAGATGTTGGCGTAGAGGTCACCGTTGGCGAGGGTGTGCCTGTAGACGCGGGTGTCTTAGTAATCGTGGGCGACGGTGTGTCTGATGCTAACAGAGCAGCTATGCCAGGGACATTTTCACTTCCCAGCCAGAAAATGCCTGTACTGATTCCCACACAACACATGCAAATGATTGTCAGCCCCAAACAACCAACTACAATCTTTGGCCAAATGTCCGCTCTGGATTGAGAAGGGGGAGAAGGGTGGGAAGATGGTTTATCCTTTGGTGCTTTCTTTGGAGGCTTCTTTGCAGGCGATACAGTTTTAGCTGGCTTAGGTGTAGATTCAATTGTTTTTAATTTTATCTCTGTTCTCGCTTGTGCTAACGCTTCTGTTACTCCTTCCAACTTAGGATTCAAATTTAAGGCTTTCTCTAACCACAGTATCGCCTCCTTGGGCTTCCCTTGCTTAAGGAAAATAGCCCCCAGATTGCCATGAGCTGTGGCATTAAATGGGTTGAGTTTTATCGCCTCCTTTAGTTCGCGTTCGGCTTCAGAATATTTCCCTTTCTCATTAAGCGACACACTTAAATCAACACGCCGTGCCGCCTCGGTTTGTTTCTCTCTTATCACTCGATCACCTGACAAATCCTTATTAGAAAGAGGAGCATATTCTCGTTTCTCTGGTTCTGCCGTTGCCGGTGGTATGGTTTGCATTTGAAGAATCAATTTGTTCTTGTCGGGCGAGTAAATATAGGATACTTGCTGTTTGCAACTATCGCAGTGTATGGTGCCACTCACAAACATATTACGGGTTCTTATTTCTTCAAGTTCCGAGTCACAAAGTGGACATCGAGTTTCAAATTTGAGAAACGTTTGCAGATCGGACGAGGAAACACTACTTAGAGATGAGATAGAAACCGGGACAAGCGAAGTTGCACACTTTTCGAAACTCTCCAAAGCTGATGCAAAGAACACGTCATCTCCACGCCATAAGTGGAGTGGGGTGGCAACGTCACCGAAGAACGCGAAGGTCAGTACTCCGTCCCAATTCCTATTAGAATCAACAATGAAATATTTGAAACCGGGTTGGCTGGAGAGATGGTTTAGATAGTGAAGTGTTGCAGCCTTGACGTCATTCAGCGAGCCACTATAAAGCTGCTTACCTTGCCAATCACGACAATGCTTCTGAACCTGACTGTTGTCAAGAATAGGTAGTGCAGAAAGCAATAGTTCAAATATTGTGCGAATTGCTACGTCTGGTTGTGACGTATTCTTCTTAGTTGCACTCATGTTTGCCTCCTAAATTCAATGCTGAAACTGTAGGCATTTGACAAATACGTGTCTCAGCTGTGGCAACACCAGGATTCATGGTGCTTCTCTTGGGAATTCATCTAAAGGTTAGGTAGAGCTATATGGAAGCAGTAGCTGTAACTATGTATTAGTTTTGTATTTTCTAGCATATTGTGGCAATCGATCTTAATTTATAGTAAACGGGCCAACCTTACATAGAGCCAATTAGACTTCCGATAATCAGCGCGATCATCCCTGGCCACATTTTGGCTCTTGTTGAAAAGCCAATAAAATAAATTCCAAAGAGCACACCGAGTAAGAGACCTGCTACTCCCAGTACCAAAATATGGGCTATAATGAAAGCTCCTGACGGGACTCTATCAATCGCATCGTCTTTCTTCTCACTTTGTTTGGGGTTTTTGGTAATACTATTCCTCTCATTGTCAGATACGGTTTTTCCGCCTCTGCTGGTTTGTTCCCCTCTTCGATCTGCAGGCGCGAATACATTGCGACCTTCGTAGTCAGATACAGTGCTGTCTGTCTCATCAGCTAGCATTCTCGTCTGCACGTCAGTAGACGGCGACCTCTGGATGTTTAGCGAGTTAGTGGTTGATGGCGATGCGATTGACTTGTTCCCCTCGCCCCGTGCAAATACTTTTGCTAACGGTACCGCTATACCATAGGTTAGCCCCCACAACACAGCCGTTCCAATGATTATGCCCAAGAAGTTCATTTCGTCCTCCTAATTATTCGTAATCATCCTTTTTAGATATTCCTATGCTCGTAATATCTTTCTACTTCATGTGACTGTGTTGGATTATGCAATACGAATGTTTCGGTAATGTTACGGCTCAAGTTGATCTATTGATTTGCTGCTCATTTGCTATGGGGAAAGCTGCGATGGGGTGACGGTCACAACGATGTGTATTCCTTCTAATCCCATAACCAGATGCGTTTTGCCTATTTCTGTTTGTATTTCATCACCAATTTCAAATTGATCTAATTCATCAAGCGAGTTATTTATTTCCTCAAGAACTTCCTTGAAATGGTCTGGGAATGCCACTGCAAGGAAGGCTATCAGAGCTATGGATACAAAGTTTTCTTCCATCAAAAGTACATTTATCCGTAAAGAAGCACTTGTAAGGTTTCCTTCGGGGCCAATTAATATGATAGAAGTCGAGCCGTCTGGGGATATACCTTCGACGGTGGGTTGTCCTTCTACATCTTGGATTGTTTCAAATTTGAACCCTATCTCTTCAAAAAGTGACTGGAAAGAGTCCCTCTCCAAATCCAAACCAGGAATTGGTGTCGGTGTCGCTGAAGGGGTGTGAGTCGCCGTGGGTGTAAACGTGAATGTTGGCGTCGGGGTATATGTTTTCGTAGGTGTAGGTGTACTTGTTGGCGAAGGCGTTAGTGTTGGTGTTGAGGTATTTGTTGGAGTTGGAGTTGCAGTAGCAAATAGCCCTCCCACGCTAACCTTGCATGCGTATTGTGTTATGACTAGAACTACAATCAGCAAGAATATAGTGTGCATCAGATGGCGAGGCGATTTTTTTGACCGATAGATGTTCATAATCATTCCTCTTGATGGATCATCTGCA
>CAZLNX010000463.1:0-4393 GCA_964560795.1 uncultured Anaerolineales bacterium | reverse complement strand
GTGTTTGTTTTTCGTTAGCCCTTTATTTGATTTTCATGGCTTGGTAGTTACAATCTTTCAATCTATGCATAGAATCTCAAGTGAATCTACTACAAAGCTCGAAGCTCTGCGCGCCTGCCGCTATTTTTCCAGTCTCAGTGACGAGATCTTAGAGCCGCTGACTGATGCGACGCAGCTTTATGCCTATGATGCCGGTGAGACCGTATTATGGGAAGGCGAATCCAGCGAAGGGTTGTGTATTATCAAGAAAGGGAGCGTTAAACTTTATAAGGTTTCCCCTCAAGGGCGAGAATTGATCGTGAATACCTTTGAGGAAGGGGATTCCTTCAATGAAGTTCCCGTCTTTGATAATCTTGGAAATCCAGTTAGCGTGGCTGTGCTGGATGATAGTGAAATCTGGATTGTCGGTGCGGATGCAATCCGAGATGCTATGCGTCAACATCCTGAGGTCGCGCAGGCATTCATATTAAATTTATCCCAAAATTTGCGCATGTTAGTGGGGATGGTCGAAGAGTTATCGTTTTACCAGGTGACAACCCGATTAGCACGTCTGATTGGCGGTTTGCCGAATGAGCAGCTTGTAGGAAACGCTACCCAAAGGTTGACTCAAGACGATCTGGCGGCCAGGGTGGGTACTGTTCGTGAGGTGGTTGCCCGTTCCCTGCGAAAATTAGAACGAAGTGGGGCAATCGAAGTATCGCGTCAGAAGATCCACGTGGTCAACAGAAATCGCCTGAGCGAGTGGGCGCATTTACCCTTAGAGGAAATCTAGTCTTCTGTTTGGTTTGGAAAAACCGACCAGTGCGAACGCCGGGATAGCGTTGTTTTCCCCGTAATCTTTTGCCACATTAAATCGAGCACAAGCGCGGTGCGCCAGAAGGCCACTGCAGCCATGCCATGCGCTAATACTGCAAAGAGCGGTGGTGTCTCCAGTGTGTAATATGTCCAACATAAGCGAGTCGTTCCCCAGCGCTCCAAGAAGTAACCCAACCCCGCGCCGGCGATGAAAGTCAGCACCGCGATACGATGATCGGTGGGCGTCAATGTCAGAAAGCCAACCAAGATCAGGGCCATGATAGTCAGCGATTTATCCATTGTCGGCCAGACGAAGGAAAGCATCAATGCGAAGAAAGTAGGAAAAATTATCCAGTAGACCGTCTTGGTCACCGCGAAGACGCGAAGATCGCTAAGATTCATCAACACATTTCCTGGTGTACTTAGTGTCTTGGCGGTTATATTTCTCAACAGTCTATTTAGGAACCGTGTCATTCGATCAATGGAAAGACTCGCAATGGGCCAGGCGGGGATTATCCACAGCGGAGGGCGTTCATTAGTGTAGTAGGTCCAAATCTCGGTCTGTGTACCCCAACTCTCAATAACCAGACCCCCTACGAAGCCGACGAAGACGATCAGCGCGTCTGATCGTAAATCCGCACCGGCCATAATTAATAGCGACATCACCAAAAAGATGCCAATCAGCAGCCAGTCGATATACCACCACCATTCACCGTCCCAGGGAACTAGTGCCAGGTATTCTTCGGCTAATGGCCACCAGATGTAAATGATCAGGAATATGACCAGCAGGAAAACGCTCATCAAATAAGAGCTGGATCGGGTCCAGCCCATTCTTTGCCCAAGATTTTTTGCAAACGAGCGTTTCTCTCCTCGCGAAATCATGGCGAAATTGTACTATAATCGGGGAGTTCTATTCTTCAAGATAATTTATAAACGTTTCAATAAATGATCCCAATCACACTCACTCTTAAAGGATTTTTATCTTATCGCGACGAAGTTGAGATCGATTTCACTTCCTTCGATCTAGCCTGTATCGCTGGCCGTAACGGCTCGGGAAAATCTTCTATTTTGGATGCCATTACCTGGTCGCTTTTTGGGCAGGCTCGCCAGCGCGGCGAAGCTGTAGTCAACACCCAAAGCGATCAAGCTAGCGTCGATTTTGTCTTTCAATATGAAGAGAATCTCTATCGAGTTCAGCGCACCAACAAGATTGGAAAAACGGGGCTGCTTGAATTTCAAATTGCCCAGAATGGTGATACGTCAGGAGGGGTCAACCGCGAAACGTTAGCCGAAATCAATTGGAAGCCGCTTTCGGAAAGAACCATGCGTGATACGCAGGGGTGCATCGAGGAGACACTGCGTCTGGATTACGAAACATTTGTCAATGCAGCTTTTTTCTTGCAAGGTAAGGCAGACCAGTTCACGCAGCAGCGCGCTGGAGATCGCAAGCGCATCCTGGCCAGCATCCTGGGGCTAGAAGTGTGGGAGAACTACCGCAAACAAACTGTCGAGCGTCGCAAATCCATTGAGGGACAAATGGCCTCGCTGGACGGCAGGCTGTCGGAGATCAGCAGCGAGCTTGCAGAGGAAGAACAGCGCAAAACGCGCTTGAAGGAGCTTGATGCTGAACTTGAGCGTTTGGTGAGGACCCGGCAAACTCAGCAAGAATCTCTCAAAAGTATCCAGAAAACCATTGACCTGATCGAAGAGCAGCGCAAAATGGTGGAAGTCTTAGCCCAAAGGTTGACCTCGGCGAAGGAGCGGAATAACGATCTGGAATTGAGGCTGGCTGATCGCCAAAAGGAGCGGGGGTCCTACATCCAAACCACTTCACGGGCCAATGAGATCGAAAATGCGTATAGAGGTTGGCAGGATGCCCGTGAAGAACTCAGCCGTTGGGATGTTGTTGCTGAGCAGTTCCGTGAGCACGAGAAGCGGCGTCAGGAACCGCGTACAGAGATTGAAGCCGAACGCGCCCGACTCTTGCAAGAGCTGGAGAATCTTCAGGCCCAGGCTTTGAACGTCGAGCGTGAAGCGTTGAGCGTTCCTGATCTCCAAACTCGAATTGCTACCCTTCAATCGCTAATCTCCGATCTCCAATCGCGGCTGGAAGAACGGAAAGCTTTGGAAAATGAGTTACTGGCAGCTAAAGATCGACTGGCTAATGCCAAAGCTGAAAACCCGCGCCTGAAGGCCGAAATGGATCAACTCAAAGCCCGCATTGACAAATTGACCGAAACGGAGGGTGCCTTGTGTCCCTTGTGCGGACAGGCACTCAGCGCCGAAGATCGTCAACGGTTGATCACCGAACTCACGGAACAAGGCACTGAGATGGGGGATAAATATCGTGCCAATACGCGACTGCTCGAAGAGGCTGATCAAACAGTTTCAGATCTTCAAGCGCAAATTGCTGAATTGCAACCCCTCGAAGATGACCAACGTGAGCACACTCGCGGCCTGGATCAACTCAATGCCCAAATTGAGCAGATAGAAACGGGCAAAAAAGCATGGGAGCAGGAAGGCAAGCTTCGCTTTGAAGAGATCCAGCGCGCCTTAGACACGGATGATTTTGCGCCTGATGCCCGCGCCGTACTCGCTCAGATCGATGCCGAACTCAAGGATATCGGCTACGATGCTGCTTCACACGATGCCGCACGTCATGCCGAATCGGAAGGTCGAACCGCGGATGAAGAATTCCGTTTGTTGGAGAAAGCTCAAGCTGCTGCGGAACCCCTGGAACGTGAGATCTCCGATCTCCAATCTCAAATAACGGCTATCCAATCCGAGATCGATGAGCAAGAAACTGCTCATGGCGAAGCGGCCGCCGCACTTGCGGCTGCCGGGGAAGGCGCCCCCGATTTGCGACAGGCGCAGCGCGAACTGCTTGATTTCCAAGAGCAAGAGAATCGCGTCCGTATGGAAGTTGGCGCCGCACAGCAAAAAGTGCTCGTACTGGATGATTTGAAAGCGCGTCGCACATCTTTGGATACTGAGCGGGAAACCTTTGCCAGGCAAATCGGGCAGTTCAAACAATTGGAAACCGCCTTTGGTAAAGATGGTGTGCCGGCATTGCTGATCGAGCAGGCCTTACCGACCATCGAAGCGCGTGCCAATGATCTGCTAGACCGCCTCAGTGAGGGAGAGATGTCGATCCGTTTCGAGACGCAGCGCGAGCTCAAGAGCCGCGATGATCTCAAAGAAACTCTCGATATCCAAATCCGCGATCGCGTAGGGGTGCGCGATTATGAGATGTACAGCGGGGGAGAAGCCTTCCGGGTCAATTTTGCCATCCGCCTGGCGCTATCAGAGATGCTGGCTCAACGTGCTGGGGCGCGCCTGCAAACCCTGGTCATCGACGAAGGCTTCGGCAGCCAGGATGAAATCGGACGTCAGCGCTTGTTAGAGGCTATCAATCTGGTCAAAGCCGATTTTGAGAAGATCCTGGTCATTACCCACATCGACGAGTTGAAAGATGCTTTCCCGGCGCGCATTGAGGTGGAGAAGACGGACAGGGGAAGTGTGGTTCGGGTAGTGTAAAGCGGGCAGTGTGAAGCGGTGAGCGGGGAGCTGAGGCTTTACATCTCTTGTAATCCCTATG
>CAZLNX010000462.1:0-4417 GCA_964560795.1 uncultured Anaerolineales bacterium | reverse complement strand
TAATAGCTTTGGGCGTGCCTGATTTGCGGGAGTCACTTTCGGCGGATGTAGCCAGGTACTGCAATATGGGCAGCGCACCCAGTCTGCGGCCACTTCCAACCCGCAGGTTCTACATACCCGTTTATTCATAACAGCTATCATCATTTGCATTCATTATGCCCGTTCCTAACCGTACTATATCGTCATCTGATCTGTACGAGCCGTCCCGTCAATATACTGTGGGATTATGAACTCAAACGCCGCTCTCTGAGGGGAGGCTGGGTCATGAGTACACTCTTCTTACTAAGCCTAATCTCCTTCTAGTGATTCGACACGAATATCATCTATCCATACTGTCGTTTCTGGGCCAATTTGAATTCCTGCAATACCAGACCTTCTTACAGTAGCACCGATATTCAGTATCGATTCAGTGACTTCAAAAGCGAATTCTCCATTGACAAATACCTCAAGATTCAATCCGACAATTTCTACACGGATTATATTCCAACTCCCATATGATAAATAGTGGGGGGAAGATCGAAGCGGTATGTGCTGTCCCTCTGGCAATGCCCATCTTTCCCACGCTACCGTTATGTTATTTTCGTAGGTATTGTATTGCACATGATATAGCTCTTGGATATCCGTTGAAATCTTAGGCAACATGCTACTTCGCAGTATTGTACCTATGTAAGAGTTTTGATTAGCCTGAATAATTTTAAAACGATATTCGACTGCGTAATCTTCCCAATAATAGTATCCGATCCATATATTTGACCAGTCAGACTTGGCATTATCAACTTCATAAATAAGATTTCCAGTTTCATCTGAAGCGATTCTGTAATCCCCATCAATATCTTCTTCTGTCCAATTCACAGTTCCACCCTCGAAATCCTCGAAAAACAACAATTCATCAGGAGTGGCAGTTGGCGAGGGCAAAGGCGGCAATTGCTCAATCCGTTTAGGCACACCCCAAACCTTGATACTCCCATCGTTATCAGATGCAGCGAATAATGTGCCATCGGGAGACCAAGCACCATCCAATAATACTTCCTGACCCAAATTCTGAATGGTATTTCCTGTTGGGATTTCGATAATTCTCGCTGGTTGTTCCGCGTCATTTTGAATTAAAGAAACTATCAGACTTCCATCAAGCGACCAATATATACTTGGCCTTGCTGAAACATCTGTGTTTAATATAACAGGCACGCTAAGATTAAAATGACCTTTCCATGTTGTTGTGTCCAATGATTGTATCCATTTATAGCCTGCTATCCAAATCTCTGAGCTATCTTGCGACCATTTGATAATCCTTGTCTCAGGGATTTCCAAAGTGACGAGTTTCTCCCGTGTGGCAATATCCCATACAATCACATCTCTTGAATCTGCTGCTGCGATTTTTGTTCCATCTGGAGACCATGAAAGAAAAAACATTAGCGCTGTGTGCTCAAATTGTAGCTGCTCATCTCCAGTATCAACATCCCAAATCTTTACCATGGTTCCGTCAATTGTTGCAACGAGATCCCCTTTAGGTGACCACGTAATATTGCTACAAAAATACGACTCGCTTCCGAATGCCCAGATTAATTGTGCACTTCTAGAATTCCATACACGAAGAGTCTGATCGTCTCCTATCGACGCAATTATTTTCCCGTTCGGCGACCAAGCTAATTGGTATATATTTTCCGAATAATCGTACCCAAATAAATTATGAGTAATATTTCCCGTATTTATATTCACAATCCTCGCACCAAATTCCTCAAGAGTGAAAGCCAAATAATTGCCATCAGGAGACCACTCCAGATTGTCAGCATTGATCGATGACCCACTTTCCCAAATAGTAGTGACCTCTAATTGATCAAGGTTGTGGGATGAGATAATGAATGGCTCGGGAGTCGAGGTTATGGTTTGCACAATCATTGTCGGAGATGTTTGCTCAGGCCCTCGCACCAAGTACTCTTGGTAATAATTTGCAAGATCCCATGTTTTAAAGTTGTCGAAGGCACATACCGCGTTGGCGTTTGCAGCCAGTATTTGTCTCGTGAAATTCTTAGGATCCGAAAAATCAATGACAGTATAAGCAAGCTCACCATTTACGAATACAGCTGAATATTGATCTAGCACAATAATCGTAATGGTATAAAACTCTTGAGGATCTACAATGATTTGGTCCTTTCTGTTAAGCTCATGAAAGGAATCTCCGAAACTCCGTTCCATATGAGCGCGACCAAATGAGTCAAACACAAATAAATAACGCTTTCTTCTTTCATCCTCTCTCTCCTCCTCCCACAATTCAACATTGCAGTGTCCAAGGCCTTGATTGTCTACAAACCTTAAATCTACCGAAATAGCAATTGCATTGCTGGTGAATGGCTTTATCTCTGCGCCTTGCCATTTATCCCATGGGTCGGAACTTCCAGATGTCCGATGAGTAGCAGTCACAATTAACTGTTTATTGAAAAGTTGGGCGGTATCCGTATTAAAATTCCAACCTCTGTCGACATCAAAATTATCTTCGAAAGTTGCTTCTTGGTCCTGAATAAACTCAAATACATCGTGTGCGAGCGAGACAATAGAATCTGGTGTTGGGGTGTTTGTAGATGTCGTCTCCACCTGAGTTGTCTGAGTAGTAACAATTTCTGTCGTCCTCTGATCTAGATTTGGCGAAAGAGCGAGTGAGGCATCAGGCGTGAATGTGGGAAGAAGCATTTCAGTTTGTGAGGGTTTAGCTGTTGAGATAGGTGATTCTGCCCCAAAATCTAATGGCTTTTCATGCAAGGTTGATAATTGATCTACCAGACTGGATATAAAGAACACTCCCAGAACCGCAGTTAATGCAACCCCCACAATCGTATATATCCAGATACGCTGCCATATCGAGATGCGACTTTTGGCGCGGTCCCAGCCTAGGGGATTCCCACAGTAAGCACAGGCCGCCCACCCAAGCTGCACGCTCTTCCCGCACTGGGGGCAGGCGGCCAGTTCAGGCATGCGCTGCCCTGTGAAGGGGCAGAAGCGCGCCTCAGGCGGGTGCGTTTGGGTGCAGTGGGGACAAGTGATAACTGGGCTGGATGTTTCAAGAGAGAGGACTTCATCTGGTTCAGGTGGCAACAACTCAAGCGGCTCTTGAGCCTCAGGAGGGGCTTTATCCGATGATGGTGAGTCGATAGATTCCTGAACTTCAGAAGATGCTCCAGTCTCCGGCTCTCGCTCAGAAACACCTGCCCATGTGCCGCAATTGGGGCAGCTTTCTTCCTCAGGGGGCACTTCTTGACCGCAAGCGGTACAGATTCTGCCATCCTTCACAGCCATCATGGTTTTCTTTCCCTATGGCGCCATCCTCTACAATCTCACTGTGCTGTCGCTTCTGTCAAACGCCAGTATGGGTTCACTCAGTCTGATGATATACACAGCTGCAACAACCTGATCGTTTGAACTTTGTATTATATTCACCATACCAATCATTTAAATCTATGTTGATAACCAGCTCAGCTTAGCATAACTTATGGTGCAACCTGCCAAAAAACCACCGTACCGTCGTAATACCCCACAACAACTTCCTTATCATCTGGCATCCATGCCAACGATACCACACCATCTTTAGCTCCTTCATAACTATTCAAGGGTTCACCAGATCCTGCATCCCAAACAACCAGCATACCATCAGTCCATCCTGAAGCGATCATCCTGGAATCAAAAGACCAAGCAAGACTGGTAACCTCTGTACTCGAGTAGTTTAATGGGGGTAGATCTGATCTAGTGAGTTCAAATACTAATTGATCATTAGTTACAGACCATATAATACCCTGCCTACTTCCTGCAACAAGCAACTCACCATCCGGTGACCAGGCAACACTTCTGTTAGACGCGTAAACAAAATCAAAATCATGTAACAATGAGTTTGTTGCCGCATGCCGTATCAGCGCACTATCAGTAGTTCTCAACGAAAATGCCAGCTTACTCCCATCTGGAGACCACGCCATAAAATTTACCCCCAACTCTGAACCAAGACGTTCCCTCAATGTCACGCCATCATAAACATTTAGGCTTCTCACACTGATACCTGATTCAACATTCCATATTTCCACAAACTTGCTTCCTATACCGCCTGTTGCCAATTTCTCCCCATTAGGATCAAACACCAACTCATCCACTCTACTTGAAGCCTGAATTGATTGAAGCGGCTTACCTGAAATCACATCCCACAATATCACTGTACCCGTTTGATCACCTGAAGCTATGATCATCCCATCTGGATGATAATCCAATCCGAGCAAAACCTGTTCGTTTTCGACTCGCCAAATTTCCTCCCATGGATCAACCTCAAATAAGTGAAGCAACTTACCACTGGCTACCGCTAAGTAACGTCCATCAGGGGATAAAGCTAGATCACGAAGTGGCTTCTCAGATAACTTTATCCAGGCACTCGCTCCTTCTGTCG
>CAZLNX010000461.1:0-4434 GCA_964560795.1 uncultured Anaerolineales bacterium | reverse complement strand
TGTCTGGCGTTTTTGTTACCATCGACGGCGCCGATACCTGGAGAAAACTGGGTGAAGGCCTCGATTTCTTCAATATGAAAGATATGGCTCTTTCTGAAGACGGCTCCGTGCTCTACGTCGGCACGGGCGGGCGCGGCGTTTATCGCTTAGGAACACCTTAGAGTCTCGTGCGCCCTAGCCTTTCGGTTTGTGTATTCCATGAGAGCACAACGTGCACTTTCGTGCCCTACTACAAGCAGGAGAAATCAATGAAATCCAAATCATCTTCCCGACATGTATGCTTCGTAGCGCTTGCATTGCTTATCTTCTTTCAGTTGATCCCCTCGGGAACAAGCTTTGCTCAGGGAACTGAAACCAACCTTCCATCAGAAGAATTGGAGTGGGTGCGCACCGGCGGGCCTTTGGGTGGATTGGGATACGATGTCCGCATGAGACCTGACAATCCAGATATCATGTACGTGACCGATGCCTGGGCAGGAGTCCACATGAGCACAGACGGGGGGCAGAGTTGGTTCCCGTCCAATGCAGGCATTACTACTCGTAAAGGGGATTCTGGTGATTCGATCCCGGTGTTTTGCCTGACCATCGACCCGCATAATTACGACATCATTTGGGTGGGCACCGAACACGCCGCTGAGATATTCAAATCCACCGATGGGGGCTACACCTGGGTTGAGATGACCAACAATATCGCCAATGAATTCGAAGATGGCCTGACATTCCGCGGATTTACCGTCCACCCAGAAAGTTCCGACATTGTTTTTGCCGCTGCGGAATTGCACAGTTGGGCCGGGGGCAGGGAGCCGCAGCAAGGTCGCGAGTTTGAAAAGGTCGAAGGAATAGTTTATACGACGACGGATGGTGGCCAGCGATGGGAAGCCGTCTGGCGTGGAGACAGCCTGGCCCGCTATATCTGGATCAACCCGCACGACCCTAACGTGATCTACATTTCTACTGGAATCTTCGACCGCGAAGCTGCAAATTCAGATCACGCTACTGATACCCCGGGCGGCGAAGGAGTACTGCGTAGCACCGATGGCGGTCAGACTTGGAAGGCTGTTAACAATGGCCTGACTAATCTATATATCGGCACCCTTTTTATGCATCCCGAAGACCCAAATGTGTTGCTGGCCGCAGCAGCGAATAATGCCTACCGTGATGGAGCGGGTGTATTTCTTACCGAAAATGGCGGCGCATCTTGGGAGAAGGTTCTGCCGTACGAAGCGCATTCCGTTGAATTCTCCATGACAAACCTGAATGTTGCGTATGCGGGAAGTCCAACAGCGATTGTCCGCAGTGAAGACCGCGGCAGAACATGGGAAATTGTCACAGATGTTGAGCATCATTGGGGACCGCCGGGTATTGTTGCTGGCTGGCCGATAGATTTTCAAATTGACCCACGCGATGATAATCGAATTTTCGCCAATAACTATGGCGGCGGGAATTTCTTGAGCGAAGATGGCGGGCGCTCCTGGACAGTGGCTAGCACCGGCTATACTGGTGCGCAAGCAAGAGATATCGCAGTATCACCAGATGACCCTGCCAAAGTGTACGTGGCTGCCCGCAGTGGGCTGTTTGTGTCAAACGATTGGGGGAGTCAATGGGCAGGTCTAAACGACGGGAATCTCAAAATGCTGGAGTGGAATGCCCTGGCGATTGACCCTGCGGACCCACAACATCTACTGGCGGCCAGCCATTGGATACCAGTCATTAATCAGAGTTTTGATGGCGGCTTGACCTGGGAAAATACTCGACCAGAGCTTGATGAAATGAACGCCTGGGGTGTGATCGAATTCGCTCCATCGGATCCTCGTGTTGTCTACGCCGGATCGGTGTCATTTCTGTCCGCCGGTGTCACTGATGGTTTTCTCCCCGCGCAAGGAGTTTATCGCTCCTCGGATGGAGGAACTACCTGGCAACCTTCCAAGCACCAAATTCTAGAGGATGCATCAATCAGGGATTTGTCAGTGAGCCCACAAAATCCGCAGGAAGTCTACGCGGCCGCATTTGAGAGCGGTCTGTTAAAGAGTACTGATGGTGGAGGAAGTTGGGTTGACATGACTCCTGCATTGGGAATCAATCGGGCAGTATTATCGGTTGCTCATCATCCTATGGACCCTGAACGAGTGTATGTTGGTCTTGAGAGAGCTGGTTTATATGTTTCCAATGATGGTGGCGTTACTTGGGATTCCATGGTTGCTGGTTTGAACGCTGAGGCCGCTGTCTCTGATATCCTTTTTGACCCCACCAATCCCGAAGTGATCTATCTCTCAGACCGCTTTAGTGGTGTGTACCGCTCGTTAGATGGGGGCCAAACTTGGCAGGCAATCAACAATGGCCTGCGGACGCGCTTCGTCAACCGCATGAGTATCTCGGCGGATGGACTGCATTTGTACGCCGCGACCGAGGGTGAGGGTGTCTTCCGGTTGGATTTGAACGGCCAGCCACCCTAATCCCGCTGATGTTACTTTTAAATTGTTGGTGACGACTAAATATGTATAGGACTTACGCAATTCACGTATTTCCAGGGTAGATACCCAACCGTGTTGGGTGTTGGCTAGGCATTTCTACGCCCAACTCCCCCAAATGCGTAAGCCCTGATGTAAATGGAGTGAAGATATGTCGTCTATGAAAATTCCCAAATTGCGATTTGTTTTTTGTATGCTTGTGGTGTTACTGCTAGCTGCCTGTCAGCCTGCCCCACCGGAACCTGTTGTCACTACCGAACTGCAGACCAAGACGGAATCCTCTGTTGATGGCGTCGTGTTGGATGAGCGTGGTCCCGTCCCTGGCGCGGTGGTGCGCGTTCAAGCTACTGAAAACAGCACCATCACAGATGAAGATGGCCGCTTCACTTTATCTGGCTTGACTCCAGGAGAGTCGGTAACCGTGAGTGCCTGGAAGCATCTTTATTACTGCGCCAAAGTTGAGGGGGTAGTGCCGCCAGCGAGCGATGTTGCACTTTCCTTGATTCTCTACCAGACAAACGATAACCCAGATTATGAATGGATACTGCCTACAGGCGAAGACTCTTGCGCTAGTTGTAAGTCTGGCGTAACCCAAATCTGGTTGGGAAATGCTCATGCGGGTGCTGCCAATAACCAGCGTTTTTTGACCATGTATAACGGCACCGACATATTCGGTAACCAGAGTCCACCTACCCGCTATGGCACAAGCCGTGACTATGGCACTTTTCCGCTGAGGCCAGATCCAAGCAAGCCCTACTACGGTCCCGGATACAAACTCGACTTCCCTGAAACGGCTGGCAACTGTGCGGCTTGCCACACGCCAGGCGCAGCCGTGGACACGCCGTACGGTATTGATCCCAATTCAGTCGCTGATGTGAATACCTTTGGTGTCCATTGTGACTTCTGCCATAAGGTTGCGGATGTTTCTCTCGATCCAACCACGAAAATGCCCTATGCCAATATGCCAGGGGTGCTTTCTATGGATGTGCGTCGACCGTTCCCCGAAGACCCAGATCGATATCAGCTCTTCTTTGGAACATTTGATGATGATAACGTGCCTGAGGAGGATACTTATCTGCCGCTGATATTGGAAAGCCAGTTTTGTGCTCCGTGCCACTTCGGTGTTTTTTGGGATACTGTGATCTACAATTCGTACGGAGAATGGCTGGATAGTCCCTACAGTGATTTGACCTTTGAAGGTGCTAAAACCTGCCAGGAGTGCCACATGCCCGCGCCCTCAATCTTGGATGGCGAGATAATGACCAATGTTGCCCCGGGCACCGGCGGCGTAGAGCGTGATCCACTGGACATTCACCCCCACCTTCAATTGGGTGTCAAGGATGTAGAATTCATGCAAACTGCCGTTACGATGGAAGCAGAAGCCGAGTATAGCGATGGGCAAGTGGTGGTGACAGTAACCATTACAAACGACAAGGCTGGGCATCACATACCCACAGATAGTCCCTTGCGGCAGATGATCCTGTTGGTGAAAGTGACTGATCCCGAAGGGAATCCGCTACTCCAGGTGGATGGTCCTACGGTCCCCGATTGGGGAGGTGTTGAAACTTCCGAAGTCTCGCAGACTTCGGAAGTCTTCGAAGGGTATTATGCCGGACAACCAGGCACAGCCTACGCCAAGATCTTGCAAGAAATGTGGACGGAAGTCACTCCTACGGGAGCATACTGGAATCCCACGCGAATTCTGAGCGACAACCGCATCCCGGCGTTCGGGAGCGATACCACAGTGTATACATTTCAGACCTCCGAGGTTTATAAAACCTCGGAGGTCTCAGTGGAAGTCAAACTCCTCTTCCGCCGAGCTTTCATCGAACTGATAGATCAAAAAGGATGGGATGCCCCTGATATTCTGATGGCTGAAGAAACGTTGGTTGTGAAGAGTGAATAATTACTTTACTCATGTTACGCACCTGAATAGGGCATAACGGGATAGAATCAGGTCAAGGAG
>CAZLNX010000460.1:0-4476 GCA_964560795.1 uncultured Anaerolineales bacterium | reverse complement strand
CCCTCCGCAGCCAGTCGTTCATGCCATCACAGGTGATGGCTTAGTAGTTACAATAATACTTAGATATGGGGTGCCTCATGTTTTCGTTTTTGGTGAAATATCTGTTATTCGTACGCCAGTGCGGCCACAATTTGCAGATCGGAGGCCCGGCGAGCCGGGATAAGGGCTGCCAGGATGCCACAGATCAGTCCAGCGGCGATAGCAGTCAGCACGCCCACACCGGGGAAATCATAAGGGATGCGCATCCCAGCAAATTCCAGCACGCCAGTCATCACGAAGCTCAACATAATGCCAGCGATCACACCCAAGGCAATTCCCATCAGACAGAGCAGCAAACTCTCGGCAATCACCATACGCTGGATCTGGCGACGCTTGGCACCCACGGCGCGCAGCATTCCAATCTCACGGGTGCGCTCGATAACGTTGATGCCCAAGGCATTGGCCAACCCGATCAAGGCAGGGGCAGCCAGCAATGAGAGCATGATATTCACACCGACGGTAGCGCCATCGGTGAGCTGCTTCTGACTTTCCCACAACTGCTCTCGGGAGATGATGCCAAAACCAGGGTACGCAGCCGCAGCAGCTTGCAGATCTTCTTCTAATTGCTCCAGGTCGGCGCCGTCCTCGTAGTTAATCATCAAGAAGACATCATTGCGGACTCCATACTCGCGTGTTAATACGGTTTGCTCGAGATAAACCGTAGGAAGTTTCATATTAATGTAATCCAGCCCAATACCTGCTACTTCGACAGTGACCGGGCCGTGATCCCCATCCAGGGTGATGGTATCGCCAATTTGGGTTCCAAATTGGGAGGCAAAGCGGCCATTGACGATGGCCGTATTCCCCGATTGCATTCCGGCATAAGCAGTTTCATCACCCTCCAAAAACGAGAGACCCGAAATTCGGTGGAAACTAGTCGGTTCGATTCCAATCAAGCGGATACCAAGTCCATTTTGATCAGTCACATCGATCTGACGCAGGTTGGTCAGTTCTTTTACACCCTGAATACGCTTGACAGTTTCGGCTAAATCGGGGCCGGCGCCAACGGTATCATTGGTAGCTACCAGGGAGGACATCATGATATAGTCTGATCGGAAGTTGGCTTCCAAAAATCGGAGGGCGCCCCCATAGGTTGAAGCCAACATCCCCCCCATACCAATCAAGATCGCCAGGCCGATCATCAACGAGGAAGCCGTGATGGAGGCACGACGTGGCTGACGAGCGATATTTCTGGCGGCGATGCCGCCCTCTTGTCCAAAGACCAGGTTCAGCATCCGGCTAAATGTTTTGGTAATTGGGCCGATCAGCATTGGGCCCAGAAGTCCCAGTGCCACGAGGAACAATATACTTCCTAAAGCCATCAATGGAAATATTCCACTGAGCAAACCGGCTAGGCCAAATACCAACAAGATAAAACCAACAATCAGGCGGCTGCGCTTTAAGGCAGCCTCCTGCTCTATTGTTGCTGGTCGCATAGCTTCCAGGGGAGTGATCGTGCTGGCGCCCCGTGCGGGCACCAAAACACTGAGCAGCGGTATCCCTAAGCCAAAGGCTATCGACACACTGAATGCCATGACGGTAAACTGGGGATTACCTAAGGGTCTGCCCATCAATGCATCAAAAACCGCCGCAAGAGCAGCCTTCGCGCCAAAGCCAAAACCAACCCCCAGCAGCATGCCTACCACGGTACCAAACACAGCCAAAATTAAACCCTCAGCCAGGATGGCGCGCATGACCGTTCTCCGTCTGGCACCTACTGCCCTGAGCATACCGATATCTCGTTTGCGTTCGACCACACTGGTGCGGAAGGTGTTAAACATGATCATTCCGGCCATGGCCAAGGCCAGCAACCCGAACATGGAGAAGATCACATTGGCAAATTCCATCAATGCGGCCCAGATATCTTGACCGCCTTCTAAGGGAGTAAATTCATAGCCGCGTCCAAACATCGACTCCATGGCAGCTTCTATCGCGGCAGCATCCGCTCCCTCGGCAAAGCGCCCCATAATCGTATTGACCCGGTTAGGGATGTTCAGCAAATCTTGGGCCGCAGGGATGGGCATGAACACTTGCTGTGTGCCAAGCATGATGCCCGGATCTGCCAATGTACCAACGACCTGGAAATTCATCCAGCCCCCAGCGCCTGGGAGACGGACCGTGTCTCCAACCCCAATTCCCAGTCCCTGGGCAAAGATTTCCGATATCAACACAACCTGACCATCGCCGGGCTGTAGAAGCCGGCCATCTGCTAAGCGGCGGCCCGCCGCGGTGACGATATTGAAAGTCTCGTCAGTATTTGCAGTATCCACGCCAAAAACCTGAATGGTGTTAATCGGTCGGCCATCAGCCGTGGTATAGTGCTCGGGTGGCACGGCCACTGTGCGGGCGATCAGACTAGCTGTTGATTCAACTCCAGCGACTGAAGCAATATTACTCTCATATTCACCCCGAAAGAAACCCCCATCTCGGCGGGTTACATACAGGTCGACCTCCGACAAGGCCATCGATTGGGTACTAGAGACAAAAATCTCTTTGAAGGCCGGAGCCATGCCGTTCAATCCAAACATCATCATCACACCAATCACGATGGACAAAACAGTCATAATAGAACGGATGGGACGGCCTTTGATATAGCTCCAAGCAAGAGGAAGTACACGCATGATCAGCCTTCCTTCCCATTGTTATTAGTTTCTTCTGTTATTTTGCCGTCTTCCATGTGGATGATGCGATCGGCAAACGATGAGATGCGGGGATCGTGGGTCACCAGCAAGATACTGCGCTCCCAGCGATCGACGATCTCTCGCAGCAGGGTGGCGAATTCCCCGGCGGCCTTGGAGTCCAAGTTACCAGTCGGCTCATCGGCCAGGATCAGGGTGGGATCTGTCACCAGCGATCGGGCGATGGCCACGCGCTGGCGCTGTCCGCCGGAAAGCTCGTCGGGACGGTGGGTGCTGCGGTCGGCAACTTCCAGTTTCTCCAGCCATTCGGCAGCCCTGGATTGGGCATCAACTGGTTTCGTGCCTCCCAGCACCAAAGGCAGAGCGGTATTATCCAGCGCATCAAGGGTGGGGATCAAGTTGAAGAACTGAAAGATGAATCCGATATGCTCGCGGCGCAGGTCAGTTAATTCATCATCATCAAGGCTGCTCAAATCTTTGCCTTCAATTTTGACCAGGCCGTCGGTAGGACGATCCAGCCCACCGATCATATGCAACAGAGTCGATTTGCCGCAGCCGCTGGGACCCATCACGGCGACGAATTCGCCAGTATCAACATGCAGGGAGACGCCATCCAGCGCGTTGACCTGGGCTTCACCGCTGCCAAAAATTCGGGTTAGATTATCAGTTTCTACAATTTTCATGGTATGCCTCTTGGTGTATTCCAGTGAATAGTCACCAGATATTATATGCCAGATTCTGCTTCGGGCATAATGGGCTTAATTACCTTGCTGAAATTACATTTATCCCACCTTTTTATCCACCAGAACGGCGGATTTTCTACTCTTACAGAATCCATTAAACTAAAGTCCAATAACATCCTTTGATTATAGTTATATAATGGAAGAGTGAATGCACAATTGGTATATAATTTAGATCATAGAGGTAATATTTTGTTAGTGGGATGGTCAAACATGGCAATAATCTTTACACCAAAGATGCCTATCAACACAGCAAATTTTTGACCAAATTCGACAGTTGCCATCTACTTTTCCACATTGGAGGTGAGAGATGAACATCGGATTTTATGGTAAAAAAATGCGCTTGGTGATTTTCCTTCAAGCATTTGTATTATTGGTTCTGGTATCTGGATTTGTGGGTTGCGCTCCAACACAAAAAGATACTACTCAAGAAATCTCTCCTATTCCAGAATCGAGTACACCCAAAGGGGGGATTTTAGTCGTTGGTATGGCTGCCGATTCGATTGTCACCCTGGACCCCGCGGCGTACAGTGATCGGGCAACTGAAACCGTCATCCGAAATCTCTTCGATGGGTTGGTAACCCGCACAACGGATAACCAAGTCGTTCTGGAGATCGCACAGGCCTACCGATGGGTGGATGACAAAACGATTGAGTTCGATCTCAAAGCTGATGTACGCTTCCACAACGGCGAGGCACTCACCGCGAAAGACGTGGTCTTCACGGTAGAGCGCATCCTTTACCAGGAAATCGGCGGACCGCGACAGGTCTTTCTCAAAGAAGTTGAAAGTGTGGAAGCTGTAGATGAATATACTGTGCGTTTCAACTTAACCAGCCCCTGGCCGGTTTTCCTGCAGATGCTTGTACACGTTCAAATCGTGCCCAAAGATTATCTCAGTGAAGTGGGTGACGAGGCCTTCGCCCTGGAACCCGTAGGCTGCGGGCCGTTTCTTTTCGTTGAAGGGAATTTGGATGAGCAGATTACCCTGGCCCGGTTTGATGATTACTATACTAATCGCGAATAGGATTTGTGAGAATTAGGATGATTGAGGAGCCTGC
>CAZLNX010000459.1:0-4505 GCA_964560795.1 uncultured Anaerolineales bacterium | reverse complement strand
GGCAGGCTCCTCAATCATCCTAATTCTCACAAATCCTATTCGCGATTAGTATACTGCTATTGAGGCTGTCCGGCAGGGTGCACAAGATTACCTGGTCAAAGGAGAGATAGACGGTCCTACGCTGCTGCGCGTCACGCGCTATGCGATCGAGCGAAAGCGGGTTGAGCAAGCTCTGAGGGGAAGTGAAGAACGCTATCGAAATATCTTCCAGAACGCCGCAGTAGCTATTTGGGAAGAGGATTTCAGTGAGGTTAAAGCGACTTGCGATGAGTTGATAGCACAAGGCGTAACCGATTTTCGCAGCTATTTGGATGAACACCCGGAATTACTACGCCAGATCTCTAAGCAGATAAAAGTTATCGATGTGAATCAAGCCACGCTCAAGATGTATGGCGCAAAAAACAAACATGAACTACTGGGTTCATTGGATGCCATCCTCACTTCTGAAACATTTGAGACCCTTAAAGAAGAGATCATCGCCATTATGGAAGGTCAAACGTTTTTTGAAAATGAAATCGTTTGTCAGACATTGCTAGGAGAACGTCTCAATGTGTTGCTGACTATGGCAATCCCTTCTGACCCCAATGAACTTGATAGCGTTCTGGTAAGTCTGGTGGACATCACTGAGCGTAAACAAGCGGAACAGGCTCTCCGTCAGAGCGAAGAGAGATTCCGTACCATTTTCCAAACCGCTGCGGTATCCATTAAGGAAGAGGATTTCTCCGAGGTCAGGGCAGCCTGTGATGATTTGAAAGCCCAGGGCATCACCGATCTTCGCAAATATTTGCAAGAGCATCCAGAGTTCCTGCTTCAAGTTGCTCAGATGATCAAAGTTGTAGATGTGAATGAAGCCACGCTCAAGATGTTTGGGGCTAAGAATAAAGATGAATTGCTGGGTTCGCTGAACAAAGTGTTCACTGCAGAAACTTCTGATATTCTTCCAGGTGAGATTCTTGCCATCGCGGAAAACCAACCATACTTCGAGGGCGAGACCATCAATCAGACCTTGCAAGGAGAGCGCTTGAATGTTCTCTTGACCATGGCGATCCCTTCTGACCCCAATAAACTTGATAGCGTTCTGGTAAGTTTAATGGATATCACTGAGCGTAAACAAGCGGAACAGGCTCTCCGTCAGAGTGAAGAAAGATTCCGTACCATATTCCAAACCACTGCTGTATCTATTTGGGAAGAGGATTTCTCTGATGTAAGGGCAGCATGTGATGAGTTGAAAGCTCAAGGCATCACCAATCTGCGCCAATATATGGAAGAGCATCCGGAGTTTCTGCTTCAAGCAGCTCAAATGATCAAAATTGTGGATGTGAATGAAGCCACCGTCAAGATGTTTGGAGCAAAGGACAAAGATGAATTGTTGGGTTCGTTAGACAAAGTCTTCACATCAGAAACATCTGAGATTCTTTTAGAAGAGATTCTTGCTATCGCAGAAAGTCAACCGTACTTTGAGGGCGAAACCATCAACCGGACATTGCAGGGAGAGCGCTTGAATGTTCTCTTGACCATGGCAATCCCTTCTGACCCCAATAAACTTGATAGCGTTCTAGTAAGTTTAATGGATATCACTGAGCGTAAGCGAGCTGAGCAGGCCCTGAGGGAATCAGAGAACCGTTTCCAACAGGTGGCAGAAAGTGCTCAGGAATGGATCTGGGAAGTAGATACAAACGGATTATATACCTATGCTAGTCCAGTAGTAGAAAAGATACTTGGTTATAAACCCGAAGAAATCGTTGGGGAAAAACATTTCTATGACTTATTCCACCCTGATGACCGGGAAGAACTCCGGACAGCAGCGTTTGAAGTGTTCGCCCACAAGCAAATATTCAGCGGATTTGAGAACCGGAATGTGAAAAAAGATGGCAAAACAGTCTGGCTCTCGACAAGTGGAGTTTCTAAACTCGATGAGCTAGGAGAACTTCTTGGCTACAGAGGCGCAGACACAGATATCACCGAGCGTAAACAAGCAG
The DNA here is from genome assembly GCA_964560795.1 of uncultured Anaerolineales bacterium. Classification (GTDB taxonomy): domain Bacteria; phylum Chloroflexota; class Anaerolineae; order Anaerolineales; family UBA11858; genus NIOZ-UU35. The sequence goes on along the minus strand of CAZLNX010000459.1, from coordinate 2,526 downwards.
AAGATCTAATCCGTGTCCAACACAATCTGGCATTAGGGTTGAATGCTGCACCAGGGCTTGAAGAAGGGCTACATTTATGTGTGGAAGCTGCGATTGAGGTTTCTGGGATGGATTGTGGCGGCATTTATCTTGTAGATGAAAAATCCGGCGAATTGGACCTCGTGTTCCATACCGGTCTGCCCCCTGATTTTATTCGTAGCGCCTCGCATTATGATGCCGATTCTGCCAATGTACAGCTCGTTATGGCGGGAAAGCCAATCTATACCCAATACCAACAATTGGGAGTACCCCTGGATAATGCTCACCAACGTGAACATCTGCTAGCCATTGCTGTTATCCCAATCTATCATGGAAATCGAGTGATCGGGTGTTTGAATGTCGCCTCGCATATTCTTGAGGATGTGCCAGTGTATGCCCGCAGCGCGCTGAGTGCGATCGTTGCGCAGATTGGCGATTCGCTTGCCCGTTTGAGGGCGGAGGAGAAATTACAACGACAACACGATGAACTGAGACGCCTCTACCGTGCCTCGGAAGCTTTGATTACAAGCGATACACCTGATCCTGAGAACTTGGCTGAATCTATTGTTGAAGCAGTTTTAGATGAGTTCGGAAAATCTAATTGCAGTTTGCTGTTGATTGATGATCACTCAGCTAAACCCCGCTTAAATCGTATTGCTGTGGCTGGTCCCAATGCCGATGAAGTGAGTAAGGGAGAATTGTCACTGGATAGTTCGGGTCTAGTGCCAAAAGCCATTCGTTTAGGCCAGATCATTAACATACCCGATGTATCTGAAGATCCTGATTACATACCCAACTGGGAGGCTGCCCGTTCGGAATTGGCTGTCCCATTGAAGGTCGGTGACAAAGTGATTGGCGTGATCGACGTGCAAAGCGCCAAGCCGGGTGAATTCAGCGAAGATGATGAGCGTTTGATGTCTATCTTCGCTGAACGAGCAGCCTTAGCCCTGGAAAACGCCCACCTGTACCAACAAACCCAAGAGCGCTTGCGTCGCTTATCTGCCTTGCGTAGTATTGACATGGCTATCACCGGAACCGTTGATTTACGTTTGACTCTCAGGATTCTGCTTGAAGAGGTCACCAAACAACTACAGGTAGATGCTGCTGATGTGCTCTTGTACAACTCTCATATTCAAACCCTGGAATACGCCGCCGGACGTGGTTTTCAAACCACTGCGTTGCAACACACTAATCTGCGTTTAGGGGATGGGTATGCGGGTAAGGCGGCTCTGGAAAGGCGTACGATCCATGTGGCAAATGTCGTAAAAGCAGAAGATGGATTGAAAAAAGCGCCCTTGCTTCCCAATGAGAACTTCGTAACCTACTACGGTGTGCCGCTCATTTCTAAGGGAGAGATCAAAGGTGTGTTGGAGATCTTCCACCGCGTTCCACTTGATCCCAGCCCTGATTGGTTAGATTTTCTGGAAACATTGGCTGGACAGGCAGCTATTGCTATCGATAATGCTACGATGTTCGATGGTCTACAGCGCTCCAATATCGAACTGGTTCGAGCGTATGATGCTACACTCGAGGGATGGGTACAGGCATTAGATATGCGCGATAAGGAAACTGAAGATCACACGCGGCGTGTCACTGAGCTAACCATGAAAATGGCGCAGACGATGGGAATAAATGGTGATAAGTTGCTTCACGTTAGCCGAGGCGCTTTGCTGCACGATATCGGTAAGATGAGTATTCCTGACAGTATTTTATTGAAACCAGGGAAGTTAACTGACGATGAATGGGAGATCATGCGCATGCATCCGGTCTACGCTCAACGCTTCCTCTCCCAGATTGATTATCTTCGCCCAGCATTAGAAATCCCTTATTGCCATCACGAGAAGTGGGATGGTACAGGATATCCACGAGGATTGAAAGGTGAGCAGATACCTTTGGCGGCGCGCATATTTGCTGTGGTAGATGTTTGGGATGCGCTAAGCTCAGATCGACCCTATCGCGATGCTTGGCCTAGGGAGAAGGTGCAAGCGCATATTCGTGAGCAGTCTGGTCAACATTTCGATCCGCGCGTGGTGGAAGCATTCTTTGAAATTGTCTCTGAGATTACTTAGTCTCGTAGGAAAAAGGTTGCAATGAGCAATCGGAATATAAATTCAATTCAAGATTATTTAGGGGAGAGATCACTGTGATCATGATAACCCGTTTGTTGAATCGCGCCATTGAATTACTTAATGCAGGAGAAAAAGAAGATGCTCGGAGACTCTTGCTCATAGTTCTGGAAAACGACCCTCAGAATGGAATGGCTCAATTACTTTATTTGGATACTTTTGATATAAGGCAAGAGCGTGCCCAAGTGCTTGCGGAGTTAATTCGAAGTCATGCGCTTAGAGAAAGCAAGAAGTCAAAATCAGGATAATTTAGTGCTTAACTGTCCTAACATTGCTTTGCTACTGAAATCGCATACCTCCATCGAACTTTATTCACGAAGTGTTGGTAGTATACTAATCGCGAATAGGATTTGTGAGAATTAGGATGATTGAGGAGCCTGCC
>CAZLNX010000458.1:0-4516 GCA_964560795.1 uncultured Anaerolineales bacterium | reverse complement strand
GGCCAGAATGATTACCCACCCAAACCATTTACACATGAATCTTGACACTACCGATTTTATTGCCAGTGCAGGGGCTGTTGCTCTGGATGCTCTCACACTATGTGAAGGTTACTTCGACGATGGTCCAAACCTTCTAAACCGTGTACAGGAAATGATATACGCCAATGTAAATCAATTTATACACGCTACCAAGACTGAGCATCCGACTAGCGCCGTCAAACCCTGTTCATGAATGCGTAAAGGTCAATAATATCCGACAATAAAGTTCAGGGCATTCCCAGTGCCGGGTGCTATCTCTCATACATTGGAAAAGCGCTCTTGAATTGTGGCCAAAGTATTTTCTAAAACGGCACATTACGAAAATCGCTGCCCTACTGATCGCTAGATAGCGTATTGGCAGCCATTCAAACTGAGTATCAGGTAACTTGTCGCACCACCGAATCCGCGGTGCGTAGTCGGTTTTCCATGCCAGAGATATTCGATTTTTGTTGGTTGTGGGACATACGTGGCGTGAGCGATAACTCTCTAATCCCTCCCGGCAATATTCTCTAACCGCTCTTGGTCTGAGATCATAAACTCGGTGCGGCTTATCTGAATAGCCCCCTGATCGGCAAATTTATACAGCTGTCGGCACACCATTTCCCGCGTGGTGCCAATGCGCGCGGCCATCTCATCCAGGGTCATGTCGCGAGCAACGTAATCTCCCACTGCATCATCATAGTGTTCCAACAACAGGCGCGCCAACCGGCCAGTCACAGGCTGGAAGGCGAATTCATCGAGGATATCGCTGGCGTACTGCATGCGCCGCACCATCAGACGCGTTAACTCCCAGGACATCTGGCCATTCTCGAATAAAAGGGGTTTGATATGATCGATGGGCCACATGGAGATACGGCTGGCCTCCTTGGCGACCAAAGCTACCGGCATAGGGGCCTCGTCAAGGAAGAAGCTCAACCCCCAGAATACTTCCCCTTCCCCTAGCTCAACGACGATCAGGCTGCGTTCAGATGACTCTTTTAGTGGGGTGACACAGCCCTCCTCCACCACAAAAAGGTAAGGCCAAACATCGCCCAAATGGGAAATCCATTCACCCTTCTGATAACTTCGGGTGATAGCTGATTGGACGAGAGATTCATTGTCCTGATTGCTCAGGCTGGCAAAGATAGGATTTTGGGATAACAGCTCGATTAGGTTCATGGTGTGGTCATTTTCTCAAGCTTATTGTATTCGATAATTTCAAATTCTGTACGGCTGACTTTTATTATTCCATCACCGGCAAAACGGGAGAGGATCTTACAGACCATTACCGGGGTAGTGCCGATCATGGTGGCCATTTCTTCCAGCGTTAAGTTTCGGCTGACATGAGTATCGGCTGTCTCTTGATATTGCTTCACCAACAAGCCTGCCAGGCGATTTGCCACGGGCTGAAATGCAAGATCTTCCACCATATCGCTGGCCTGACGGATGCGTTGGGTGAGCAGCTCACAAAGGTCCCACATCGCCTCGGGATTTTGGCGCACAATGGGCAGTAACTGCTCCCGGTGCCAAAGATAAACATCACTAGGTTCGCGCACCTCTAAGGTAGCCGGCAGCGGCCCGTCATCGAACACAGAAGGACTCCAAAATTCCTGCCCAGCAACTAATCTCAGTGCTCCCAGGCTGCGCCCTTCCGATGAAAGTTTATGAACATTGATTAGCCCATCGGCAAGGATCAAGATATAAGGCCAGATATCCCCCTGATGAGCCAGAAACTCACCCTGATGATAATGCTTCCAGATAGCCAGGTCGACAATATCAGTACGCTGGCGTGGGGTTAGTTTAGAAAATACCGGGAGTTGGAGTAAAAAATCAGCAAGTGCGGTCTTAGATTTTGACATGGAATCGTGTTCGAACTTTCCTTAGGGAAAAGACTCAATTGAAGAACCCAGGTAAGCTGAATGCACTCGTTAATCTTATCACAATCACAAAAGGAGAATGAAATGACTGATAATGATTTCACCCCCACAACTCGTAAGGCGGCCGCGATTGTGGCCACTGTATTCGGGATATTTGGCGCCTTCGTAATACCCATCTTGGTGCGTGCTACCTTCAATGCTTTGGTCGGAAAGCTTGTCCGGCTGATGGTTGAAGACCCGCACTTTGAAAAGGCGCCTATGATGTTGACGATCTGGTTCGTAGGTATGCTGGGGATCACTGTGGCTGCAAGTGTCACGCTGCTTGTCACCGTTTACCCGCTGTGGAAGGGCTACCCTTGGGCCTGGCCGGTGGCTTTGAGCTGTATCTCGTTTCCGACGATTTTCGCGGTCATTGAAATCCTACCCTTCGTGGTACACATGGGCCGACCGCCACTGACAATGATCGCGCTGCTCTTTGGATTGGCTACTTACTGGACAATCCTGCTACTCAAGAAAGGTGAGCGCGGCGAGAAGACCTCGCGCTTCTTCGCCTTCACCTTCCTGGGTGTTGTGGCTGGTCATATCAACGTTTTGACCATGCACGGCTTCAAGGGGATCCTCGATCGCCCGGAGAGCCCACTCTTCTTGGATCTGGATCACGCTATTTACGGAGTCGAAGCCCCGATGAATTTCATTGCCATGATCCTGTGCATCGTGGCGATTCCCCTGCTGGCTTCTCGCAAAGAGGCGGGCTGGTGGCTGGGCGTGATTGCTGGTTGCATGGTCGTGGTAGCCAACCTGCCAACGCACCTGATCCGGATGAATACTTCTGACTTCATAGTGGCAACGCTGTTGGGCATAGGATTGATCGTTTCATTGACTCTTCCAGCTTCCAGGAAGAACTTGCTTTGCGAGCCAGAAATGACAGAATAATTAACTTCATAATAACCAGGGTGGCAGCCCAACTCCTTCGACAACCTACGGTGTCAGGGCAGGAGCGTTGGATGGGTTTGGCTGTTCACCCAAGAGAAAAGCAAATGAAAAAATATTTATCATACATTCTGCTCTGCCTGGCGCTGCTTTTATCCGCCTGCAAAGCGGAATGCCCACCTGAGCGGATCTCTTATCTCGATGACGTCACACTTTTTCCGCAGATCACAACAGCGGCAGATTTAGAGAGTGATTCATCCCCAACCCGGATTGAGATCAAGGGAAAGGAAACCCAGGTTGACCGGCTCATCACCGGCCCAGTTTGCAATGATGATTGGAGTGGGACAGTTTATGTGACTTGCGATATCCAAATTGCCGCCTGGGAGACGGATGCTTTCTTCTTTCAGGGCTGTGATCTCGATATTGAGGAAGATACTGTCGTCTACGTAGAAGCACATAATAATAAGGAATATACCAAAGGTTGTTCTTGTCATGAGTGAGTAAGCAGGCCCTCACCCTCCCCAGACCCTACGGGTCATCCCCTCCCTCTCCCAACACTTCGACTTCGCTCAGTGCAAGCTTTGGGAGAGGGGGGGGAAACCGAGCAAAGCGAGGAAGGGGAGGGTGAGGGCAAAACTGTTGCATCAAAAAAAGAAATCAGGAATCATGAAAGCTGATTCCTGATTTGCGTTAAAGCAAAGACCATAAATAGTGTTTGAGATATATTTCACATACAAAGCTAATGAAATCATCCAAATTCTTTCTTCTACTGACTTTGTTGATATTGATAGGTGTGCTCTCGGCCTGCGATCGTGAGAAAACGGTTTGCACGCCCGAAGTTGGTACGCCCAAACCAACGCTGCAATTAATTGATCTGATCAAGATCACACCCATCCCCGGGCTAATACCTGATCCCACTGAAGTTGAAATTGGCGGCAAGCTGATATCAGTTGACAAACTCGTAAACTACCCTATCTGTAATGATGATTGGAGCGGCATCGTTTATGTTAGTTGTGATGCCCAAGTCGCTGCATGGGATCCAGAAGAAGGTTCACGCTTCTTTGAAGGCTGCAACCTGAATGTCGAGCCGGACGCCGTGGTGTATGTCGCTGCGCATAATGATTCGCCCCATTACAAGGGCTGTTCTTGTCATACGGGTGAAGTGTATGAAATCATAAATCCCTAATGGAGAATCCAATGAAACGATCAATGATTTTGTTCCTGCTGCTATCTCTGATTATCATTCTAACTCTTTCGGCTTGTGAGCGAGGCAAGAGTGTCTGCACACCGGAGGTCGAACCGCAACCTGCTATAGCACTGGCAGACATTCTAGAAATGACCCTTGTACCAGATTCAGCTTCATCGCCCGCGCCGAAGGCGGCCGAAATCAAGGGTAAAATGATGGAAGTGGACAAAGTGGTCGATTATCCCATCTGCAACGATGATTGGAGCGGAGTGGTTTACGTCACTTGTGATGCGCAGGTCGCTGACGCAGCCTTGGATGCCGATGAGAACCCACTTTTCTTCCAAGGTTGCGAATTGAATATTGAACCAAACACAGTCGTCTACGTCGCTGCCCACAATGATGCCCCTTATTACAAGGGCTGTTCATGCCATACAGGAGAGGAGCCACCTTACTAACTCATGTTACGCAGTAGCAGGCTGCTGAGAGAATTCTGATTTCAACTTTT
>CAZLNX010000457.1:2192-4525 GCA_964560795.1 uncultured Anaerolineales bacterium | reverse complement strand
CCCCTACTCCGAAACCTTGGGCGGTATTGAAGCTCAGGCTGGTATCCAGACTGACGCTCAAGTTATGCTCTCCAAGTAATTCTTGGATGTAGAACGAGATAACCAAAGATGTAACACAAGGGAGCGGGTGGATTTTCCACCCGCTCCTAAAAGTAAGGCCTTTACCAAGAAGTAACAATATCAAAGCATGTTGTAATTATCCCGGTTTGCGTATTCCGTACTCCGTTTCGCGAGCGTGAGGGATGCTGACTACCGAGTACGTAAATTAATTTAGGAGAAAAAATATGTGGAAATATCTTGGAAAACGTCTCTTGCAGATGTTTGTCACGCTGCTGATGTTTCAGGCTGTAACCTATTTTTTGATGGATGCACAGCCTGGGGATATCGCAGACTTACTTACGCTCAACCCGGATATCCCACCGGCTGAGCGAGAGCGAATTCGTCAAGATTTGGGATTAGACCGCCCACCTTTAGAGAGATTTCTCAAATATGTGGGCAATTTTTATCGGGGCGATATGGGTGTATCCTTCTCATTTTTCCCCAGACCAGTAACTGAAATTATTAAAGAGCGCTTGCCGCGTACTTTGGTGCTCTTCGTGACCGCTTCAATAATTTCCTTTTGGGCGGGATACGTAACTGGAAAGGTGTTGGCATGGAAACGCGGGGGTTTTGTGGAGTACTCGTCCACGCTTGTGGGGGTTATCCTTTACACAGTATTTACACCATGGTTCGCATTGATGATGATCTGGCTCTTTGCCGTTTACTTAGATTGGCTGCCGGCAGGCAAATTCTTGGATCCAATTTTGTGGTTGGATGCTCCGGAAGGTATCCATGCCAATGATCTCTTCATGCGTATGATCTGGTCAGCATTGATTGCTTCCATTATTATGATCATAGGTTTGGTGCTAACACCGCGACTCTCTAGAAATTTGAGGAGTGTTGGTCGTTGGGCTAGTTTCATTATCCCGGTTGTCGGACTCGTTCTTTACTGGCAATTGGTGGTTAGTGGTTTAACTGTGTTTGCAGCGGATATCTTGCAGCACTTGATCTTGCCTGTATTGACAGTTACATTGATCGCGTATGGCGGTACCATGCTGTTGATGCGCACCAGTATGCTAGAAACCCTTCGTGAGGATTATATCCTTACTGCCCGGGCCAAAGGCATGCCTGACAAAGTAGTGCGTGACAAACATGCTGCCCGCAACGCTTTGTTGCCGGTGTGGACGGGTTTGGTCTTTAGTATCGGTAATTCCCTGAGCGGTGGCATCATTACTGAAACGATCTTCTCATGGCCAGGTCTTGGATTAACCTTGTTGAACGCCGCCCAGGTGGAGGATATTCCCCTGGCGATGGGGGCGCTCACTGTCACGGGTGTAATGACCCTGATGAGTCACTTAGTGGCCGATGTTGGATATGCGTTTCTTGATCCGCGTATCCGCTACCATTAAAATTTTGCGGAGATAAAGGAGTTTTATTCTATGAGCACAATTTCATCACCTGCTGAAACGACTTATGTCCCGCTTTGGCGAGTGCGTTTACGTTTATTCTGGCGAGGGTTAAGATCCAATTGGGCTACGTTTTCAGAAAACCCCATCGGCTTGATTGGCTTGGGCATTGTAATATTCTTTGGTTTGTTTGCTTTAGCTCATCCCATCCTGATGAACACAGTTTGGGAACCTAAGGTTTACCGCCCTGTTAATGGATTTGATATCGAAATACCCTACCACCCTTCACCGCCCTCAGCAAGACACTTATTGGGCACTGACCCTATGGGCCGTGACGTGCTGAGTCAACTGATGTTCAGTACACGCTATGAGTTTGCCCTTGGTATGATATCCGCCGTTGTGACAGTGCTAATTGCAACGACGATTGGAGCAGTATCCGCCTACTATGGAGGGGTGATAGATGCCATCATGATGCGCGTTGTAGATTTAGTGATCATGGTGCCATTCTTGCCAATTCTGATCGTTATGAGTACCTTGATGCACATTGGCATGTTAGAGTTAGCCCTTGTGATTGGTATCTTGTCGGGCTTTGGTGGGACGGCAATCGTGATCAAATCTCAGGCGCTAACTGTGAAAGTAAAGCCCTATATTGAGGCCGCCCGCATCGCTGGTGGGGGTGATTTTCACATTATTTTTTCCCATATGGTGCCCAATTTGTTGCCTATCGCTTTGCTGTATATGATGTTTGTGGTGACTGGTGCAATCTTCTCTGAGGCGGTGCTGTCCTTCTTTGGCCTCACAGAGATTGAAATGAGTTGGGGATTGATGATCAACACAACCCAGGTATTTGGGTATATTATGCGCTTCGATACCTGGTATCTGCTAATT
>CAZLNX010000457.1:0-2063 GCA_964560795.1 uncultured Anaerolineales bacterium | reverse complement strand
GATTGTGACAATGACTGAAAATGTTCTCGAAGTAAATGATCTGACCATGCACTATATGACTCGCAAAGGTCCAGTCTACGCTGTGGATGATGTGACCTTCCATGTGGGCCGAGGTGAAGCCATCGGTCTGGTAGGCGAGTCTGGTTGTGGAAAAACATCAGTGGCAATTTCACTGTTGAAACTGCTGCCCAACAATGCAAAAATTCTCGAAGGTGAAATCAAGATCAATGATGTTGATGTTGTTCCGCTGAATTCCAAAGAGATGAATTCACATCGTTGGAAGAATATCTCAATGGTATTCCAGGCAGCGATGAACTCCATGAATCCGGTCTATACCGTGGAGGATCAAATCCTTGAAGCGATGCGCGAGCATGTCCCGCACTTAAGCGATCAAGAAATGGACGAGAAAATTGACCATCTCTTTGGTCTCGTGGGCCTTGATCCAGCATTGAAGGACCAATATCCTCACCAATATAGTGGTGGTATGCGGCAAAGGGCTGTGATTGCTATGGCGCTTTCCTGTGATCCCGATATTATTATTGCCGACGAGCCGACAACAGCTCTCGATGTGATCGTTCAGGATGCAATTCTGAAACGTGTTCGGGAAATTCAGGAAGAGCTCAATATGGCGATGATCTACATTTCTCATGATATCGCCGTGATTGCAGAAGTTAGTGAGCGGGTTGGCGTAATGTATGCAGGTAAATTGGTTGAGATGTCTTCTACTGAGGATATCTTCCATCACCCTATACACCCTTATACAATGGCGCTGATGTCTTCCTTCCCCAGCATTGTGGGCGAGAAAACTGAATTAGTAACCTTATCGGGCGAACCGCCTGACCTGCTCAATCCACCCAAAGGGTGTCGTTTCCATCCGCGCTGTCCCTTTGCGACGGAAGTATGTCGTGAAGATGAGCCGGAATTCAAGGACCACGGCGCAGGGCACTTGGCAGCTTGTTGGCACCCAGGAGGCGAGGGATAATGGCACAGAACAATAATACTCTAGTTGATGTAAAGGATCTGTCGAAGCTTTTCCCGATTGGTCAAGGTGTTTTTAAACGGGCAGATTCTTATGTCCACGCGGTCAGCCACTTAAACCTAAAAATTAAGCGAGGCGAAAGCGTTGGTTTGGTTGGTGAGTCGGGTTGTGGCAAAACAACAACCGGAAAACTTCTCACCCGTTTGTTGGATCCCACTGATGGAAATATTCTTCTGGATACCGATGAGGGTCAGGTAGATATTGCTCATATGCGCGGTGGCGAAATGAAAATCTTCCGTCGCCGTGTGCAGATGATCTTCCAGGATCCATACGAGTCCATGAATCCTCGTTTGACGATCTATGATACTGTTGCGGAACCCCTGAACGTTCAAGGTGTCGGCTCTGTTGCAGAGCGCGAGGCTCGCGTTGCTGATCTCCTCGAGACCGTGGGCCTAACACCGGCTTCCAGTTTCCTGTTCCGCTACCCCCATGAGCTTTCCGGTGGTCAGCGTCAGCGCGTTGCCATTGCCCGAGCATTGGTGATCAATCCAGACTTTGTGGTTGCCGATGAGCCTACCTCGATGTTGGATGTCTCGGTAAGAACGGGTGTTATGCACCTGATGCAAAATCTGGCCGATCGCTTTGGGGTTACTTATCTCTATATTACCCACGACTTGGCAGTTGCCCGCTATATGTGTGATCGCATCGCAGTTATGTATCTGGGTAAAATTGTTGAGATTGGGGATACAGAAGATGTATTGCAAAAACCTCAACATCCTTATACCAAGGCTTTGCTCTCGGCAGTACCTGTTCCTGATCCGACATATAACCGCGACCCAATCAAGATCAAAGGTGGTATTACTCGTCCAGTTGATCCTGAACCTCGTTGTCGTTTCTACGACCGCTGCCCTATGTCTGATAAAGTTTGCGAAAGCAATGATCACCCACCGCTGGAAGAAAAAAGCGCAGGGCACTACGCGGCTTGCTACCACGTCTAGTGGTTTGTTCTACGAAACAATGATGAACCGGCAGCAATTCCCGGAATAGGGGCAGTTGAGCTAAGGTGGAGCAGGAGAAAAGGGCA
>CAZLNX010000456.1:0-4574 GCA_964560795.1 uncultured Anaerolineales bacterium | reverse complement strand
CCCTTTTCTCCTGCTCCACCTTAGCTCAACTGCCCCTATTCCGGGAATTGCTGAGATCATTCATTTGAAACGACGTAACAAATTAGCCACCATTGCATCATTGATGCTGGCGATTGAAACTAAACGATTTCTCATCCATGATCCTCAAGATCGGGAAACCGAACGACAAGTAGAAATTCCAATAGATTCTTGTGAATGGAATTTTAAACAGATTGCCCTGTATGAAAAACAGTATGATGCTTTTTTTTGTGGACATAAAAAGCTAGATGTAGTTTATGAAGAATTAGTTGCAGAGCCTGACCGGATCGGCAGCCTAATCCTCGCCTTTCTTGAGGTACCAGATCGACATTTGCGTTCACATTTGGTGAAGCAAAATGTGCGTTCATTGCGTGAAGTCATCACCAACTACGCTGAACTCAAGGCCCATTTTGCTAATACGCCCTGGGCTATCTATTTCGCTGAGTAGCAAAAGATCTCTCAAAGGCTTCAATGGCGCGCGCCACACCATCCTCAGCCTGAATTTGTTCACCTAAGGAAGCGGCACGTTTCTTTATTTGTTGATCGGTCGTGGCAGTTTGGATTGCATCCGCTAATTTTGTTGCGGACAACTTTGCATAGGGTATCGGCTTCGGCGCGACACCTAATGTGGCCATCCGGTTTGCCCAAAAGGGTTGGTCGCCGGAAAAAGGCACGATGACTGCAGGCACGCCGGCTCTTAGCCCCGCTGCGGTTGTACCAGCGCCGCCATGATGCACCACCGCAGCCATTCTGGGAAAGAGCCAATCATGGGGAATTTTATCAATGAAAAAAATATCATTGTCTACTAATTGTGATGAATCAAGACCGCCCCAGCCCTTGGCCAGGATAGCACGCTGTCCACATAGTTTAATCGATTGCAGTATTAGGTGAGCTAGTTTCTCTGCATCACGATCTCGCATGCTGCCAAAACCGGCGTAAACCGGGGGTGGGCCACATGCAAGGAATTCTTTCAAGCCGGAGGGGGGATGCCAATCCGGAAGATGGTTGAGAAACCAATATCCGGTCACAGAAAACCACGCTGGCCAATCCCGGGGTTTCGGAATGACGTGCTCGCTGTAGGCATACAAAAATGGGATTTGATCTCGATTTAATTCTTCGAAATAACCCAAAAAGGGCATGGGCTTCAGCTTCAACCATTGACGCCATTCCTCGAATAAGCCACCAAGGTAATATTTACCAATCAGTTCATAAATGAAATAGGTGCTACGATTATAGGCTTTGCCCAGAGATAACCAGGTGGGAGTACCAACCAACGGAAAATGGCGCGTACGTCCAATAGGATAGATCCATGTAGACCAGGTTGGAATTTTCAACTTCTTGCCAACCAGATGCCCGATTTGAGAGAACGGATTAAAGATAATGGCATCAGTTCCTTGGCAAGCGTTCCAGGTTGATTCCTTCAATTGTTCAGAAAAAGTCTGTGCAATTTTAACAATGCAGTCCAGATACACGATAGCTTTCTCGCCAGCGGTCATCATGCGATATCCGGTTTCACTGGCCATCACCTTTGTAAAATCGGGCGCGATACTGAAAAAATCTAGACCATGTTGCTCAATAGTGTTTTGAAAATTTGCTGGAGCGCCCAATTGCACATCATAGCCAGCACCCTTAAAGCCTGCGCCAAGCGCGATCATTGGTTGAACATCTCCGCGTGAACCGATGGCCAAAAGTGTTATTTGCATAAGTTAATTGCCAAAGCAATCATCAATGAAAGCCAACTGTGCCCTTTGCGAAATGCCCCATTTTTTGATTGTCATATCCGGCTGATCATAAGCCAGTGCTGCTGCCCAGCCTTGGGGAACGGGTATCTCTTTGAGCATCCAGGTTGTCGCCAGACTTTTGGTTAGAACCCTGGCAGGCAGCATGGGGAAAAATTCCACGCTGAAACTTTTGAGCGGAAAAGCTAATCCTTTGCCAATAGCTTTGATGATGGCCTCTTTGCGCGTCCAGGCATTAAAGAATGCCTGGACCTGAACCTCTGGCGGAAAACTGAATAGCTGCGCTAATTCAGTCTCTGACATGATTTTCTCAGCCATACCCCTGAAATCTCTGACAGGTCGCAGATGCTCAATGTCAATGCCAATTTGCCCTCGACGCGCAAAGGCGTAAATGGCATAACGCTCCGTATGGGATAGATTGAAGCTGATGCCTTGAACCAATGGTTTGCCGTAGTCATTGTAATCCAAGGCAATCTCTTTTGGGCTGCGATCCAGATAATGCCCCAGAAGGGAGCGCAGTAACCATCGAACCAGAATGAACGATTGGCGGGTTTGATCCCTTCTAAATTCCTGCACTCGAGTGAGTTCATCTTTGCTGAGAAAATTCTGGCAGATAGTGACCCGGCTGGTGCAGGCGTTCAAATCAAATAACCAAATATGAATCTCATCAGATAAAAGATGAGTTTGATTCAGGGGCGAAAGCCAATCAGTTTTTTCTGTCATTCTGTGCAGGTTTCTGGTTCTCCAGAGATCGGTTTTCAATCGTGATTGCAGTTTTCGAACCATAGTATACTTCAAAGGATTGAACCAGAAATCTGAGAATGGCTGTGTCGTGCTCAAAAATATATCAGGTGACGTATGTTTAGCTTGCAAACTCGAAAAATAATTCGGGATATTTGGCAACATAGAGTGCGCTCTTTCTTGGTAGTGCTGACAATAGCCATTTCTGTTTTCTCTATGGGTAGCTTAGGGAGAGTGTGGTTCATTTTGAGTACCAATCTTACAAATACATATCTCGATGCAAACCCGGCTAGTGCTTCAATCTCAGTATCATGGAAATTTGATGAGAGCTTAGTAAAACGAGTCGCCCGTATCCCTAAGATTGAATATGTCGAGGGGCGTAATGAAGCTTGGGGCAGAATTCGAGTTGGCCCAAATCGGTGGCAGTTGTTACAGCTGATTGTGCGGTCTGACTATGAGGAGATGCAAATCGATAAAATCTTCTTGGAAGATGGAGAATGGCCGCCTATTGACGATACGATTTTGTTGGAGAGGGCTTCCCTGGAGACGCTTCCTTTTGAGATTGGTGATACGGTCACAGTTGAATTTGGCAACCGGGAATCACAAGAACTCAGGCTGGCTGGTTCAGTCCATGATGTCACTCAAATTTCTTCAGCGTTCTCATTGGTTATCTATGGATATGTAACTCAGGAAACATTGCAGGAACTCACAGGTAAACGCGATTTCGCGATGCTAGATTTTACAGTGGCCGAAAACCGCTTTGATGAGGATCACATTGAGCAAGTTGTCGATTCGGTCACTCGTATTACTGAATCCAATGGGTATATTGTCACCCAAAAAGATATCCCAGATCCTGGAAAACACGAGCTGGATAACATTATGCAATCCGTGCTGCTTATACTGGCCGTGCTAAGTGTTTTGGGGTTATTCTTGGGAGTTTTTCTCATCATCAACATCGTCTCTGCGCAACTTACGCAGCAAACTCAACAGATCGGCACTATCAAAGCGGTTGGTGGAATAAGCAGACAGATCATGCGTATGTACATACGCATGGTGATATTCTATGGGGGTCTGGCGCTGATTATTACCTTGCCGCTATCTATTGGTTTTTCATATCTATCCAGTGTATTCTTCGCTGGGCTGATCAACTTTGAGATCATCAATTTCGATGTGCCCACTCAAAATTATTTAGTGGAGATTTTCGTTGCCATCGCTGTTCCGTGCTTGGCTGCATTATTTCCAATTCTTAAGGCAGCTCGACTTACGGTACGAGAATCCGTTGGGTATTCAAGTGGGCAAAATGTTCAATTTGGCGTGAACAGATTTGAGGTGCTTCTCAGTGCAATCCCCAATCTGCCTGCTACCATTCTTTATCCTTTTCGAAATATCTTTCGGCAAAAAGTTCGCCTCGTCTTTGCCTCTATTACACTTTGTATCGCCGGGGCAATCTGGATTTCTGTAACCAGCGTACAGGAATCCTTTGAAATAACTGTCGATGGAATTTCTAACTATTGGCAAGAAGATATAAAAGTCAACATCAGAGGAACGCAGGATTTCAGGAAAATCGAGGCGTTGGTGATGTCAATGACCAATGTGGAATTTATCGAGCCACGAATAACGGGGCGGGCATTCCGGGTGCTGCCAGATGGAAGCGAGTCAATCGAGATTGTCGAATTAATCGGTCTGGAGCCGATTTCACCTTTTATTCAACCACAAATAATCGAGGGACGATGGCTACAGCCGGATGACACCAATGCCGTTGTCATCAACATTGATCTGCTGAACATTGAACCCGATATAGAAGTAGGTGATGAAATTCAATTCAGGGTGGGTCGTCAACGCACTAACTGGCAGGTGGTCGGTATTGCAACCAGCCAGGTTATTGGCGGCGCTGATTTTTTTATGTCACCGATAGGTTATGTTAATTACACGCAGCTTTCCAAGGTTATGCGTTCGCCCGGAAAGGTTGATAGTGTTCTCATCAGCACTGGTGAAGATACTGCTGATCAGGTCATCACTGACATATACTGATCAAAAATAGGTTTTGTGAGAAACGGATAGTCGGGTAGACTTGGT
>CAZLNX010000455.1:0-4626 GCA_964560795.1 uncultured Anaerolineales bacterium | reverse complement strand
TCTCTTCTGCCCAGTTTTTATGTTACTCTTGACTACTGCACTAATCGGTGTGTGGTTAGTATGCAGTCGATCACAGCTTGAACTGACCCTTCACGTACGGGCGTTTGCGGGGTAGATGTTTCTACAGACCACAAAGGTAAGTGAACGGTATACGTTACCCCGGACGTAGCTTTGAGTTCGGCTAGTTTTTCTATTGCCGCAGGCGAATACGTTTGCGGTAGAAATAAATTGAGATCACCCCCCAATTCAATTGGGTTGAAACCCTCTTCATAGAGTTGTTTGATGAGATTGGCATGTTCAAAGCTGGCCAGATGAGTCATTACTTTTTGTGGAGATAATCCGGGGGGGATTAGGGCATCAAGTTGAAATGCGTGGATGCCAAAGCGCATACGTGCCTCCTTACATTGCTATTGCATAAATTAAAGCAAAACCGGGAGCATTTTTATACTTCCGGGCATTTCTTTGCAAATGATTAGACTACTTCGATGTTATTTCCATCAATGACATCGCCTATCACCCATAAGGGTTGATCGATCTCTTTGGCACGCCTCAGCATATGGTCAAGGTTATCGGGTGGAACGGCGAATAATAACCCGCCGCTGGTTTGGGGATCAAAGAGCAGCATCTCTTCATATTCTTCAAGCTGATGTTTGAATTCGATATGTGACCGATAATAAAGCCTGTTATCCGATGCACCGCCGGGGAAGATGTAGTTTTCTGCGTAGCGTCGAGCGCCTTTTGTAAAAGGGATCTTCTCCCACTCGAAACGCAATCCAACACCCGATGTGGATGCCATCTCCCAAGCGTGACCTAGAAAACTGAACCCGGTGATGTCGGTAGCGCCCATGACGTCAGACTCAACCGCCAGAAGCGCGGCATCCTTGTTTAGGCGTGACATCCAGTCGATGACTTCATCCATATCTTCAAGTGAGGCCTTTGCTTGTTTGATGGCTGTCGTTGTGGTGCCGAACCCCAAAGGCTTGCTGAGAACGAGTTTATCGCCGGGACGCGCGCCGCCTTTGGTCATAAGCTTCTTGGGGTGCGCGAAACCCAGCACGATCAAGCCATATTTGGGTTCTTTGTCTTGAACAGTATGACCACCTGCCACTACCACACCAGCCTGACGTGCCTTCTCCGCACCACCGCGCAGAATTTCACTCAGGAAATCTGCGGGGAGTTCTGGGGGAAATGCAGCCACATTCAAGGCCAAGAAGGGGGTTGCCCCCATGGCATAAATATCTGAGAGACTGTTGGCCGCGGCGATGGCACCATACTCATAGGGTGTGTCGACCACCGGGGTGAAGAAGTCGGTGGTGACAACTAAGGCGCGTTCATCGTCTATGCGCCAAACCGCCGCGTCATCGGGATCCTGCATGCCGACAAGAAGGTCAGGATAGTCGCCATTCTCGAAAATATTCTCAATAGGACGCAGAACCTGCGCCAGCGTCTCCGCATTTAGCTTGGACGCTCAACCAGAACACGTCGATAATGTGGTCAAACGGATTTTATGTTCAGAGGGGGTGGCAGTATTTTGATCACTCATTGGTCAACGGATTAAGTCACAAGTTTGCAAGTCGAAATGTTCAAACTTGCAAACTTGTAACTTCTATATTTATGGGTTCTCAGTTGAATTCTGAAAACTTACCATTTTATAACGCTATTGTGTACTTTCTAGCTCTGGGAGCGGGAATAAAAATGGGTTGTCACTGGGCAGCAGCATTACATCGATGGACGGGGTTAGCTCTTCGATATAGCGATAGGTGAGCAGATCAGGGTTCTTTTTTAAGACAGCCGCAATCAATTCCAATGCTTCGGCTTCGGCCGTGGCTTCGATCACCCTGGCTTCAGCATCGGCGTTGGCCTGGATCACGATAGCCAGGGCTTCACCTTCAGACTCGATCACTGCCGCGTCTGCCTGACCTTGAGCGGTTTTACGGGCCTGTTCAGCTTCTTGTTCTCTCTGCTGCACGACGAAAGCAGCCTGCTGAGCTAGCTGCTCGGCGATCTGTTTTTGCTCCACTGAAGCGGCATACTCTGGTGAGAAGGTGATATTGCGCAGCACAAAATCGGCCAATAACAGGCCGTTGTCTGCTAACACTTTGGTCATTTCCTCTTCCATTTGCTCGGCCATCTCAACACGTTTGGTGCTGTATACCTGGTCAACACGGAATTGAGATACTGCGTCACGGATCACACCTCGTGACAGCGGCCGTACCAGATCATCGGTGTAACGTTTTTGCCAGGTGATGTGCAAGTCGACAACCTTTTCAGGGTCTATCGCAAAGATCACCGAGGCGTCGATCAAGATCTCCTGCCCATCGGATGTACGAGCAGAAACCGAGTCGTCTCCGACAATTTGCCCTTCAGAAGATGCGATGGACATAGTGTAAGTTAGTTTGGAGATGTTGTAAATTTCGACAGATTCCGCATAGGGGATTACCCAACGCAAACCAGGCTGCAATGCTTCTTCACGATAACCTTTTGGAGCTATCGCTGAAATTACAACTCCGCGTTCTTCAGGTTGAATAAAAACTAAACCTGCACTGACGGTGTTTAAAATCAAAGCGAACAACAAGGCAATTAGCAGACCAGTGACCATACCTTTAACTGGTCTTTGTTGGGAGGCCCGTAGTACCGTAAGAACTAGCAATCCCACAACTACCAGCCAGGATAAACCGGCAACAGCTGATACAACAACAGTTATATTCATCTTTTTCTCCTTCGAATCTAGTTATAATGAAGCCCAAACATGATACCATGGCTTGGGTTTTGTTCGCATATTTGATGTATTTTACGCCATAACATTCTCCAGCAGCCCCATATTATTGTGGGTATGGTTCAATGTTAACAAATAATCTATATTATGGTTGCAGAGCGACTGTTTATGCAATACACTTGTGCTATGCACGTCATTGAAGGCAGGATCACTGAGATACTTTCAGGAATAAACAAAAAAATTTCTATCAGGATTGACTGTCCTATCGAGATGATTCCTGCTCCCGGAGAGTATCTCTTGGCCTATGAGCCTGGAGATTCGGACGCCGTTTTGCCTGTTCCACTTTTTCAGGTTTGGGATTCGTCTTCAGCATCCATCGCGGCCTTGCAACCTTCATATACCATACCCCCCTCATGGAAGCCTGGTTCAACCCTGAATTTGCGCGGGCCGCTTGGAAAAGGTTTTAATATCCCCTCTGAGACGCGCCATTTAGCCTTGGCCACGTTGGGAGATGATATCTCTCGCTTGCTGCCTTTACTAAATCAATTCCCAGATGCCGATATTGCTGTTTTCACCCAAACCCCCTTGCCACATCTCCCACCAGTTATTGAAGCACAACCTCTCAGCACCTTACCTGAGTCGCTGATTTGGGCCGACACATTGGCACTTGATTTACCTTTAGAAGACTTGTCTAAATTGCGCCAGATTCTGAGTCTCGACCCACATCAATCTATTCCCTGCTTGGCTCAAGCTCTTATTATGGTACCTATGCCCTGTGGTGCGATTGCTGAATGCGGTGTTTGCGCCGTCCCTACTCGCAAGAGTTATAAGTTGGCTTGCAAAGATGGTCCGGTGTTTGACCTGAACAAACTGAATTGGTGATATGAACATTCTTGTATTCATTGCACACCCTGATGACGAAACTATGCTGACTGGCGGGACACTAGCCCTGTTGGCACGCGCCGGTGCTGATGTACATTATCTTTGCGCCACGCGCGGTGAGGGTGGTGAAGTAGGTGAACCGCCACTGTGCACCCAAGAAGAACTCGGTCAAATCCGTGAAGACGAGATGCGCTGCGCTGTGCAAGCCTTGGGTGGCAAGAGTGTTACGTTTTTGGATTACATCGACCCGTTAATTGGGGAGCATGATGCGCTTTATCCATATACCAATGATCTGGAAGAACTGACTGGGCGTGTAGTTAAACATTTCCAGTCTATTGACCCCACAGCCATGATTGCCCATGGCTCCAGCGGAGAGTATGGTCACCCTGCGCACGTATTGACCCATAGAGCGGCGGTCAGGGCTGTTGAAACTCTGGGAGAAGATGGGCCAATGCTCTACACCTTTAATGCCAATTTCCTCGGCCACCCTCGGGCACGGCATCTTAATCCCGATGATCCTGCTCATATTGTGCTTGATATCAATCCAGTGTTCGAACAAAAGGTCAAGGCTGCCCTGTGCCATCGCAGCCAGAATGCCCTCTTCGTACGCCGCTCGTCGATTCGCGCCGGGAGACAGTTGACCGTACCTGAAGTGTTGGTCAAGGTTGAAGGGTTGCACCGCCGTTACCCGCAAGTAAATGGCCAACCAGATGATGATGTTATTGAATTATTGAAACCCTGGAAGAAAGACGATGTTTAACGTGCAATGGTGAACGGCTAACACATATGCCAAAGAGCAACCTGTTTTTTGACAAACCCATGATGAACGCTGCTGGAACGCTAGGCTTCGCGCCTGACCCTAAAGGATCAGTGGATATTTTGGCGTTTGGTGCTTTCGTCACCCACCCCATTAGCCAGAAGCCGCGTAGGCCGGCTCGCGGTACGCGTTTTATACCCTGTCCAGGTGGTTTCTTGCTGCATATACTGATCAAAAATAGGTTTTGTGAGAAACGGATAGTCGGGTAGAC
>CAZLNX010000454.1:0-4638 GCA_964560795.1 uncultured Anaerolineales bacterium | reverse complement strand
TGGTTTTATACGAGACGGAATGAGTCACGAATACCAGCAATTAAACAATTGCAGAAATCTTTGCTCTTGTCAATGATGCTTCCGACCTATGACACGGCTTTCTTAAAGTCGAGTGCATTTCGAATTTTTCAAGGAAACCTGTCACCCTGAGGCGAAGCCGAAGGGTCTAGCAAAGCGAAATTGGCGCTGCGCTAGATGCTTCACTTCGTTCAGCATGACAAATAGTTATACTTTAAGAAAGCCGTGCGACCTATGATATCCACAAGGTGGGTCAGTTGAATGCTCATTATGGACGGATCAAATTGAAAACTAGTGTAAAGGTATTCTTATGGGGTGACCCTAAAAAGGCACGTAATCCGATCTACTGACAGCTTGAAATAGAAATCTCAGGTGATAGAATACAGGCGTTTCCACAATTGATAACATACTCTTTCAAATGGAGTTTCTCACATGCCAAAAACTCAAAACCGAGCTGTAATGTCCTGGTTGTTCATCTTCGCTTTCATTGTCGGATTTCTGATTGTGTTCGGCGGGTTTGTGCGCCTGACGCGCTCGGGGTTGTCCATTGTCGAGTGGGACCCCATCACCGGTGTGCTGCCCCCTATCGGGGAAGAAGCTTGGGATGAAGAGTTTGCCAAATACCAAGAATCCCCTGAATTCCAGAAGATCAATTACGGCATGTCCTTGGATGGGTTCAAAAGGATATTCTTCGTCGAATGGCTCCACCGCCTGATCGCTCGCCTTGCAGGGTTGGCTTATGCCATCCCGGTGTTTTATTTCTTGTTCAAGGGAGCCATCCCGCGCAAAGAGTTTGGAATCTATGTCCTAATGGGCCTTCTGTTCATTGGACAGGCCTTTATGGGTTGGTTCATGGTGGCCAGCGGTTTGGTTGACCGCCCCTCGGTTAGCCATATCCGCTTGACCCTGCACTTGCTGCTGGCATTGCTGCTCCTAGCCCTCAGCCTGTGGGTTGCCTTGGGGCATCGTTTTGGATTTCCTACTGTAAAGGGTAAGAGATGGTCGCCGCTGTCGCGTCTGGCCGCCTTGGGTATGGCCGTTTTGATAATCCAGATTTCCTACGGTGGGCTGACCGCGGGATTAAAGGCGGGTTATTTATCCACCACATGGCCAAAGATGTTTGGGGCATTGGTGCCACCTGGGTTGTTTGACAAAGCGACTAACCTGCTGGTACTGCCAAAAACCGTCGTCTTTGTGCATCGCTGGTTTGCCTTTGTAGCATTACTTGCCATAGTGAGCATCTATTTTGCTGCTCGTAAGCGCGGCTATGGGCACGATATCATCAATGGTATCTTAGGAGTATTGATCCTGGGTTGTATCCAAATTGTCTTTGGTATCCTTGTGGTGGTTTTTCAGGTACAGATATCATTGGCACTACTGCACCAGGGAATCGCCATACTCTTATTTGCGTTGGCTGTGTACTTCATCCACCGATTGCGCGCCCTGGATTAGGATATTGCGAAAAACAAAACGAAACATAAAACCGCTCAGCATAGAGCGGGTTTGTTTTATCCCAAGTATTTTGTCATTTGACTACGATTTTCGCTGCACCACCCATCTCAGCAAGATCACCCCAGCAACCACAAAAATGACCGCCAGCATCAGAACTGGTATGGACAAACTTGGTTGAGTCTCTGAATCGACGGTACTTGTATAAGTCGGGGACGGGGATGCCAGTTTTTGAGTCGGGGTCTGTGTGATCGTTGGGGTAGTGCTGGGCGAGGCAGGAGCCAGCGTAACTGTGGCTGGTGGCGTGAGGTGCAACAATAAGTGCTGATCGGGGCGGATGATGGAATCCGCAGTCAATCCATTCCAGGCAATCAGGTCGGCCAGTTCGACGTCATACAGATCCGCAATCCAGGTCAGGGATTCGCCACTTTGGACAGTGTGATAGTAGTTGCCGTCGCTGGCCGGAGTAAGTTGTTCGATAGCAGAGAGTGGGAGTGGAGTTGGGCTGGGTGTCACATTGCCAGGATCAATTATTATTTTTTGGCCGATCTGTAAGGGCCAATCAGCTTGCAACCCGTTCAGGGCCAGGATTCTATCGACTTGGACTTGATAAGCATTTGCGATCTTGATCAACACCTGATAAGGCTGTACCTCGTGAACGATTTTGCCATCAACATCCGGGGGGGCCAGCTGGACCATACCTACCGGCGTGGGAGTGGCGTACCCCTCTGTAGAGCTGGAGGGGATGAATAACTCCTGGCCGATGAACAGGCCGTTGTCTCTAGAGAGATTATTCCAAACTTCCAGGTCGTCTATAGTAATTTGATAAGCAATGGCAATAGACCAAAATGACTGCCCCGATTGGACGATGTGAAATATCTTACCAGCCTCGTCGGGCGTAGCGATCTTCACCGGGATGATGATCTGCGAAACCGGGGGATTCGAGTTTGTTCCGGTTCCAGAATCATCAACTCCAGAATTGTATTCACCGCAGGCATGTTCAGATGTGTAGGCAGCCTGCAAAATATAATAGTAGCGACCATCGGGGGCTTGGGCTACACCCGCACCCACATGACAGTAAGCGGGGTTGACGGCTGGCCGCATATGATCGGGGTCCGCCCATGCCTGCATGATTCGATCTATGCTCATGTTGCCCACAGCAAAGTTTTCTGTGGCCCATACAGTGGCGCCACCACCATACCCCGCCGCGGCGATGCGCCCGCGCACATCACCAATGTGCCAGGACATACTGTTGGCTGCCATGGTCTCTGCCGTGGACTGAGCAACAGCGTTGATAATGGGGTCTTCAATTAAGGCGGGCAAACCATGAGCGACCCGCAGGGTGTTCATTGCCAGGATCAATTCACTCCGGGAAACTGCGACAGTCGGAACTTGATCTTTTGCCTGGTACGCGGGTGCTGATAGCAACCAAAGGATAAGTAGACCGCTTTGAACTATGGTTTGAAAGCGTTTGTGATGGTTTCTCAGCATGCTCCGATTCTAGCATGATAGGGGCGTGTACTGCTAACTTCGTCGTCAAATCATAAATGTGTGCTCTTATCCGCCAATAGATATAAATACCGCTGACAAAAATATTAGGATAAATGCCAATATCATCCAGCCTAATACACTGGAATAATTATTAGGATAAATTTGGTTATCCTGATCCATCTTGCGAATCAGCGGGAAGAGACGCCAAAAGAAGGATGAAATTGAAATAACCAGTGCTATACCTGTATAAATCAGGGTTTGATCATTTGCTGAGTACAGGATCACGATCAAGAGCAAAATGAAGATCAACTTTGTCCCTGCTACCCAATTGACCAGGTATTTTACAAAATTGTGAATTTCAGGATCACTCTTTGATTTTTCCCAGGCATTGAAGACACCAACCCCGTTGGCATATTTTGATCCTGGATAAAAATAGAGTGTGGCCACATTGGTGGCTTCCAGGATGAGAAAACCGATAGTTACAATCGTAATTATATTCATATCAACGCCAACTTTGGATTCATATTGCCATCGCAAAAAACATCGGGCTGAAATATGGAATTAGCCAAATCACCCAAACAACGACACTAAACTTATGAAAATTATTGATCGCTTTCTCGTCTTTCTTTTTCAGCACTACAAAGGCCCACGCCGCATGGATGAGCATAAGAACAATTGCGATGAAACCGGTGATTCCATGAATATCAAATGTCATACCGCCTACCATTTCGAACATCATTCCGGTCCCCCAGGTATCGCAGATCAGTCCGAGCACGAAGAAAACTAAATGCCACGGTTTGAGTTGACCAGATATTCGCTCACTCCAAACCCCAATTGAATAAAATACTAAAGCTGTCGCCATGATGATGCTTGCTGATTGATCCATTTTTTCTCCTATACTGTATGGGTAATTTTGTGGTATTAGCCTTTAGGCCAGAGTCTCAAGTTAATTTGTTATCGTTACAGCTTTGTGCACAAAGGTGTTGTCATTTAATTCTTTAATGATGGCATGAGCAACATCGGCACGGGCTATTCGTGAAGTTTTAGCGAGAATATTCTCGCCTATGGCATAGCTTGCTGTTAGTGGAGTATCTGTCAGCCCACTTGGACGAATAATTGTCCAGTTAAGCTCGCTCTCTTTCACAACAACCTCCTGTAATTCATGATCTTGACGGGTATTACGCAATAAGGTGGCAAAGAAGAGCTTGTTGATAAATGAAAGCGTTGACCAGCTTTCACCTACTCCCATTGCTGTGACAACAACCAACCGATCTATATGATTTTCTTTCATCGCTTTTACGATGTTAGCGGTTCCTGTAGAGCGCACTGTGGTTTTTCCTAACTCGCTTGTGCCCAAAGCGCAAATTACTGCATCTTGTCCTTGAACAGCTTGCATCACCGTAGTGAATTCAAAAATATCGCCTGTCATAATTTTCAAATCACTATGCTCAAGCGCCATCTTAGATGGATCGCGTACAAAGGCTGTTACTTCGTGCCCTTGTGTTAGAGATTGTTTTACAATTTCAAGGCCTGTTTTTCCTGTTGCGCCAAAAACGACTAGTTTCATTTTATTTTCTCCTACGAATGGTTTTGTTTATGATCGTTCGCTTGGAACGTTGATTTACTTAACTCATGTTACGCACCTGAATAGGGCATAACGGGATAGAATCAGGTCAAGGA
>CAZLNX010000453.1:0-4648 GCA_964560795.1 uncultured Anaerolineales bacterium | reverse complement strand
TTAAACTTTTGCTGTTTTGAGGAGGGTCTAGCACCCTTTTTGCAGTAGAGTCCTCTAAACAACTTCTGAACATCTTTTTGCTATCCTTTGGGCGGATCCAAAAACAAGACACGTCGCAAGACAAAAACAACCATTCAAAATATTTGTCAAAAGGAGACAAAAAGATGAACAAGAAAAATAAATTCCCCCTCATAGTTGTAAGTTTACTGGTTTTGACCCTGTCACTGGGAGCCGTGGCATTCGCACCGTCCCCGGTCGCAAATAATGGCCCCGGCGGCGAGGGTGGCAACCAAGGTGAGCGCGGACGCGATGGCTTTGGCAACAATGAAAATCTGGCCGACGCTCTCGGGATCACCGTTGAAGAGTTCCAGGCTGCTTTCGAAGAAGCCCGCACAAACGCCGATGGGCGTGAGGGTTTCGACGAAGCGCTAGCAACTGCCCTGGGCATCAGTGTCGATGCGCTGGAAAGTGCGCAAGATGCTGCCCTGGCTCAGGCTTTAGCCGATGGCGATATTACACAGGAACAGTACGACCAAATCGTTGCTCGTCAGGCCATCAAGGAGTATGTCGATCGTGAAGCTATGATCGCTGATGCCCTTGGTATCACTGTGGTCGAACTGCAGGCAGCACAAGAAGCCGGCCAAAAGATCTCTGATTTACTGGAAGATCTGGATATCGATCAGGAAACCTTTGAAGCCAGTGTGCAGGCTGCCCAAGAAGCTGCATTTGCCCAGGCGGTAGCTGACGGTGTCATCACACAAGAACAGGCCGATGAAATTCAAGAAGGTGGACACGGTGGCCCTGGTGGCGGTCGTGGTCCCGGTGGGCGTGATGGACAGGGAGGCCCCGGTGGCCAACAGCCTGGAGATCAGGGTGGCCCCGGCGGGCAAGATGGTCAGGGTGGCCCCGGTGGACAGCAAGGAGCTCCCGGCGGAAACAACGGCTAATCCATCTACCAATACAAGCAAGATCGAGAGCGGAGTGTCAATTGGCATTCCGCTCTTTAGATTTAATTGACTATACGACAGAATAGGCTATACTTTGAACACTATCAAAACCACACCAAACCCATGGCCCTCTCCGAACCGATTCCCTACATTACAGATAATACTGATCAGAAGCACCAACTGACCAGAGACGATAATTCGATTGGCCGCTCGGTAGACAATCACATCGTCATCACCAGCAAGCGCGTCTCGCGCCAGCACGCCAAAATCAGCCCCGCTGGACGCTCCTGGATGCTCGATGATCTGGGCAGTGCTAATGGGACATTTCTCAACGATGAGCGAGTTCTAGCCCCAGTGGTAATCCGCGATGGTGACAAGATCAGCATCGGCGATGTGGATTTTATTTTCCATGATCCAGAAGCGACCATTCGTGATGATCCCTTCCCCGAACTAGAAGTGGACGTCCCCGCGGGGGTTGTGAGGATCAACAGAAAGATGGTCGATCTTTCTCCCAAAGAATTCACCCTGATCACCTACCTTTATGAGCATCTCGGCGAAGTGTGCTCCAAGGATGCTATCAGCGCCGCGGTCTGGCCAGAGTACCCAGACGAAGTCTATGACTACCAGATCGAGAACTTGATCCGCCGTTTACGCACCAAGCTCGAACCCGACCCGGCGAACCCCCAAATCTTATTAACCATCCGTGGGTTGGGTTATAAACTGATTACGAGATTATAGATATAAGGTTCTCCCTCGTATTAAATTCAATAGTCATTCTGAGCCCTGGAGGGGCGAAGAATCTATCACTATGATGGATTGGAGACTCTTCGCTTCCCCTTCGGGGATCAGGACGAAGCTCAGAGTGACAAAATCGGGTGAATTTCCATCCAAGATTACAAACATTAAGAACCCTAATAGCTGGCTGTTAGCTAACGGATAGGTTGAAAACTCGTGCCCTTGCTAGACTTATGTCAGATTGGAGGCACGACAAATGGCAAGCAATCAACCTCAATCTAGCAAAGCAGAGCCAGCGACTTTCTTCGAAGTACAGGAGAATGCTTTTATGCTGGTTTCACTGCAAGGGCAATCCCTCGGCAAATATCGCATCCTGGAACCCCTGGGGCGCGGTGGTATGGCCCAGGTCTACCGCGCTTACCACCCCCAACTCGACCGCTACGTAGCCGTCAAGGTACTGCGTTCTGACCTGGTCGAAGACGATGAGTTCCTGACCCGCTTCCGCCGCGAAGCCCAATCGGTAGCCAACCTGAGGCATCCCAATATCGTCCAGATCCACGATTTCGATTTCCAAGACGAAATCTACTATATGGTCATGGAGCTCCTCGAAGGCGATACGCTCAAAGCGCAGTTGAATCAACATCGAGCCAGCGCCAAAGGCCTTCCTCGGGGCGAGATGATGCGCATCTTGTTGGATATCATCGAAGGGTTAGCCTATGCCCACAACGAAGGCATTATCCACCGCGACATCAAGCCAGCCAATATTCTGCTCACAAAACAAGGACAAGCCGTGGTCACGGATTTCGGCATCGCTCAAATTCTCGGAAGCACGCAGTTCACCGTTTCAGGCGCGCTGATGGGCACCCTGAGCTATATGGCGCCTGAGCAGGGACTGGAAGGTCGCACGGGGGTGCAGAGCGATCTATACTCCTTGGGCGTGGTCTTCTACGAGATGCTCACCGGTCGGCCGCCTTTCGACGCCGACACACCGCTGGCGATCTTGATGAAACATGTCAACGATCCCTTACCGCTGCCTCGCAGCATCGATCCCGAGATCCCAGAACCTTTCGAGCGAGTTGTACTCAAAGCTCTGGCCAAAGACCCCGGCGATCGTTACGCGGACGCCGAAGAGATGGCAACCGCCATTCAGGATGTGGCCGATGAGATTGGGCTCACAATTCCCAAAAGAATCACTGTCCACAGCAAGGAAGTTGTTGAGGTACATTCAGATGCTGCTGCTGAAGCAGGTGCCGAAGCGATAGCCGTAATCTCCGGTGCTGAACGTGAGCATATCAACGAGGCACCCTTTGCCTACGATGACACCGAGATCACTTTGGGAGAGCGGCTCGCCGAACAAGCGCAGGCCGAGATCAAAACATCCGCAGAAAAACCCGTGGAAACCAGCGCTTCTGCAGACCTTGTACCCGAGCGCAACATGGGTAAGGCATCTGCCAAGGCCTGGCTGACTGCTGTTGCTGTGCTGGTCGGCTTCAACCTGATGGCCGTTTTCTACGGTCTGGTTTCGAGCAACTGGCGCATTTACGGAGTCGGATGGCCAGCGGAAGTTCTACTGGTCAGCCTGGGCTTTTGCTTGATGATGATGTACGGTGGTGCATCTTGGATGGTGATACCTGGCGGTATCCTGCTGGGCAATGGAGTGCTATTTGCCTTTTATTCCATTACTGGCTGGTGGAATTTATGGAAATTCCTCTGGCCGCTCGAACCCTTGCTGGTGATTGGATCGGTTCTCTACGCCCTTTGGATGGCTGGGCGCGGAGACGAAAAACACCAACTCGCCAGCCAAGCTGGAAAATGGATGACCCAACTTGCCTTTGTCGTGCTGGTCATCACCATCGCGGTATCCGCGATTCCAATCGGGTAAATATCGTTTTGTCACTCTGAGTGAAGCGAAGAGTCTCACGCCAATTTGGCTTAGATTCTTCGCCTCGCCCGCCGAAGGCGCGCCTATGGCGTGGCTCAGAATGACACGTAGACCTGGAGGTTCGAAATGAAACTTAAAACATCTACCCTGATTGGCATTATCCTGATCCTGTTCGGCGGCCTGCTTTTGGGCGGCAACCTGTTGGCAGCCACCATCGGATTTCGTATTCAGTGGTTCAAAATTTGGCGCTTCTGGCCAGTATTCGTGGTCATGCTAGGCCTGATGTTCACCGCTGCACCACTGCTCTGGCGTGAGAAACGCAGACTCGGTGCGCTGTACATCCCTGGTCTGCCTATCCTGGTGACCGGCGGAATCCTCTTCCTGGCCAGCACGCTAAACAACTGGGGCATCTGGTCGTTCTTGTGGCCGTTGGAAGTTTTGTCCCTGGCACTGGGCTTCACCTTCGCTGCGCTCAGCATTCGCTCTGTCGGTCTGGGTGTCCCGGCGATCATCATCGGGTTGAACGGGCTGATCTTACAGTTCTGCGCCATCACGGGATTCTGGTCGGCATGGTCGTTTTTGTGGGCCATTGAGCCCCTGGCCATTGGTCTGGTACTGATCATGTTTAGCCTGCGCTACCAAAACAAGCCCACATTTATCGTAGGCGCATCCTTCTGCGGACTCGCTCTAATAGCTTTCGCCCTGATGTTCATTCTGACCTTCACTGGTTGGTGGGCGTTCCGCTACATCGGTCCGGCTATCCTGATTGCGGGCGGCTTGTTAGTGCTGCTCATGGGTGTAATCAAGTCGCCAATTTCTGCCAACAATCTACCTGAGGAGATGAGCGCGTGAAGATCCTAATCGCTTATTTTTCTCAAACCAATAATACGGCTAAACTTGCCGCTGGCATCTGTGAAGAGTTGTTGTCTCAAGGGCAGGAAGTTCGCATGGAGAACATTTGCGATATCACTCCCGAAACTCTTAATGATTTCAATTTGGTCTTTGTTGGCTCTGCCTGTCATGATGCCGATATAGGAGGTGTGCAAAAATAAGATCCCATTTTTGAAATGGTCTGGAAGAATCG
>CAZLNX010000452.1:0-4694 GCA_964560795.1 uncultured Anaerolineales bacterium | reverse complement strand
TAGCAATTCGATTAACCCAAAAGCCCCCTATTTTGGGGGCTATCAGGGATTCGTTGCAAAGAGAAATATTTTACTGAACGGCAGCAAGTTTGCGGCCTAATTCAAATGCTCGTTGCATTAATTCAAAATTTGTCTCAGCGTCGCCAACTTTATCCGCAGTGCCATGAACGATATCATCAAATTCAAAACCGACATAGCGGCTGAAGCGGTCTACCGTGTAGATGACCGTGTCGCCTCCCGATTCGTAGAGGTCCTCCGCCGCATAGACCATAAGCAGCGCCAACTTTTTGCCAGCCAGCTCAAAACCATCGGGGAGTTCCATGGCGTACCAGCGGTCAATGCAGAGTTTAGCCTGGGCGGTAAGGCTGCACCAATACACTGGGGAGGCAATCACAATCGCATCGGCGGCACGCAGCTTCGGGTACAGGCTTTGCATGTCATCACTGATCACGCAGCCATCGCCGTTCTCCTGGCAAAAATCGCAGGCATCACAGGGTCGAATATCCATGTCGTGAAGATAGAGGCTTTCCACTTTGGCGCCAGCTTCTTCTGCGCCGGCGGTTAGTTGAGCCGCCAGCACTGCCGTGTTTCCATTAATTCGGGGACTGCCATTCAAAATCAGGATTGAACTGCTCATTGAAAACCTCTCTGGAATCAATTCACTCATCAAAAACAGAAACCACAAAAACGTAGGCAATTGAAAGTTTCCCAGGTAGATATATACCAGGGGGAACTCATGATCATTGCTTTAGAACTGGCATCACTCTCTGACATAATGCACACCAAGGGCGATAGGCGCTCCAGATTTCTTCCTCCCCAGGAAAACAGCTACGATTGTAAGAAGGTAAGGCATAGCCAGGAATAACTGGAAGGGGAGTTGGACGCCTAATGCCTGAACCTGCATTTGACCTGCGTCGATCAACCCAAAGAACAGGCTGGCCCATAGGATTCTGCTGGGCTTCCAATCTCCAAAGATCACAATTGCGATTGCCAACCAGCCTCGTCCAGCGGTAATGTCTGCAACGAAGATGCCCACAGACGCCAAGGTAATAAATGCGCCTGCCAATCCCGCCATCAGTCCGCCAAACAAGACTGCCAAAAAGCGATAGAGGGTAACATTGATGCCTTTCATATCCACCGCTCGGGGGTTCTCACCCAAGGTGCGCAGAATCAACCCGCTCTTCGTTCGGTATAGATAGAAAGCGATCAGCAGCATCATTCCAAGGGCAATATAGGTCAACGCGTACTGCTGGAAGAAAATTCTGCCGATGATGGGGATATCTGAAAGGAATGGGATATGAACTTGCGAAAAGGGTGTTAGAGCAGGAATATTCTGGCCGCCCACATCGGGAAACAATGTCCTGTACAGGTAAAAAGTCAGCCCGCTGGCAAAAATATTTACGGAGAGGCCGCTGACAGTCTGGTCAACATGAAACACGACTGCCAAAATGCCAAAGATTGCGCTGATCAACATTCCAGCCAAGGCAGCCGTGAAAACCCCAAACCAAAGGTTATCTGTATAAAATGCGCCCAGGAATCCAGCGAAGGCCCCGGTTAGCATCATCCCTTCCACACTGAGGTTGAGAACGCCTGCGCGTTCGGAAACCAATTCACCTAAAGCACCGAGAACGAGAATAGTTCCCATGCGTACGGCGGTAGCTAGAATACTTACAATCAGACCCATCTGAAAAATATCAGCTAACATTCTCTACTCTCCTTACCCGGTACGTAAAAATGGCTTCCCAAAGAAGCATCATGATAATGATGAGGCCCATGATCAAACTGACCAATGATCGGGGCACATCTGAATAGATCTGCATCGCCGAAGCTCCATTATGCAATGCGCCAAAAAAGATGGAGGCAAGAATAACGCCAATTGGATGCATGCGACCCAATAGTGCGATCAGGATACCGGTAAATCCGAAACCGCTGGAAAAACCGAAGATCAATTTGTGATGGATCCCAAGAATTTCAATCCCACCGGCAAATCCAGAGATTGCACCGCTGATTAACAGTACGATCAGGGAGATATTTCGGATGTTAATGCCTTTGTATCGGGAAGCAGTCGGATTATCCCCTGTGGCACGGATTTCGAAACCCAGCTTCATCTTCCACATCAAGAAATATACAACACCGGCCGTCAATACAGCCAAAACAAATCCCAAATGTAATCGGGTATCAAATAGCAACGGGAGCCATGTCGTTTCGGGAAATTTGATTGTATTGTAGTAATAACTGCCTGGTTCTTGCCAGGCCCCATTTAACAAAAAGGTCGTTAAATACTGCATCACATAGTTGAGCATCACAGTGATGATGATTTCGTTAACATTAAATCTTGAGCGCAAATATCCTGGGATGCCGCCCCAAATTGCGCCTCCGATCATTGATACGATTAACAGAAGCGGGATATATAAGACAGCCGGCAGCTGTAAATTTGGGAACGTTAGAACTACAAATGTAGCTGCAAGAGCACCACCATACAGTTGTCCTTCTTGCCCAATGTTCCACACTTTGGCACGAAAGGCAACGATGGTTGCCAAGCCAGTAAGCATGATGGGCGTTGCCTTGATAAAGGTATCGATTATGGCACTCAAACTTCCAAACGCTCCATTGGCGATTGCTAAGAGCACAACTTTCACATCGTTTCCTGAAAGCGTGATCACCAGCGCTGTCACTGCGAGAGATATAAGAACAGCAACAATAATTGAAAGTGTGCTTAATACAAAACCAGTATCCTTGCGTTTTTCAATTCTGTAGGAATATTTATTCATAACCATCTTCTTCCCTAACACCAGCCATCAGTAGACCAACTTGTTCTCTACTGACTTCACCTGTAGCGAATTTACCCATGATCTGGCCGTTAAAAATTACGGCTATGCGGTCGGAGATATTGAAGATTTCGTCGAGATCTTCGGAAATCAGTAAGATCCCTGCTCCTTCCTTGAGGAGTGCCAGAAAACGCTGGTAAACATAATATGTAGCATCGATATCGAGGCCTCTGGTTGGCGAACTGGCAACTACAGCTTTGACTTCATGTGACAATTCTCGGGCTAAAATCACTTTTTGAAGATTGCCGCCAGAAAGCTGTTTCACTCGCTGACCCGGACCCATGGTGGCAATATTAAAATTTTGGATTGCGTCTTCTGAATACTCGAGCACGGTTTTCCAATTGATGACCGCATTTGCGCTGTAAGGCACGTTGCCATGTTTACCAAGGATCAGATTTTCCTGGACGGAGAAATCACTAATCAGGCCTTGTTTTAGACGATCCTGAGGAATACTGGCCAAACCTCCGTTGGATATTTCTAGGGATGAAAAACCAGTGATGTTCTCACCATCCAAAATAATGCTGCCTTGCTGGGCTTCACGCACACCAACACAAGCATCGAATAATTCCGGCTGTCCGTTACCGCTTACGCCAGCTAAGCCGACGATTTCCCCTTCGTGCACAGTTATAGAGAAGTCGTCTAATCCAACGGTGCCATTATCGCGAATAACGGTTACCCCTTCAATCTCCAATACGGGTTTGCCGCGTTCCACAACTTCTTTGTTGACTTTAAAATCAAAGGCCCGCCCAACCAGTAGCTCCGCCAAGGAAGCTCTGGTACTGTCGGCAGTATCGACTGTGGCAACCATCAAACCCTTGCGCAAAACGGTCACGCGTTGTGATATATCCATGACTTCATGCAGCTTATGCGTTATCAGTATGATCGAAATACCATCCTCTGCCATTTTGCGAATAATGGAGAATAATTTCTCAACTTCTTGCGGCGTTAATAAGGCAGTCGGTTCATCTAAGAGCAGCAGGTCAACACCAACATACAAGGCTTTGAGGATTTCAATCCACTGTTGTTCCCCAACGGACAATTGCTCTACCGGCAGGCTGAGATCAAAGGTCAACCCATATTGATCACAAAGGGATTGAATTTTGTCGGTTTCCTTCTGCAAATTCAAGATAGCGCCGGTAGATTCTTCACCCACGATAATATTTTCGACTGCGTTCATCGGTTCAGCCAACACAAAATGTTGGTGAACCATGCCAATTCCCACACGTATTGCATCGCGCGGGGATGCAAAAGATACTTCCTGGCCTTCGAACTTGATTACACCGGTATCTGGTTTGGAAGCACCATATATACATTTTGCCAAGGTAGATTTACCGGCGCCGTTCTCTCCCAACAAACAGTGGACTGTCCCTTTTTGGACATCAAAGGTAATGTCCTTGTTGGCGAAGAATGTCCCATAACTTTTGGATAGATTCTCGATCGCTAAGACGGGGTTTGAGGATTCCTGAATCATCTTTGTTTACCTTTTCAAAATTACAGACAAAATTGGGGCTGCTCGATCGATTAGGAATGAACAGCCCCAAATCTAAACCATTATTAGTCAGATTCTACTGCATCAAATTTGAGCTCGATCTCAAGTTCTCCAGCCATAATCTTATCTAAAGCGGCCTTGTAGGCGTCCAGAACCTCAGCCGGCAGCTCGTCTTCGAACTGATACAGAGGAGCTAATGCCGAACCACCATCTTTCATCAGGAAGAAGACGGGGGCATCAGTTGGGGCATCATAGGCTGTGCCATTGACCTGGTTGTCATACCATAGTTCGATCATGTACTCTACAGACGGATCCCAGTACATCAGAGGACTGGTGATGATCGTCTCAGGAGCAAGATCATGAACATCGGACTGATT
>CAZLNX010000451.1:0-4695 GCA_964560795.1 uncultured Anaerolineales bacterium | reverse complement strand
ATGGGTCACGGCAGCGGCGGCAAGATGATGGCCGACCTGATCGCCAAGACCTTCCTGCCTCCGCTGGACAACCCCGCTTTACGCGCTGGCAATGATGCCGGTGTGGTCGAGCCCGGACCCGGTTCCCAACTGGCCATCAGCACGGACTGCCATGTGGTTGCGCCACTCTTCTTCCCCGGCGGCGATATCGGCAAGTTGGCGATTTGCGGCACGGTCAACGATGTGGCCATGATGGGCGCCACGCCCCAATTCCTGACAGCTGGCTTCATCCTGGAAGAAGGATTGGATCTAGACACCCTTGAACGGGTCGTTGAATCCATGAAGGCCGCGGCTGAGGAGGCAGGGATTGAAGTTGTCGCTGGGGATACCAAGGTCGTCCAAAAGGGCTTGGCTGATGGGTTGTATATCACAACGTCCGGCGTTGGCACGGTGCTCCCAGGGAAGGATATCAGCGGGGCGGGCGCAAAACCTGGGGATGTGGTCATCGTCTCAGGATATCTGGGAGATCATGGGGTTGCAGTCCTCGGCGCGCGCGGAGAGCTGGGGTTCGAATCCGATATCCAAAGTGATGTAGCACCCCTGAACCAAATCATCGCGTCCATCTTGAACACCAGTGACCAAGTTCGAGTTCTGCGCGACCCCACGCGCGGGGGCGTCGCGTCAGCCCTCAATGAAATTTCGCAGCAATCCAATGTAGGTATCACCCTATTTGAAAACACTATCCCTGTGCGACCAGCGGTCGCGGCTGCATGTGAGATGTTAGGCTTTGATCCGTTGTATATCGCCAACGAAGGCAAATTTATTGCCATCGTGGGAAAGGACGATGGGGAAAAAGTTCTCGAGGTGATAAAAGATCATCCCTACGGCGAAGGCGCAGTGATCATCGGGGAAGTTACTGACGCTCCCCAGGGTCGCGTGTTAATGAAAACCGCCATCGGCGGGACACGCGTTGTTGATGTTTTAGCGGGAGAGATGTTGCCAAGAATATGTTAGTGGGCTAAACTGTCCAGAGCATGGACGAAGAAAAGAAAAACTCGACAAGACATTTCCTTTTGCAGGAAGCTATCGATCTCATGCGGGCCAAGCAGCCCAAAGAGGCGCTGCCTGTGCTGGTGCAGTACTTGCGTATCCACCCCGATTCGGAAGAAGGCTGGTTCTTGCTGAGCTATGTCATCCAAGACCCTGAGAAAAAGATCGATTGCATGCAGCGCGTTCTGGAGATCAACCCTGAAAATATCCAAGCACGGGAACGGCTGCAAAAACTCAGGGATGCACTCCCCCCCGAAGTAGAAGAAGAACCTGAAGAGAAGACATTCCCACTTTGGGCCATGCTAAGCCTGATCGTCGTGGTTGGCCTGATCATCATAGTAGGGGGCGTGTGGGGTTTTCGAGCGCTTTTTGGCGCGCCTCCCACAGCGATGGCGCCAACAGCTGAAATTGCGCTGGTTGAGACAACCCCAACACCAACGCAGAAGGCGACCTATCCACCTGGTTTTTTCGCCACAGCCACACCAACCTTTACGCTAACGCCAAGCCCAACGCTCCCTCCGACGATCACACCTGCCGCGCTTGATGATGACACGGCAACGCAGATGGATGAAATCGAAGCACAGGTTTCTGCATTACGAAAATTGGCTGAACTAGCACCTGTAACCCGCTCCGTGATCGAGAAGGATTATGTTCGTCCCATTTTAGAGAGTGCATATCTTGAACGCCACACCCGAGATGAAGTGGCTGATCAGGCGCGTGTACTGAGTGTTCTAGGATTAATCGATCCAACATACGATCTCTATAGTAAAACGATCAACCAGATCGGTGAGGGGATTGGGGGATTTTATGTCCCGTGGACAGATGAGCTTTATGTCATTGGAGAAACCTTCTCCGGAATTGAACGCTTCATCTACGCCCATGAATATACCCACGCCCTGGTAGATCAACACTTTGACCTCAGTGCATTCGGTGTCTATCCCGAATGCCTGAGCGATTCAGATCGCTGCCTGGCAATTTTCGCACTGGTGGAGGGGGATGCAACCTATTTGATGTATCAGTGGTTAGAAGAATATGGCACCGATGAAGATTTATATGATATTCTTGCCTCTCAGTATGCCCCTTTGGATTATTCGATATCCAGGTTGACTATTCCGCCACCCTATGTGATACGTGAGATTGAATTCCGATATGGCGAATCAACCGCCTTTATCGATCACCTCTATCAAATTGGCCGATGGCAAATGGTTGATCTGGCGTACGAGAGGTTGCCGCAAACCACAGAGCAGATCTTACACCCCCAGAAATATCAGGTTTATGAGGAAGCCAAACCCGTAGAGATTCCTGTTCTGGATGATGTTCTTGGTGAACGATGGCGATTACTGGCATCTGATTCACTGGGTGAGTTAGGCACCGAAATGATCCTGGGGTATACATTTGATGGTTTGGATCGAATCGATGCTGAAACGGCAAAAAAGGCTGCCGTTGGATGGGGCGGAGATCATTACCAGGTTTATTACAAGGGCATAACCAATGGGAAAGTGTTGGCGGCCGCCTGGACATGGGATACGCTTACCGACGCTTTTCATTTTTGGGACGCACTGGGCACGTACCTACATTTGCGCTATGACAAGAATAGAGTTGAGCACCCCGATGGGAATTGCTGGGAGAAATTAAACGAAGAATTTTCCTGTATATTCAAGGTAGGATCTGATACCCTATGGATTATTGCCCCGGACAGGGACACCATGGAGCTTGTCCGGAGTCAATTCAAAAGCTTCGACTAAGCCACCAACACAATAGAAGAAAGGGATGAAAATGGAAGGGAAAATCAGCGCCACTGGCCACACCTGTGTGGTACTCGTCCTCAACATGAAACGGTTTATCGAACCGGTAGACCAACATCGTTTCGAAGAGCTGCGCGGTTCGCCAGATCTTGTGCATGTGCTGCAACACAAATGGCCCCAAGAGCTGGAAAATAGCAAAACATTCATC
The DNA here is from genome assembly GCA_964560795.1 of uncultured Anaerolineales bacterium. GTDB lineage: Bacteria > Chloroflexota > Anaerolineae > Anaerolineales > UBA11858 > NIOZ-UU35. Next base: position 1,713 of record CAZLNX010000451.1, on the reverse strand, counting down.
CGTTCGGAACCCGCAGAGGTTGAGGAGATCAACGGCAGTACTGTGAACCGCATGTCTCCCGAAGAAGTTGGCTTCGCCATGGGCATATTCCGTCAAATCATGCTCGAGGATTTTGCCCCTCCATCATACAGAGTTAACAAAGAAAATATCCGTTTCCCCGAACCGGTATGGGAAAATTTGCAATTCAAGAAGCTTTTTAGGGAAATCTGGTTCAACTGGGATATATCGGTGCGACCCACAATGACGGGAATGTTCGTCGTTCGACTGAAGCAAGTATACTCAAGCCCAATTCCCCTGATGCAGATTGCATCCGATGTTGTCGAACTCCAGATGTCTTTTGATATCCCTGGCGCGCTGCATTGGATGGAGAAACTCCAGAATACCTATAAAGACAACCAATTTACCTTGCAAGAAAAAGAAGAATCAGTACAGGAGTTTTTGACCTGGCTGGGTGGGGATAGACCAAGTCCAACCACAAGGGTAGATTACGCACCTGTTCAGTGGCAATTAGCTATGGAAGTTTGCCGCCGCTTCGTCAGAGATACTGGTCTTAAAATTGGCTTCCAGGACAACGACTCCATCAAGATGCAGATTCCTGATCCGCAGCTTTCCCCACCATTGCATGATGCCTATGTGATTTATCATATCGATGAATTGGTCGCTACGGCCAATCTTTTAGAGCGCGGTGGAAATGTAAACAATCAGATCCTGGTAACACCCAAAGACATTCAAGAATCCCATTTTGTACGCCGGAGCCTGGCTCAGCTAGTCGAGGGGGCAATCTTGCGCAACGCCAAAAATAATTCTGCAAACAATAAAGACCCGAGGAAATTCCCTCGTCCCCGGATGGTGCATGTCGATAGCATCTTCAAATCTGATCTGGCATCGTGGGTTGATGAACTCTGCTTACTGACACCGCGCGCTTCGATAATCATGCCATCAAGAAAGGCACGCGATGACGAATTATTTATTTCGACGCTACCCGCAGCGACCAGCCAGGTCAAGTATTTATGGTATTGGGAAGCTATCGAACGTATGCTTGAATTTGTCATCGAAGTACGCGTTTTAGTACAGTTGGTAGAACGCAATAGTGCAAACTTGATGCAAGATTTTGTTAAAACTCTCAGGTATATGCGCACAACACTCCTGGCGGAAGGGTTTGATATAAATAGAGACCAAATCCATAAGCTTTCAAATCATGCCGCCAACCTCAGCCGGCTTGCAGGGATCGGTCAGGGGTTGAGCAACCCACAACTTTGGGGGCGAGCTGAGTTCGCCACCAATAAAGCTAGGTTCCTATTTGAGCAGCTAGGCGTGCCAATGTTGCTTGAGCATATCGAACGCAATGTCAGCAACATCAATGATCTGATCAACCATTTCGACGAGCTATATTTAGCATCGTTGTCAGAGCGAGGCAGCAAACAATCCTTTTGGATATCTGCTGGACTGGCAGGTGTTTCCCTGGCGTTCATCCTTTATACGCTCCCCTCCTTCTGGGCTGATCTCAGTCATATAATGTCCAAGAAAAATCCACTCTTCAATATCGTGGAGTGGATAGGCAATATCCTAGCAATCCCAATATTAGTATTTGCCTTAGGAATTATCCTGTGGTCAATTCGCAACGCATTTACTATACGTAGGTTGCGGAAACAGTCACCCACCAACAAACTATCGTAATAAAAAAAGCACATCCCGATCGGGATGTGCTTTTTT
>CAZLNX010000450.1:0-4714 GCA_964560795.1 uncultured Anaerolineales bacterium | reverse complement strand
CAATATAAGGCTGTGGGAAGAAAGGTATGACTTGCTACCGATTGCTCGTTTAATCTTTTACATTCTTCTGGGTCTGGTTCAAAACCGACAACCTTTATAACCCCTTCGAGTACATCCCACTTCTTGTTTATACCGCCACTGGCTCCAACATCAACCAATACAAGAGGGTCTTTTGATATAAGGCCTCGAAAAAGTTGACTTTGACTAAAATTTGTGAAATCTAAGCGCTTCATTTAGATATGCAATTATCGATATTAATCGCGTATCCTGCGACGAATAACTGCTGGATACAAAATATTTGAACGAGAAAACCAGCTTGCCGGTTGACCAAAATATTTATCGAAATAGTTTTCATAGTTTAGATCTCTGACAAGAGTAAATACACCCTGTTCACCATTTTGGTTGTTTACAAAAACAATTTCTTTGTTCTCAATGATTATCGGGATACGCAGAAGCATCATAAGATCAAGGGAAGAGATTGGCTCACTACGAAAGGTCACTATGATGTTAAAGGATGGATCTTGAATAATATATTTATTTAGTTCTGGGATATAAACTTCAACAAGCATATGAGAATCTGTATAGCTGGAAGGGCTCTGATCCACCCAGTCACTTAGAACCGCACAATAGCCCAATCCTTGATAGATGCCAAACAAGATTTGTGAAAGCCCACCGCATTCAACCCAGAATTCCCCTGCCTCCAGCCCCTTTAATACTCGTAGCATTGAAGCCTTTCCAGGACCATAGATTGCTTTATCCAAATTCTTATGCTCTTTTGTCAAAAGATGATGCACATAATTTCGGAGCACAGAGGTGTTCTCGATACTTGGAATCGCAAAAAAGTCCCTTGTCCACACCGAGTTTTCTTCACCCAGTTTGCCTATTGCATAATTGGCCAGCTGGTAATCCTGAATAATTTTTACAGAGTTTCTTACAATCTTTTGGAATCCTCTGAGCCAGACTCTGACAAGTCTCTTGGTTATTGAGTTACTCATTATTTATTTTTTTCAAATCACTCCAAGTTGACACAATTCTAAGCCAACACATCCATATCATCAATCGTCGACAAACCTACCTCATTCCTTGTCACCACTTTCGGCCACTGGCGTTTGAAGTGGGTACTAGTTAGTTGTTTCGCCACATGCAGCACAGCTTTTTGTGTGTTGCCAGTTTCCTCAGCAATCTGATCTACTAATGATTGCGTCTCATCTTGTGACCAATTCGTCGTTCCATCAAATTTGTTTTGCAATAACCGAACTATGACAGGATCAAGTTCATGATACGGCAAACCCAATTGATCCTCATCAACTCCACCAGGTATAACATCTAATCCATCCGTAGGGACAGCGTTCAAAGACTCATCAGGTACCCCAAGCGCTTCGGCTATGGCATATTCCTCCAGTCCTTTCCAAATGAACTGGATAGGAGATAAATCTCCCACATCGCCATTCAACGTCCAAAATCCCATCCACAATTCTGATAAATTGTCGGTTGAAACAACTAGGCCTTTTGTAAGTTGAGCGATATGGTATAGAGTAATCATGCGCAAACGAACCTTGATGTTTCCAGCCGCGAACGATTTTCTTCGCACCATATAATCCAACAACCGTTCATCTCCGTAACCCTTTACTACATCTATCAGCTGGTCCTGCACCGACCCATCTGAATAATATCGAGCCATCAATTGGTGATATTCGAATGTCAAATCAACTTTAATGGATGGAATCTGATAGTGATCCAAAACAATTCGTGCAATCCGTTCAACTTCAGGATTAGACTCACATGGCATTAATACACCAATGGGCTTTACACCCTCGATATTGCTTAACAAGCCCGCAATTACAGAGCTATCTAAACCTTCAGATTTACCAAAGACGGCATATGTTAGATTGTTCTCTTGGAAATATTGTTGGATTTTCTTACGAACTTTTTTAATTACATCCAGCGCTTGTTCTTGGCTAAGATTGTAGGTCATAACTCAATTCCTAATCATTTCAGTCCAAAAAGTTTTCTGTACTTCTCCAAAGATCATCGAGGCGCTTTGAATTAACTCCGTCTTCAATACTGCGCCCCAAAGGGAGATACTCAATGTTCGGTTGTCCTGATAATTGGTTATCCAAAATTCGCCAAAAATCAACAACTGTAATGGTCGATTTCCCATCGAAATCTGCCACAGTCATGGCTTTAAAAATTGGGTCTGGAGTAGTGATTAGTACCATATCAGCCTGGTCAAGGCACATTTGAAGTGAGTCTAAAACAACCACCTGATCACCTAAATCGGCCCGCGCCATCTCATTCGCTAGGGGGTCGTATGCTACTACACGCGCTCCAGATTTTGAAAGTTTTCTTGCTACAAAAACACCCTGTGACTCTTCAGTAACATGAGAGTAAGGCTTGTACGACAGTCCTAGAACGGCAACAGTCGCACCTTGCTTAAGTTTTGGAAGTAAGCGTTCTACAATCTTCTCAGGCATAGAACGATTTAACTGATCTGTTGTCTCTGCCAATGCAGCTTTAGCACCAAGAGCACGAGAAATGAATCCCAAAGCTACATTATCTCGAGGAAAACAGGGGCCGCCATAACCGATTGCACCTTTGAGATATTTATGGCCAATGCGAGAATCAGAACCCAACGCATCAGTAACGGCATCAACATCCCCACCAGGAATGCGCTCACACAAATCTGCTAACATATTAGCAAATGTAATTTTTGTGGTCACATATGTATTCAATGAGACCTTGGCCAGTTCCGCATTCTCCAAGCTCATTCTTTTGCAGGGTGGATTATTCTCCATAATTTGTGCGTAGCAGGCCTCCAACATTCTACCTGATTTCTCATCCAATTCGCCCACCAACGTAAAATCAGGGTTGAGGAAATCATGAATAATACTTCCTAGTGCAATGAATTCGGGACTATAGCATAAACCAAAATCTTTACCAGCAACTTTTCCAGATTCCTTTTCTAATACAGGCAGCAAACCATACCGCATTGACCCTGGCAAAACTGTGCTCGTTAACACTACCAGGTGATAATCGTCCTTCTCTGCCAAAGCTTGCCCAATTGCACGAAACGCCCAAGCTGAATACTGCAAAGAAAATGCCCCATTCTCATCACTTGGGGTTGGCACTATCACGAAACTGACATCTGACTGCAATACCGCATCGCGATGGCTTAGCGTAGCTATGATTCGCTCATTGTTTTCTGAAATTGTTTCCTCTAGTTCAGTTTCCTGTACCGGTGCATGTCCAGCGTTTATAAGATCAACCGATTGTTGACTTACATCCACCCCAATAACATTGAAACCCCGCTTGGCAATCGCAGCTGCCATGCTGGCTCCAAGTTTCCCCAATCCGATTACTGAATAATTTTTTATCATAGTTGGTTCCTCCATACTAAATATCCGGTTCAATCTTTGAGTTAGAATGTCTTGCTGTGAGCCAGCTCTCCAGAAACTTTAATGTCTGCTTCTATACTAGCCCTAACTTTCCCTTCTATCCATTGATAGGTTTGCGCCAATCCATCTTCCAGCGACACCTGGGGCTCCCAATTTAATACCTGCCGCAATATATTATTGTCAGAATTCCTGCCACGCACACCTTCAGGGCCGGGGATATGTTTAGGCGAGATATTTATTCCAGCAATTTCAGCTACCATTTCGGCTAGCTGATTAATAGTTATCAAGCGATCCTGACCAAGGTTGAGAGGTTCATGGTAGTCTGATCGCATTAGTTTATAGATGCCGGTTATACAATCTTCAATATAGCAAAATGATCGAGTTTGTTCCCCATCGCCCCAGATTTCAACTTCTGGATTACCAGTAAGTTTAGCCACAGCTATTTTTCGGCACATAGCCGCAGGCACCTTTTCCCGTCCGCCAGTCCAGGTTCCTAAAGGACCAAAGATGTTGTGGAAGCGAACGATGCGAACATCGAGGCCGTGATCTTCATATTGGTGGGTGCACATTCGCTCAACAATCAATTTTTCCCATCCATAAGCATCTTGCGGTTGAGCAGGATATGCATCCTCCTCCTTTAGTGGTGTAACATCTTCATTATCTTGAAGATACTCTGGATACACACACGCTGAGGACGTAAATAGGTACCTACCAGCACCATTAATACGTGCGGCCTCTAAGGAATGCAAATTAATCAACAAATTATTGTGTAAAATGTTTGAATGATGCGCAGAAATAAAACCCATTCCACCCATATCCGCGGCCAAGGCGTAAACTTCATCAATATCACGAGTGGCTTGAAGGCAGTTCCCCCAACGTCTCAAATCAAGAAGCTCGAATTCATCAGCACTGGTAGGTGCAAACTCTGGAAACTTGATATCTACACCTCGAACCCAATAACCCTTTTCTTTTAGATATGTAACCAAATGGTGCCCAATAAATCCGCCGGCACCGGTTACTAAAACTTTTGAGTTTTTATTCATTATTGTGTCTCCCAATCAATATACATGTTCATTTAATATACAATTGCTACTCTGTTACCATACAAGTTATTTTCGTTGTTTCAATCAAACTTTCAAGAGGAATTGGCGTGTCTTGTTCCCCACGCACGTAAAGCGCGAACTCGATTAATTCATTTCGCAATCCCTTGTCTTGGATCGCGCTTTGCCAGTCTTTTGGGTCACTTCCATAAATATTCAGGGATTTAAAATCATCGATCACCAACACCTTACCATCGGCATAGATTTCGACATACTCTT
>CAZLNX010000449.1:0-4720 GCA_964560795.1 uncultured Anaerolineales bacterium | reverse complement strand
TGCAACGACGATATGTTTGCCCACCGGTCTCGTAGGTATTGCAGTGATCGTCATCAAAAGAACCAATTTTCTCTAGCAAAGCAGGCTCTAGAGACTGAACATGCAAGAAATATCCACGAACCTGGCGACAGGGTGAGAAATAAAGGCTGTAATCAATATATGGAGGAATCGCGGAGACATGTTCAGATGTAGCTACACCCGTAATCCAAATTCGACCTGGAGAGTACACCGGCACAACCAATGGCGCGCTGTTGTGATTGCTGGGGTCAGACCTTAGAAGATAAAAATAGATATGATCCGTGGGAAAGGTGTGGGATGGGGGATTGAGATTGCCTAAGGGGACAATAGTATCGAAATCGGTCAAGGCCAGAGGCGGATAGTCAAACAGCGGATCGTTGGGATCAGCAGGACAATCGGGGATCACTGCTTCATCTGCCGGTGGCGATGAGTTTGTGGTTTGCTGTTGCTCGTGGGTAGAACCGGCTTCAAGGTGTTCACCCAGACCGAAGAGCCGTACCGCATTTTCATACTCAATTTTGTAGGCGATCTCAGGGGGCAGGTTATCCAACAATTTTTGAACCCTCTCGTACTTTTGGAATTCGTTATCCCGGCTCCCAAAGTGAGGGTCGGCGCCGATCATCAAACGATCTGGAAAATTTTGAAAAAGGTCAACCCATTCTGATTTGATGGAGCCTGATTCATCCCAGGGATAGGCAGCTTGTCTTTCAGGGGAATGGGCCCTGCGAAACTTCAGGCTTAGATATAAATTCGAATGCTCGCCCAACATCTGGCTCAGGACAGATGCCGTTGCCTCGCCAGTGTTAGACCAACCCGCATGCACCCAGACGATATTTGCTTCACGATTATGCTCCAGTAGATTAGCTAACTCTCCCAGGGATTGCTCTGTTGCTTCAAGATGCAAGAGAATGGGCATATCATATTGGGCGGACAGGTCAGCTAACCAGAGCATCCAGGGGTGATTTGACGGAAACTCGATATCGGGGTGGTCTTCACGTAGCGAGTAATGGATCGGTGAGATTTCGCCAAAAGCGACATATTTACCGCTGTAAGCAGCATTTTCGGCAAGGTGCTTGAACTCGAGTTCATAAGCTTCGGGGTCATCGGCGATAGCCTGCATCGCTGCCAGAACACTTTCAGTCGCCCACGAACACCCATTGGGGCAGATATTCTCTTGCGAAAAGGGCGTTGAGCGTCCCGCTCCATGGAGCAACGGGTTTAGTTCTGAGCCACCGTATGCAATGGGGAAGCGATCGGGATATTTGCTAAAGAAAGACGCCAATTGTTCCGTATCAGCGCCATCTTCGCCAAAATACAAAACCGGCTCTGGATAGGGTGAGATCAGGATCATCTGAACACCCCAGTCATCCATCTCAGAAATAAGATCGCGCGCCCGCGGCGCGCCCGTATATGTTGCTGCGTGTGCCAGCACGTCAACAATTCCCGTATCTTCTTCTCGCTCAGCCATGAAGGATAATGGCGGCGAAATCATCTCAACTGGAACCGAACGGACCGCAGCCAGAAACAACGAAAGGATCAAATAAAAAGCTAGTTTCTTCATGAGGCACCCCTGCAATATAAATTAGACCGTTAGAGATATTTTTTCAATCCCTAGCGGTTTCAAACTTACCGAGAAAGCCCAGGCCGATAAACATGCGACCAACCCGCTCCGTCACAATTCTTGCAGCGATCAGCCTGTTCAGCTTCTTCATCCTGGCCGCTGCCACGGCACCAGGGACACCTTCTGGCCGGTTGAGCCACCAGCACACTACCTTCACCTTTGCACATATGGCAAATTGTGTCGTATTGCCCAAACTTTCCAGAGCCTTCACACCAAGCACAAGTTTCAGGAGCAAATTGAATAAACGGGGTTACCATATTTACCTCCAGCAAATGTATATTGATATTGTATCGCAAGAAATTAGCAGGGATTCATTTGGGATATGCCGTAAGCGTAAGTTCATTGAACGACAAGTCATCCAGAGCAGTACCTCTGATAACAATCGGCTGTTCGTGTTTCATGATAAAATCGGCCGATCATACTACTCTGATCTTTGGTGGAGAAAAATGCTTCGAATAAAACATGTTGCAAGTTTACTTCTTTTAATAACCCTTCTCATCTCCTGCAATCCAAAATCTCAACCAACCGCATCATTGCCAACGGAATCACCCACTGAGATTGTAGTTACTACAGAGCCCACCGAGGGGTCACCGGACATCGCTGCGGAAGAATCGCAAGGTAATGACGATGAACCAGTAGAACCAATAAATGATGAAATCCCTGAGGCAGAGGAGCCTGTTCAAATTACAGGAACGATCGAGATCTCGAACCTTGGAATCGTCGATATTTATTTCAACCAACGCTTTGTCATTCTTGAAGATCTGACCGGTTTTGTCCAACGCGATTTCGAATACCAGCAGCCGATAGAATCACAAATTCTCGGACCCATCATATTGGACGAAGATGGCAATTTCACCTACACACTCAATTTGCCCGCCGCGCCGATCAGCCCGCTCAACGATGTCGATAACAACGCTAGCGAAAATCAGGGCGTTCAACTCTGGCAGGTATCCATGCGGGCGAACTACATCGACGATCCCTTCTTGGGCGAAGACGAGACCGCTGGTTGGAAATCCAATTACACTTCAGCGCGCATCGACTCTGAGAATAAGAACGAGATCATCGGCGGCGTCATCATCGTTTGGGCTCCCGACGACCAGCAAGCCTTTCCCAGCGGGTTCGGCGAGGATGGTCTGCTCTTCACTGAGGATGATCCCACTGAACTGATCGAAGCCGGTTACACCTTCGTCTATCTCGACGAAGAACCTTTCAAGACCAATAAGGAAAGTATAGCTGACCTGATCCTTTACGAGGGTGAGCTCACTGTCAATGATTTCAGCGAATTAAGCTGGAGCGAGGGATTCGAAGCGCTGCACAACAAAATGTCTGCGGAATACCCTTTCACTGAGATGAAAGGTCTCGACTGGGACGCGCTCTACGATGAATATTCCCCGCTCATTTCAGATGCTGAATCGAGAAATGACGAAACAGCTTACTACCTGGCACTGCGCGATTACAGTTGGTCAATCCCCGATGGACATATTGCCCTGGGCGGCAGCCAGGTTGGCAGCCAGATGTTCAACGAAGAAGTGCGCGGCGGCTTTGGCTTTGGCATCATCGGTCTCGACGATGGCAGGGTCATCGTGCACATTCTCCAAGATATAGGGCCTGCTGTCGATGCGGGCATCCAATGGGGGGCTGAAATTCTACGTTGGAACGGAATTCCAATTCAAGAAGCAATCGACCAGGTCACACCTTGGTCAATGCCATTCTCCACCGAGGAAACGCTGCGCCTCGAGCAGTACCGTTTCCTGCTGCGCAATCCCATTGGCACGGAAGTCGAGGTGGTCTTCCAAAACCCCGATGATGCAGAGCCAATCACGGCTAAATTGACATCGGTATTTGAGCCAGACACATACGAAGCGACCAGCCCTTATGCTGGGCGCGATCGCAACAGCCTGCCTGTCGAATACGAAATCCTTCCCAGCGGGGAAGGCTATATCAAGATCTCCAGCCTCTCCGAGGATATCAACTTGATCATCCGTTTATGGGAATGGGCTATCGAGCGCATGATCACCAATCAGGTTCCAGCAATCATCATCGACTTGCGCCAAAATGCTGGCGGCAGTCCTCTGGGCACCTACTTCGCCAGTTTCTTCGTTGAAGATCGCATCGATATCAGCCGCTCCTACTACTTCAGCGAAAAAAGTGGTCAGTTCGAAACCTTTGGCCCACCCGATTACACTGAACCCGATGACAAGCTTTATTACGATGGCCAACTTGCTGTACTTGTCAGCCCGGCCTGTGCCAGCGCCTGCGAAAACGTTTCCTATGTGCTTGGAGAGCTACCTCAGACACGCATCTTCGGATATTATGCTTCCAAGGGCATCTATGGAGAAGTGGCGCGTGGTCAGTATCAGCTTCCGGAAGGGTACAGTTTCCAGACGCCTACTGGGATGACGAAAGATCTTGATGGGAATATCATCATCGAAGGAACTGGGGTAGTCCCCGATGTGCGCGTACCTTTGACGGAAGAGAACGTGCGTGCTGAGTATGTGGACGAACGGGACGTTGTGTTGGATTTCGTGATTGATGTTTTGTCTCAGCCCTTGGGCGCTGGCTTGACCCCAGAGCACCCCCCAAAGATTGCTACAAAAACCGATGCTCAGACTGCCTTTCAGGCTCGCACCGAGTGGTTCGAGCAAATTTCCCGAGAAACCTATGAGGAAGCAGAGCTTTCACAAGCGGGAGAAACCTACATTTATACGATCCCCCTGAACAGATCGCGAGATTTGATGTGGGTCTATGTTTGGTGCACACCGGACGAAACAAGCTATATCGACAATTGGTCGAAGATCGAAGTGGAATTTGCCATTAATGGAGATCCGGTTCGCTTACAACGGTTTGTTGAGATCGCCGGCAGGTTTGGTGACAGCCATTGCCGGGCATACTACACCTTGCTCAACGATTGGGCTCCTGGCGAGCACATCATCACCACTACTGTGACTTTCACGGACCGACTCAACAATGGAATTCAAGAAGAAGATTTCCCCGCGGGTACCCACGTGTATGAGTACCATGTTATCGTAGTAGCTTGTCAAGCATGATAAGATGGGTATAGTCGTTTCAATTTGATACGTG
>CAZLNX010000448.1:0-4745 GCA_964560795.1 uncultured Anaerolineales bacterium | reverse complement strand
GGTTAAAGAGCGTACACATGATTTACGAGAAAGTGAAGAACGCTATCGAAATATCTTCCAGACCGCTGCAGTTTCTATTTGGGAAGAGGATTTCTCCGAGGTAAAAGCAGCCTGTGATGAGTTGGAAGCTCAGGGCATCACCGATCTGCGCAAATATATGGAAGAGCATCCAGAGTTCTTGCTTCAAGCCGCTCAAATGATCAAAATTGTGGATGTGAATGAAACCACGCTGAAGATGTTTGGGGCTAAGAACAAAGATGAATTGCTGGGTTCGCTGAACAAAATATTCACTCCAGAAACCTCGGAGATCCTAAAAGCTGAGATTCTTGCCATCGCGGAAGGTCAACCTTATTTTGAAGGCGAATCCATCAACAAGACGTTGCAAGGAGAGCGTTTGAATGTACTGTTAACCATGGCGATCCCTTCTGACCCCCCAAAATTTGATAGCGTTCTAGTGAGTTTAATGGATATCACTGAGCGTAAGCGGGCTGAAGAGCAGGTTCGTCGAAATGCTGCACTTGCAGAGGCGTTAGCCAGAACAGCTTCTCGAATCAATGAGAGACTTGATCTGGAGAAAGTTTTCAACGCGGTTTGTAAGGAGACTGCGCATGCCCTAGATGTTCCTTCCACAAGTGTCTATTTACTTGACGAAAAAGAGGAATGTTTTTATCAAGTAGGAGATTATGGGATTGAACGCGAGAATAATGATCATTTTCAAATCATACCCAGAGCTACATACGAAAAGTATTTCAGCTTAATGGGCCCGTTAATTTCGATACCACAGGAGCGAGATTTTTCAACAATCACAGGCTTTGATGATCTAGTAGGCTGGGATTACCCTGTATTGGTGACAGCACCGTTGACTCGGAGTGGCAAACTCATTGGAGTAATTCACATCAATACCGTATGCGAAGACCGTTCTTTTTCCGAAGATGATCTGGCGTTTTTCCAAGGGATTGCAGATCAAGCCGCTTTAGCTATCGCAAACGCCAAATTATATGAAAAAATTCAAGAGCATGCAGACGTACTTAGCGAAAGAAATCTAGAATTGAGTCGTCTTTACCGCGCCTCGGAGGCCTTGATCTCAAGTGAGACACCTGATCCTGAGCATTTGGCAGAATCTATTGTGGAAGCTGTTTTAGATGAGTTCGGAAAATCTAATTGCAGTTTGCTGTTGATTGATAATCACGCAGCGAAACCCCGCATAAACCGTATTGCTGTGGCTGGTCCCTATGCCGATGAAGTGAGTAAGGGAGAATTGTCACTGGATAGTTCGGGTCTGGTGCCAAAAGCCATTCGTTTAGGCCAGATCATTAACATACCCGATGTATCTGAAGAACCTGATTACATACCCAACTGGGAGGCTGCCCGTTCAGAACTAGCTGTTCCGTTGAAGGTTGGTGACAAAGTGATTGGCGTGATCGACGTGCAAAGTGCCAAGCCAAGGGATTTTAGCGAAGATGATGAGCGTTTGATGTCCATCTTTGCTGAACGCGCAGCCTTAGCCCTGGAAAACGCCTACCTGTATCAACAAACCCAAGAGCGCTTGCGCCGCTTATCCGCCTTGCGTAATATTGACATGGCCATCACTGGAACCGTTGATTTGCGTTTGACTCTCAGGATTCTGCTTGAAGAGGTCACGAAGCAATTGCGGGTAGATGCTGCTGATGTGCTCTTGTACAACCAGCATATTCAAACCCTGGAATACGCCGCCGGACGTGGTTTTCAAACCACTGCGTTGCAACACACGAATCTGCGTTTAGGGGAGGGGTATGCGGGTAAGGCGGCTCTGGAAAGGCGTACGATCCATGTTGCAAATGTCGTAAAAGCGGAAAATGGGCTGAAAAAAGCGCCCCTGCTTCCCAATGAGAACTTCGTAACTTACTACGGTGTGCCGCTCATTTCTAAGGGAGAGATCAAAGGTGTGTTAGAGATCTTTCACCGCGTTCCAATTGATCCCAGACCTGATTGGTTAGATTTTTTGGAAACATTGGCTGGACAGGCGGCTATTGCTATCGATAATGCTACGATGTTCGATGGCCTACAGCGCTCCAATATCGAGCTGGTTCGGGCGTATGATGCTACGCTCGAAGGATGGGTACAGGCATTAGATATGCGCGATAAGGAAACTGAAGATCACACACGGCGGGTTAAGGAAGCTACCATGAAACTGGCGCAGACGATGGGGATAAATGGCGATGAATTGATTCACATAAGTCGGGGTGCCCTACTGCACGATATCGGGAAGATGAGTATTCCTGACAGTATTTTGTTGAAATCAGGGAAGTTAACTGATGATGAATGGGAGATCATGCGTATGCATCCGGTCTACGCTCAACGCTTCCTATCCCAGATTGATTATCTTCGCCCAGCATTAGAAATCCCATATTGCCATCATGAAAAGTGGGATGGTACAGGGTACCCACAAGGATTGAAAGGTGAGCAGATACCTTTGGCGGCGCGCATATTTGCCGTGGTCGATGTATGGGACGCACTCAGATCAGACCGTCCTTATCGAGATGCCTGGCTGGAGGGGGAGGCGCTGGAATATATCCGTGCCCAGGCAGGAGTACATTTTGACCCAGATGTGGTAGATAAATTTCTGGATCAGACGATGAAGGGATAATGAAATGGAAAAGCTTAAAAGCGGAATTCAAAATATGAGGAGTTCTATACCCTCTCGTTGGTTACAAGCGATGTTTATCTTGGGGATTTTTGTCATTTTCACCCTGGTATTTTTCCCAGTTTATCAGATCCTGGGACCCACTGTGGGGGCTTTCATTGCCATACCTATGCTGATTGCTAGTTGGATTTTGGGATTGTGGGGAGGATTATTGGTAGGGCTCTTGGCAATCCCTTTTGTCATGTTACTCTATGCCTTTGTCGATTACACGAGCTTAGTTTCGTGGCCGGGTTTCCTAGTTGCCCTCATCATGAGTGCAGCCGTTGGGCTCATGCGCGACCTGAGTAAACGGTTACGGCGAGAAATTAGTGAGCGCAAACGGGCGGAAGATGCCCGCGACCGTCTGTTTGACTTGCCAAGCATATTGATCATGGTAGCTGGGCCTGATGGGATGATCAAAAACGTCAGTTCCGGTTGGCAGGATGTTTTGGGTTATTCAGCGGATGAAATGGTCGGTAAGTACTTCTTCGATTTCATCCATTCCGATGACATGCCAGAATCAAAGGAAGGTACAGAGCAAGTCGCTGGCGGAGAGACCGTACAATATTTTGAGAACCGCTATCGCCACAAGGATGGTGTGTACCGAACCTTGGCTTGGTCTGCCAGTGCTGATCCTGGAACTGGCCTTAACTACGGTGTTGCTCAAGATATCACCGAGCGCAAACAAGCCGAGTACCAGGTACGCAAGCATGGCGCGGTCTTGGAAGCGATCAACAGGGTTTTTCTGGAGACATTGACATGTGAGTCAGAAGAAGATGTTGCGGCTACCTGTCTTGCGGTGGCTGAAGAACTGACTGGCAGCAAATTTGGGATTATTGGTGAACTGAATCAAGTCGGCCTTTTCGATACCTATGCCATCAGCAATCCAGGCTGGGATGCATGCAAAATGCCTGGTTCAGAAGCGACGCGTGTGATCAAGAATATGGAAATTAGAGGGATTGACCGTTCGGTTCTCAGGGATGGGGAATCTCGCATTGTTAACGAGCCAGCCTCTCATCCAGACTCAATCGGCACACCAGAAGGCCATCCTCCTATCACATCTTTCCTGGGCGTTCCCTTGAAAATGTCCGGGAAGACAATTGGCATGATTGGTTTAGGAAACAAAGCCTCGGGTTATGATCAGGATGATCAGGAAGCTGTGGAGACTCTGGCTGTGGCTTTTGTAGAAGCCTTGATGCGCAAACGGAGGGAAGAGATGATTGAATCCTACTCTGCACGCCTCGAGCGCAGCAACCGCGACCTGCAAGATTTCGCCTATGTGGCTTCCCACGATTTGCAGGAACCTTTGCGCAAGGTGATCGCTTTTGGTGACCGGCTCGTTGCAGATTATGAGGAAGCTCTTGACGAGACCGGTCGTGATTATTTAGAGCGTATGCGGGATGCCAGTAAACGTATGCAAACCCTGATCAGTGACCTATTGGCTTTCTCACGAGTGACTACGAAAGGGAAACCCTTCACCCCTGTTGACCTGTCGATTGTGGCTCAAGATGTGGTATCTGATCTGGAATACCGTATTGAACAAACCGGTGGCCAGGTGGCAATCGATCCTTTGCCTATGGTTGAGGCCGATCCGACTCAAATGCACCAGTTATTGCAGAACTTGGTTGGTAATGCCTTGAAATTCCATCAAGCCGATAGGCAGCCTGTTATCAAAATTTCTGGAAATTCAGGGGATGATCGCACTTGTCGAATCATTGTTGATGACAACGGCATTGGCTTTGAGCCCAAGTTTACTGAACGCATCTTCCAGCCTTTCCAGCGATTGCACTTACGCCGCGAATACGAAGGCTCCGGCATGGGCCTAGCCATTTGCCGGCGCATCGCCGAGCGTCATGGTGGGGACATTACTGCTAAAAGCACTCCTGGGGAAGGGGCGACCTTTATTGTTACCCTGCCTCTACAGCAACAAACTGGGGAACATGGCCATGGATAGAATTCACAAGGGCAGGGAAACCTTTGCCATATTTGCACAGCTTGGAGGTATCAAAAATGAAATCTAAAGCTATTAGCAATACCTTCGCCAATTAAGGCAAAGAAATGTGTACATTAACAGGATGAATAC
>CAZLNX010000447.1:0-4747 GCA_964560795.1 uncultured Anaerolineales bacterium | reverse complement strand
GTCGCAGTTCTCGAATTCGTTGAAACCAAGTATGATATTGGCGGTTGATCGGCATGGCTCTCCTCCAGGTCAAGTTTTTTGTGGCAAATCAACTTTAACTGGAGTTTGCTTGCCGATCAACTATTCTTTTGGTAAAGTGTCAGGTAGCTAGTTGATATTTTAGTGAAATTCTACGAAAAATCACTCAATATTATTCGCCGCATAGACTGTTTGTCGATATTTTTCGCTGCGTTGGACTCCCCAACGAATTATCGGGCGATTGAAAAGAATGCCATACGAAACTGCAAATACATAAGCCGTGAGTAAAGGTACAGCCAGAAGACCGAAAATTAAGTTTTTCTTTCGACTGATATTGTATGCTAAATACCAAATAATCAAAATAAATGTGATGATGCCAAGCTCAAGGTGGTGAGAAGATATAGTCAAAAATAAAGCAATGATGGTTGCCATGGATATTAAAAATGCTAATTGAATTAATTCCCATTTGTAATACGGAAGTAGATATTTTTGGGTGCCCCGAGTCTTTGCATAATGGAGGAGTGCCCCGCGTCTAGCCGAACCTGATACGAAAATAAAAAATTTTTGGATGCCTGCTATGAAATTTCTAAAAGAGGTGTCCCAATGCAAACACATTGGTATGGGCAATTTATAAACCTGCCAGCCATTTGCCAGCAGTTCGCATAAAAAATAGATATCTCCGAATCTGGTCAAATCAGGTTCGTGTCCACCGAAATCACTCAGTGCACTTCGCCTAACAAGCACATTTCCAGTAAAATAGAATTTTGACTTATAATTCTCAATTTTATCGCTTTTTGTCCCATAAACGTCAATCTGAATTGTTTTGTTGCCAATCCGGCGATTAAAACTTATGTCCCCGGAAATTCCCCCAGTTTTCTTATTTGCTAATAAAAAATGGATTCCCTTTAAGATCCAGTCAGGATGAAGTTCACAGTCGCCATCCAGGAACATAACAAAAGTTCCATGCGTGAGTGTGATGCCGCTCATTCTTCCATTCGATGAACCCTGAAAATCCGGGTTAGCGTCAAAAATTTCAATGCCGTTCTTTCGAGCAACCTCCTTTGATTGATCGGTTGAATTGCTATCGACATAAATAATTCTAGATTTTATTTTTATATTTTCTTCTGCGCGATTGGCAGCGAGTTTCGCTGATTGTATACACCGAGAAAGATTTTCCTGCTCATTTTTTCCTACGATGATAATGTCTAGGGTATTGCTCATAATATTTTGACCTGGAATTCATTTGGTTGTTATTTAGTCCCCTCAACATAAACAGAAGGTTCCAAGGGGTAATCTCCATTTTCTGATTGATCGAAATTATAGCGAGCCCACCCACTAATTTGTGAAGTTTTAAAATCCAAGACCTGGATTTGTTTGAATCCTGATCTTATTAACAGACTTGTCAATGAATATCGGTCATACATCCAAAGGTTTTTTTCATTGTGTAAATCCACGCGAGATTTCCTTGAAATTAAAATAATCAATTCTCCCAAAAAGATATTCCATGCCCATCTGATAAATCTAGGAGTGTCAGATACTGACTTAGGGAAGTATTTTTTTATCCGAAATTTGATTCCTCTATTTTGGAGTTTATCTTGGTTGAGTTTAAATACATCAAATACATCTCCATTTCGTCGTTTTATTTGTTCCCAATTTATATCTCCGGCAATTAGTTTTTCTTTCATCAGTCCACCAGATTTTACTCGCACCATTTGATCGATTAGGTCTGCAACTCCCCACTCATAGCGAACGATGTTTTCAGTATTCGGTTTTGAAAGCACTTCTTCAAGGTTATGAATATATTCCCTGGCCATGGATTCAAGATCTGGGACTACTATGCGGCATATGCCATTTGGTTTTAGAATTCGATATAACTCGTTGGCTAGTTTTGTTCCATCTTCTGGAGTAAGATGTTCGAAAACATGATTACAATAAATTGCATCAAATGTGTTGTCTTTGTACGTAAGTGGTTTTCGAAGTTCCCGGTGGTATAAATAGGGTGGATTATCTGAGTGTGGTAGGCTGGAAAATTTTACATTGTTCCACTCTCTGTACATTGAGTAGCGAGAAGTGTACTCAAAAGCTGTGCCAGTTCTCCATATATGTAGAAGTAATCTGTTATCGGGGCTGGAAACCAAGTGCATAATATTTCACCTCAAATAATGGAATTGCACAATTCGCTAAATCCTTTACCGAATATGCGCATCTTAATTGTGTATTTTTCTAACGCTAGTTTCTCCGCATCTAGGTCTGGGCCTGGGCTAAGGTCGGACCAGAACATCCCAATTTTACCGGCAATATCTTCGGGATTAAATGGGTCAAAAAAAATATATCCTTCTCTACAAAGCTCCCGGTGCATGGGAATGTCTGACACAAATCCTAATTTGCCCAATGATTGTGCTTCAACAAGTGTCGAACTATGACCTTCAAATAGAGAAGGTTGAATGATTGCTGCTGCGCTGCGTAGAAGTTGAATTTGATCCTTACGAGGTATAAACCCGAGGATGGATAAGTTGTTTTGGATGTTGGAATCATCAATATATTCTAATAATTTTTGTACATGCTGAGGATAGCGATGATCGGTAGAGTAACCGGTGCAAACCAAGTGGATATCAGCATGCCCAGCATGCTTTATTTTGGCGATTGCTTCAAATAGCCGTTTGTGATTTTTGTGTACCCAAAATTGGCTGGGGAATATTAAGTATTTTTGGGGTAATTTGTATTTTTGAATGATGCGCTTGTGATCTTTTGGCGCCCACTTTGGGCCAAGCCACACAGTGAAAGGCAATACACGGATTTTATGGCAATATTTGGGATAGAATTTTTGCACGTCTCTTTTCGAGAATTCGTTGTTGACAATAACCAAGTCTGAAAGTCGAAGAGCTTTTATAGTTTTGTGTTCCAGATATGTTTTATTCCGGAAGTTTTCAGGAAAATACTTGCTTTGGAAATCGTGAAACAAGCTGATTGTTTTGACTGATGGTGGCCCATTTGTAAGTAGGTCATTTGCTGGATATATAATCTGGCATTTTGAATCTCTCAACAATCCCGGCAAATTATTCTTAATAGGCCGTGGAAAAGATCTTCTCAGGAACGCTGTTCTAAATGGAAGTATCATTCGACGCAGAGGTGCGAATGCAGCTCCATAATAGAAGTCGAATACATTGACAGACGATGCATACTGGCTTACAGCAGTATAATCGGCCTCGTTGTTAAAAACCTCGTGCAAAAATAAATGAAAGTTTTGCTGTTGGGTTGGTGGCAACAACGAATTTGCAAATAACAAGCTGCTGAGGTAATTGACCCCAGCAATCCATTTTTTCGATCCAACCCCTATTAGTCCGATTGACAATCCACTCATTGGATCTTTACTCTATTCGATACGAAATCTAAAGGAATAGGATTAATCATAGTACGCAGATGTAATTGAATCACACTCATTTATCGATGGACATATTGAAATCAATATTCCAAAGATCAAGATATTGTTTAGCAGAATTTTCAATATTGTAGCAATCTTGCACAAAGGCTGTGGAATTTTCCGAAATTATTTGTAAGCGATTTTTATTCAAAGCATGCTTCGCAATATCAGCTAAAGACATATCATCTGAAAGAATATACCCTGTTTTTAAGTGCGTGATCACTTCTTCCGCGCCCAGTACAGGCGTTGTAATTATTGGAGTTCCTCTCGCCATAGCCTCTAGCCATGTGAGAGGCGGAGCGATTGTAGTATTTAGGGATGTCATTGGTGAAAATAGTAAATCTGCTGATTCTAATACTTCAATGAAGTTATCTATGCCTGAAATTACATCTATCCGATCACTCGATGCAGTCAAGTACTTTTCTTTGAAAGATGTGGGTTTAAATGTGAAAACAAAATGTACGTTTTTTATTGCTTTTGTTGTTTCTTCAGCCAGGTTTATTGCAAAATAAAAATCCTTTTCTCGAATCTGTTTTAAAAATCCACTCCAAAGAATAAGAAGCGCTCCATCTTGAATTCGGAGAGATTCCCGAACACTTCTTTTCTGGCCAATTGGCAAATTATCATGTTTTTTTGGAACACCCCAACGTGTCACATTTAGGGGGGCCTTAACACCTTTCTCCTTTAGTATCGATAAATATGCTTGGGTGTAAACTCCAATACCATGTAAGTGGAAAATACTGGATTTCAGAAACATGTCATGAAGTAAGTTTGGGCCGCGGGGGTCGTAACAAGCTGCAGAAAAATAAACTCTGACATTGTTTATTAGTATTCTAGTTAGGGGCATTGCAATGCCAAAATTGTCCATAAAATGGATTGCATCCACATGATGATTTTGAACAATTTTTTTTATTCTTGGAATACTTATGATATGAAGTACGATTCTTCTAATAAATTCAAATACTGGATTTTTGCCAGGATAAAAAGGGGTGTTGATATCGTTCGAATCAGCTCTATGCCCCCTCCTCAACAAATTTGAAGAAATTGGATCTCTGTAAATGATATGATCACAGCTATTCAAAGATTGACGAAATTCCCTGCTGTGGTTTTCGTTATATGAATAAACTGTGATATTCGCCTTATTCTGCAATTGCGGTATTAATTGACGAAAAAAATGTTTGTCGCTTGGGAGATTGCTGGATGAAAAGCCATTACCAATCAATAAAACGTTAACTTCCCTTATTTGTGGTTTATTTTTTAGTACCTTAACAGTAAAAAGTTTGCACAAAAAACAAGAAGATCAGGTCT
>CAZLNX010000446.1:0-4771 GCA_964560795.1 uncultured Anaerolineales bacterium | reverse complement strand
GGGTTTGAGAATTGTGAATTGTCAATGGTGAATTATGCCGAGTCGGCGGGTCACGACATTTCCTTTTCATGACCAAAGAATAGCATGAGAGAGTGGAGTTTGGGATTTTCTCGAATGGAGGCATGGTTGGGATGACGATACTAATTCTAGATCAGGATCAAAGACAAGTCGATTTGGAGAAGCTGAGGGTGGGAGAAGCACAGCCGGATCCGGTGTGCCACGTATGCCCTGAGAAGGCGACAAAGCGGCTGACGATCGAGGTCTCGGCGCGTGACGATAACAAGTTCCAGCTATCTCCTGTGGATGTGTTTGTTTTCCACTTCTGTGATGAGCATGCCTTTCCGTATGTGGAATATAAACTGTCCCCGTTAGGGAGAGATTGATAAAGGGAGAGAATTATGACACGAGTGATCATGATTTCAGGTGGCAGCGGTGTCGAGCATAGTTTAGAAGAATTCAGACAGACCTGGAGTCGTAAACACGGCGCACTATCTCACTATACTCAAGCGGAGCTGGATGTAATGACACAGGTGGCGGAAAGCAAAACATCCCCTAGTCCATCATCGTATGAAGAGAGCCATGCGGCGCAAATTGCGGCCGGGGCCGATGTTCCATCCGATATCCCGCTAGGAAAACTGGTGCTTTGATGAACCTTGGAAAACATATATTGAAAAAGCTATTGCTGCGAGTGTATCTGCCTGTGTTTGTGGGAGTGGTTGTGCTGGTTTTTGTGGGTTTGAAGCTGCCGGAGTGGAGCAGAGGGGCTGAAGCACAAGGAGAGACGGCGAGTGTAGTTGCATCACCAACAGCGACGTCAGTGATCACCAACACAATGCAGCCCAGTGCGACTCACTCACAGGTGCCTACAATAAAGCCAAGTGAAACGATAGACCCCACCAGCACGCCCATGCCTACTGAAATAGATCCATCAAAGACGCCTATACCTATTGTTCCCACAAAAACTAAATCAGCCAAGACTCCAAAGCCTATGAATGCCCCCAGTGCGACGCCTGATTATGCGGCACTGATGCAAATGACCATCGAAGCGGGCGAGATCGAAAGGGAGCACAAAGCCGCCATGTTAGCCCTGAGCCGGGATTTATTGCGATGGATTTGTATCGCATTTCTGATCCCAATCACAATTCTCGCTACCTATGGTGTTTACTATGTGATCCTGCTTATGCAGGAGGAGAACGCCCCCGATCGTGGGATATCTCAAGAGCCTAATATCAGTAGGCCAGCGGTTTCTGAGATGGGTGCTAACGATGAGATTGTGCATATTGAGATCAAGCACGAAAATTCGGTCTACCGGTATAAGTATCCGGTACCAGTGAAGGTGTTGGTGGAATGGTGCAAGGCTGCTGTGAAGGGCGATAATTTGGGGATCAATGCCTGGACGGGGGGAGATAGATATTTCGAATATACCCGAGGTGCCGACAACGGAAATCCCCGAAGTTACGACACGTTCCTGGAATTTTGGTTCAAATACCAAATCTTAGAGCGGCAAACTGATGCCATAAATTCTCCGATTTTGGTAACAAGCCAGGGAGTTCCTGTGTTGCGTTACTTGGCGGAGCGGTATGGATAGTGTGTGTATGGGCATGTATGGACGTGCACACGTAGTTTTAGGCCAATTCATGCGGAGGGGGAGGGGATTGTTCAAAGGAGTGAACTATGAAAAAACGTACTAAAGGCCGGGATTATTCGACGATGTTGATCTGGTCGGCGGCGGTGGTTACTGTAGTGCGCTATGCTGCAGCGTTCATTGCCAGCGATGTAGGTGAGATCACAGGCTGGCTCTCTGATGTGATCACTGTGGCGATGGGGATCTCTGGTTTGGGCATGGGGATCCTGGATGTGTTTGGCGGGGCGTATTTGTTCGACGGATGGCGGCGTAAGATGCCCGCCAGCGGCAGAAGGTGGTCGTTCAAGTTCCGGGTGCTGACGGTATTTGTGTTCTCGCTGATTGGAACTGGTGTGTTGATCCTGGTGCCCTTCACGGTTAGCCGAGTGACGCATAGTTCCCTGGAAAGCGTGATGGGGGATGGTCCGATGTTGTTCGGGTGGTCATTCCTGGTAAATATTGCGCCTTATTTATTGATTGGCGGTGTGTCGGTTGGGAATCAGATTGTGCGAATAAAAGAAGAAAGCAGCGGGGAAAATTCCGAGAATGTTTCCACGCCGACGCAGAAAGTTTCCAGAAAGTTTCCTAATCATTGGACGAGACTTTCCAGGGCTGATAAGGCACAAATAAAATCTCTCTCTGTTGATGAGATTATTTCTATGGCTGGAGTGCATAAAAAGACGGCAGAAAGTTGGAAAGAAAAAGTAATTGCAGAAGGCAACGGTCAGATGAAGGAGTTGGCGTGAAATTTGGGGTTTGTCGGGAGCCCGGAGCACGGGGTTCGGGAAGCGCCCCCTATTTGGTGCTCGTCTCGACGGGGGAGGCTGGAGCAGGCAGTCTCCCCCTTGAAATTTTGGATAATAAACGCACAGAGTGTGCTCAATAAGAAAGGGCTACTATGTTTTATCTCGGAATGATAATTGGTGTCCCATTGGGTGTGCTGATATTCGTATGGATTGACAGTATCCTACCAAGATGGGTTGGCAACTCTTTTATCTTCCTGTTCATTGCGGGATGTGCAATTTATGCCCTTTCTCTTTGAACTGCCGCTTGGACTAGACGCTGAAAAAGCGTCAGCGCAAGTGAAGCCAACGTTTAGGAGGTGGAACATGGGGAGCTGGTTGGAAGAGTATGCGAAGTATTTGAAAGAGGGACGGTCTTCGAAGACCGTGGAGGCGTATTTATGCGACCTGAGGCAGTTTGGAGCCTGGTTCGAGCGGGTCAATGCGGAGGAGCTGCGCCCGGAGCGGGTGACGGGTGTGGATTGCCATGACTTCAGACGGGACCAGCTCGAACGGGAGCAGGTGGCTCCGTCAACCTGGAACCGACGGCGCGCTTCTCTGGTTGTCTTCACTCAATGGGCCATCGTTCAAGGATATCTGAAGAATGATCCTATGGATAGCGTCGACGAGAAAGAAGTGGTGGAGTTGCCGCCGCGTTGGTTGGATGAAGGTGAGTATCGACGGCTGGTACGGGACTTCGATCAGCAGGTCAATGCGGCAAGCACGGTGTATCAGGAGCGCACGTCTTTGATGTATCGATCGATCGGAGCGTTGATGTTGTACGCCGGGCTAAGAGTGGAGGAAGTATGCTCATTGGATCCGGGGGATCTGGAGATCTCCGATCGTAAGGGCAGGGTGATCGTGCGAGACGGAAAAGGGGGTAAGCATAGAGAGATCCCACTGAGTAAGAAGGCCAGGCGAGCGCTGAGCGCCTGGTTGGAATGGCGGGAAAAGCATCACAGCGAGCAAGTGCCGTTGTTTTTTGGAAAGAAGATGGAAGCCCTGGGCCAGCGGGCAGTGCAAATGTATTTCCAGGATGTGAGGCGTGTACTGGAGATCGAAGATCTCACGCCGCATGCCTTGAGGCATACATTTGTAAAGAGGTTGGTGGACGCCAGGCATCCGATCAATTGGATCCAGAAACTGGCTGGCCATAGCGATATTCGCACAACGTTTCGTTACGCTCAGGCAGGGTGGGCGGATTATGAGGAGCTGGTCGAGAGTTTGTAGTAAGTGATCAAGTGAACATGATTCTCTTACTACTATTGATTTGGTTTTCAGGCCGCTGTGGAGTGTGATTTTGAAATCACCAATATCGATATGCCATATGAACGTTTCGAGTATTGGCAGAGAGGTATCACCACAGTGGCCGGATTTATCCGTAGGGAGATGAGAAATGCAGTTATGGATGGCGATCATATTGACAGCATTATTGATAGCGGTGGAGCACTGGTTTCCGTGGAGGAAGCTGCCTTGGTTGAACGGGAAGAACTTACCCCCCAGGCTGATAGCGTATGTGCTGGGAGTGCTGACGTTGGCGGGCCCTCTGACATGGTTGTTCCTAACCTGGGGCAACTCAGAGGCAGTTTTGGGACTGTGGTCCGTGATCCTGGCAGGGGGATTGACCACGTGCCTGGTTTATGCCGTTGATTGGGTGCTGGATCTGGCGCGTATGAAGAAGGAAGCGGAAGAGCGTGAGCAGGCATTGATTGAGGGTCAGGATGATGCGAGGTAGATTACCAAGAATAGCTGAGGATCGGCGTGAGGCCGTGGAGTTGGCTCTGATCGATCTGGCCACGGCTGAGCGTGTACTGGAGACACGAACTCAGGTGCGCTTGGTCCAAGCTATTGGGCGTGATTCTGCACTTGCGGGTTTACTTGGTCCAGCGCTGCAAGAGATCAACCAGGTCAAGACATTTATCAATGAAGCGCATGTTCAATTCAAAGCTGTGTGGGATGCAGGTCAGTTGGATCGGTGGGTGGATGGAGAGAGCGAGTAGCTATGATCACTGCTTCCAGACCGCATGAAGATTATGTGCGCTATCGGAACGGTCGACGTGTGTGGTGGAAGGCTGTGCTGGAGGAGGGAGGGCCGGGCTTTCCATTGAGGGTCAGCAGAAAGCAGTTTGATCGGGCCCGGGTGGCTGGTCGCTATCGTCGTAGGGTATTAGCTAGGTTGACCAGGTTGCGAGCTTGCGCACTGAGTGAGCAGGTCAGTGGGGGGGATGATGTTTTTGTTTGAATACAGTAGTAGTAAGAATCGTGAAGCTCACCTTTTCATAGCTCAGGCTTGCGTGGGCAGCGAGTGTACAGAAAAGGCAGATCTTAGTTGTTTCGGTATTGCGGATAAGTATACGGTTATACG
>CAZLNX010000445.1:0-4788 GCA_964560795.1 uncultured Anaerolineales bacterium | reverse complement strand
TATGATAGCACCCTCGAAAAATTATGTCATACACCCTTGCCGGAAAGACACCTTTAACCTTTGAACGCAATAAACATAATGCTGACTATAATGAGTTTATAGATAGTATTGAAAATGAAGTTAATCATCATATTATTGAGCTTTTTCTTAGTGATACATCTAATCCAATTCCTTTTTATTTTTTTCCAATTGCTAATTCAAGACATTTCTTTTTTCATTTAATTCGAAGAATTATTGACTACAAATCCATAAATTTACACGAAAGACTGTCGGTTGAAAATTTTAGTTCTGAAATACAACGATTTTATGGTGGCGATGAATGGGTCTATTCCTCAATTCAGGTGGCGAAAGAAAAACTAAAGCTTGGTCAGTCTCAAATTGATAAATATCAGGAAAACTTAGACAAAGCTAATGATAAAATTAGATCATCTAGAGGTAAATCCTCTCCTCCGGCACAAATGTTTAATAGTCAACAATTCAAAAAAAGTACAGTGACCCTATTGTATGGAGATATAAGTAAGTGCGAATCTGACATCATTGTTAGCTCTGATGACATACTACTTATGATGAACGCTGGGGTTGCAGGTGCTATCCGCGTAGCTGGTGGAGGACAAATCATCCAAGATGTGCAAAAATTTAATGATAAGTTTCCACTATCACCCTCTACTATTCTGATTACTAACGCAGGTCGATTAAAGACGAAATATATATTTCATGCAGCAATATTGAATCCTAAAAGCACGAACCAAAAATTTGGTCCCCTTGTAAAAAAATCTGTATCTAAATGCTTAAATCTAATGAAAGAAATGGGATGTCTTTCAATTACATTTCCGTTACTGTCAAGTGGAACTGCTGGTTTTGGACCAAAAGAATCAGCTGATTCAATATTTAAAACAATTAAAAAGTTTTTATTAGATCATCCTGATGATAAATATGAGATCGCAGTTTGTGTGTTTGACATCAGTACTATCAATAATAATAATCTTGAACGTGATTTCAAAAAATTGTTGTCGTGACATTATGTAAATAATATATTCATATATCGAAGTATCTGGTGGATTAAGTAAAAGGTAGCATAACAAACAAAATTCAGTCGACCAGTGGGGCGTTATCCCATTTAGAGTTGAGGAGAACTAAAGGGGAACTAAAGGGAACTAAAGGGGTCGCGCCGTAATCTTTGCAATTTCCCCAAGTGACATAACAGTGACATGTACTAACATGGTGGTGCATCTCGACGCCGCTGACGCGTCGCGAATGACCACCCGCGTTAGCTTCCGCAACTCGGATGCATTCTTGTCGCATTAGAAAGAAACTGAAATGTCGGGAGAAAATTGCCAGCAACATCTACGAAACAAGTCTGTAATGATCAGATTGACCATCCTTCTGGGACTAGTGGCAATTATGATAATAATTGGGGCTAGAGCGTGCCTGATAGTGCAAATTCCTGTTGTAGAACAGATAAGAGAATTTGATACTAATCGCGCAATACTTGATCAAAACAATGCAGCACTTGTATATGCCCAAGTAATGGCTAACTACTTAGACTCACCTACAATATCAGACCTTGCAATAACTGTCGACGAAACACTCGCTCAGACAATTCATGAAGATCTTGATTTAACAGATTCAAGCTTTCTCTTTCAGGTAACTCCTGAAACCTATTCACGGGCTTGGACAAGTGACGAGTTCCCGGAAATAGCGAATCTGATAAATAAGCATGCAAATCATATATCAATCTTGGCAAAAGCCTCGGAGCACAAGGACTGCTTCTTCCTTCTTTCAGCGATCAAACTCAGTGAGGATGCGTATCATGAGGGACATCATCATGGACCGCGGGTTTCTTTTGTCGGTCGTACGTATCAATCTCTCCTGTTAGATGCCATTGAACGATATCGTGACTTGTTGGTTCGAGCAGCATTTCTTGATGCAGGTGAGGGGCGTCATGCTGAAGCTATAGCTAAAGCTGAGACTCTGATTCGTATTGGTCATCATCTCTGTCAATTCCCGACACTTACTTCATTACGCAGTGGCATGGATGCTGAATTAGACGGCTTGAATATTCTAAATATGATGATAATAGCTGCCCCAACGGAACTGCTAAATCTCGATTCCTGGTATAGCACATGCCATAGAGCCGACAAACATTGGCTGCCTGCAATACAGCAGGCAGATCGGGCAAGCGAATTAGTCTATCGAGAGGGATTGTCGCGTCTTAAAAAACAGAATATTACTGTACAAAAAGGATATACTTCCTGGTGGTCCAAGTTAAAACAAGCAGTGTTTCTCTCGAGAAACTCTAGCCGTCGTGGCCGGCTCACCCAGTCAGATTTCCGTCATTCTATATACTTACCCACTGCATATCGCCTACAAATGCTCTTGATAAAATTGCGCCGCCACAAAGACCAGACTGGACAATGGCCCCGCCGATTAGAGGAAGCCACAAAAATTCCAGCCGCAAATGTCTTAGAAGAACTAAACAACCAACGGTATCCACGTTTTCCTATGCTATGGTATTCTAACGAGTGTTTCGTTCTTTTTGGACAAAAGCCTGAAACGATAAGAATTGGGGCAAAGCAACCCTTTACTATTAACGAAGTGTTCGTCTACGACTCACGAACGCTCACCGAGGACGAAGAAGAAATCATCAATCGCCATGTCAATTATGTTTTAAAAAATGGAATGCTGCAAAGACAGTTTGTAGTTGATGAATCAGACTATCTAAGCCGAATGGCTCCATATTCAGTCCCCATGATCCTTAAACTATTACAGAATGATAATACTGAGACTCGAATGACGACGGCTCACACAGTGAGTTTTATGGGTAAAAAGAAAAACGCATCTTTATGCGGTTACACACGCGATGTATTGCTAAAAGCGATCATAGATAGCTATCATCGCGAGAAAGACAAAAGATTAAAATTCCTTTTTATAATGCACTTACAAGAGTTCGACGATTTGCCGGAGGATTTACATATTTATTTGGTTGAGACCCTACAAGATATTATCCGCAATTCTCCTGTTCCTCACTACCGTGGAACAGCGGCTCATGTTCTATTGAAAGTAAGTCCTGAACATGGCCTTCCTGAAATTCTTGACAATCTAGAAAGATTGTCTGACAAAGATTATTTTGGGGAAAACAGGCAAGATATCGTTTGGAAAATCCTTAACCAAACGATAGGTCCAAAAGGCTACTATGAATATATACACAAAAGATCGAATGGAACTAAGTCCTATGGCCCAACTCTAGAGAACCTTAAAATACTTGAGCGATGGTGGCAAGAGAATAAAAGAAAATTCTTGCCTCCTGGGGAACTCAAGGGGATAAGACAAATTAACGGTATATTGCCAATTAACAACTTAAAAGCTAACAAAGGGAAATCGGACCACCAAAAGCTGTCGCTTTTGTCGTCCGCTTTTCCCTCGCGTTAGTGAGGTTACTGATTTAGAGAGACAATGACAAGACGAATAGAAGGTCAACTTTTCGACAGACTGATATATCGTCCTTACATTAAGCCTGGATTTGATGCTTTTATGAGGTTTATTGTCGATTCTGTATTGAAGAAAGGGTGTTATGGATGTGGCTATGTCTGCATGAAACTTCTTACAGTTGGAAAATATCCCAGCCGTAATACTAAACATCGTACAGTTTGCTATTTCGGCCTTTTAGTTGTCCTTTTACTGCTTTTCGCTTATGTATTTCGCCCAACGAGTATTTAATATATAAACTCAATGATGTCACTAACATCTGAATCCATTGGGACCTCGTACCTCGGCCCATGATTCAGTGCGTTAGCACCTCAGCGTACTAGTATGGCAGCTACTACAGACCATCCTGTTTTCATACAACCCAGCAACCAAGAATCTCGCATTTGGCGCTATATGGACTTCACCAAATTTGTATCGCTACTAGAGACATCTAGCTTGCATTTTGCTAGGGCGGACACATTGGGCGATCCTTTTGAGGGAACCTTCTCACGTGGTAACGTGCAATTGCGACCAGTTGTTTATAGTGGTTTGGAAAACTATAGCGATTTGCAGAAGCAGCATTCAAGATTTCAATTCTGGTTACGCGAATGGACATTTGTCAATTGCTGGCACGCCAATAGCTTTGAATCAGCAGCAATGTGGAAGTTATATGGCTCCTCTGGAAATGCGGTCGCCATTGAGACCTCTTACGCCAATTTGAAAGAATGCCTACCCGAAGATGTTTACTTAGGATTTGTGAAATATATCGATTACTCAAAGGACTGGATACCAGAAAACAATAGCTTCTATCCGTTCGTTCATAAACGCATATCATTTATTCATGAACAAGAGGTTCGGGGTGTCATTCAGAAAATGGTAGTTGAAGATGGCAAGATTCCTACCGGCAAGGTGAACTCTGAAATGGGCATCAAAGTCCCTGTTGATCTTGCTAAGCTCATTCGAAATATATATGTATCACCAGAATCTCCAACTTGGTTCAAAGAGCTCACTGAAGCAATAATACGAAAGTATGAATTCGACTGGCCTGTGATAAGATCAGATTTGGATTCTGAACCTATTTATTGATTTATTGCTAACAAGCCCCTGCAGTGAGACGTCCCTGGCGGGCCGCTCCTGAGGGGCAACGTTCTTGGCGTTAGCACAATTCGCAAGCGACATACCATTGTGTCCGATCTACATTACATTTTCAGCAGTATCCCAAACATAACTGAAGTTTCTATTCTCTTTAATGACAACATCACCCAGTATACTGTGTCATTCCGGCAAGCCTGCAAAATCTAAAAAAAGTTTGCGGCGGCGTTT
>CAZLNX010000444.1:0-4789 GCA_964560795.1 uncultured Anaerolineales bacterium | reverse complement strand
CTCAGACCTGATCTTCTTGTTTTTTGTGCAAACTTTTTACTGTTAAGGTACTAGAGTATCAGCGCATCCGAGAGGAATTGAAATTAGCCGGTCATATTCAAAACAGCCTATTGCCCAGCGTCTTCCCTGATATGTCCGGATGGCAATTCGCCGTTACTATCTACCCGGCTGGCGAAACATCAGGCGATTTCTTCGATATCATCCCCATGGTAGACGGCAGAATCGGCCTGGTACTCGCCGACGTTCTCGACAAAGGCATTGGGCCGGCGCTATTCATGACCCTCAGCCGCACCCTACTGCGCACATACGCCCTAGATTTTGAGTTTCAGCCTGATATCGTATTATTCGCAACCAATGAGCGAATTCTCAAAGACTCGAGTGCTAATCTCTTTGTGACCGTCTTTTATGGTGTTCTCGACCCCGAAACTGGCACTCTGACCTATGCCAACGCCGGTCATAACCCGCCTATCCTACTCCGTTGTGGAGATGATGCTAGCATCGATTTGCTCGAGAAAACTGGGCTTCCCATCGGGATCGAAGAGGAAACTGCTTGGGAGCGTCAAAATATTCAAATAAACCCCGGAGATGTGCTGGTTCTCTATACCGATGGCATCCCTGAAGCGCAAAATAGTGCTGGAGAGTTCTTCAAACGCCAAACATTGGAAAAGGTCATCAACGACAATATTGGAAGATCAGCCGAAGGCTTGCAACAAGCCATCCTGGATGCTCTTTATGAATTTCTGGGTGATGTCTCCCCCCAAGATGATATAACACTCATGGTGATCAAAAGAGATAGGCCGAGTGATTCATAGCTTGAATTCAACATTAAACACTAAGGGCTGGAGTCGACTCCAGCCCTTAGTGTTTTTCAGTCAGAAAAACTGGGAGCACAAACTCCCAGTTTTTTTACTTACATTTCTTCATGGTCAGTGTATTCCCATCAGATTTATCGAACTTGAAATCCACCTCGTCCATGATCTTATTCATCAAGAATAGGCCTGCACCTCTGGATTGAAGTTTCTCGAGAGGGACATCGTAATCTGGTTCTGCAACATCATCAGGGGAAAATTGCTGCCCCCAATCTTTGATCACAATCAAAATGCCCTCATCCGTAGGGTCACACGAGCAGACGATATCGCCTCGTCCTTCACCCCCATACCCATGCTCAATTATATTCGTGCAGGCCTCATCAACGGCCAACTGCACAGAATAAACCTGGGCAGAATCAAAACCGGCTTCTTTGGCAATTTTTGTAACAAACTTACCAATTTTCGCCAGGTTTTCATACTGCCCAGGAAATTTCCGGGTGGGCATCTTCGATTTAGAAGCTGCCTACCGCGGCTGTTACGTCAGTATAGATTTCAATAAAGTGCTTCACGCCAGCAAGGTCCAGGGACTCCATCATATCTTCAGCCACATTGACCAATACCAGCTTACTTTTCTTCTTCTTGCAGGATTTCTGGGTCTCGAGCAGAACCCACAACCCACGGCTGGAAATGAACTCTACATCAGCCATATCGAAGACAATACCCTCACCACCATCAACCAGTTCATTGAAAGCTTTTTCCAAATCTGGAGCGGTATTGCTATCAATTCGGCCGGATACTTTGACTAAATTACAGCGATTATATGAAGTTGTTGAGATTTCCATTACATGCTCCTAATATTCATCGTCCCGTTTATCGACCCGGATAGTATATCACGGTTCAATATTGAGATGCTATAATCAGGGGGTCTTGGATTTCAATAACGACAAGGAACAATACATGCAAATCCTATCCGAACAACAAGAGGTTCTACTCAAAGAAGAGCGCAATCTGCTCAGAGAATTGCGCGTTGCCCTGGCAAATTTCGGTGCACCCGAGGAAGATCAGCGCGCGCTGGAAGAATCCATCCAACAGTTGGATGATTTCTTCCTTTTGGTTATCGTTGGAGAGTTTAACGCTGGGAAGAGCGCTTTCATTAACTCGCTCTTAGGCCAAAAAGTACTCCAAGAAGGAGTCACACCGACAACCACCCAAGTCAACATCTTGCGCTTCGGGGATTCCAACGAACGTCAAATCGTGAATGACCATCTGCACATCTTGACTGCTCCGGTAGACATTCTCAAAGAGATCAGTATCGTCGACACCCCTGGGACCAATGCAGTCATCCGCGAACACGAAGAGATCACGTCAAATTTCGTTCCTCGTTCGGATTTAGTGCTATTCATTACCTCTGCGGACCGCCCCTTTACTGAAAGCGAACGCCTCTTCCTGGAAAAAATCCGAGATTGGGGCAAAAAAGTTGTTCTGGTTCTCAACAAAATTGATATCCTGCAAAACGAGGCCGACCTAATCAAAATCCAGAGTTTCCTCAGTGAGAACGCCCAGACGCTTTTAGGTATTGCTCCCGACATTTTCCCCATCAGCGCCCTAAACGCTTTACAGGCAAAACAGGGTCAGCCCCAACTTTGGGAAGAAAGCCGATTCGAAGCGCTAGAAAAATTCATACAGGACACATTGGATGAGGGCAGCCGCACGCGCCTGAAGTTTCTCAACCCCCTAGGTGTCGGTAGACATCTTGCCGGGCAGTATTTGAACACCATTAAAGATCGGCTTGGCCTGCTCAAAGATGATTTTGACATGCTCGAAGATGTGGATAGACAGTTAGATATCTATAGTGACGATATGCGCCGCGATTTCGAATTCCGCATGTCCGATATTGATAATGTACTCTACGAAATGGAGCAGCGCGGTGAAGCCTATTTCGATGAAACCATGCGCCTGGCGCGCGTTTTTGATCTAATCAAAAAAGAACGCATTCAATTGGAATTCGAAAATCAGATTGTTGCTGACACGCCTCAACGCATTGAGAGCAAAGTCAACGAGCTGATCGATTGGATGGTCGACTCAGATCTGCGTCAATGGCAGGCTGTTACCGAACATATTGCCGAGCGACGCAGGAAGCACAAAGACCGCATCGTCGGTGATGAAGCTGCCAGTACCTTCCATTACAACCGCGAACGGTTGATTGAGGGGATCGGGCGCGAAGCCAAAGGAGTTGTCGAAACGTATGACAAATCCAAAGAAGCCCAGCAGATTGCCCAGGGCGCTCAAAATGCTGTTGCCGCAGCAGCCGCGCTGGAAATTGGAGCCGTAGGCCTGGGTGCCATCGTTGCAGCCATCGCTACTACCCTGACTGCCGACATCACCGGAATATTATTAGCAAGTCTGGTTGCTGCCCTGGGATTATTTATCATTCCTGCACGGCGTCGAGCGGCAAAAAGGGAGATGCGTGAAAAAATTGCGGCCATGCGAGAACAATTGACCAATGCACTACGTAAGCATTTTGAGCGCGAAATCGACCGCAGTCTGGAGCATATCAACACTACCATCGCTCCCTATACACGTTTTGTGCGCGCAGAACGTGATAAGAATGAAAGCGCCCAGACCACACTTCAAGAAATAGATACTGGTTTAGGGCGTTTGCAGGCCCAAATCCAAGAATAAATGTCAAGAAAGCCTCGTTGACATAAATAAATTCCTGAATTAGACTTACACGCCCTCATAATTTGAGAGATTGTAGAGAAGATTATGATATTTACTCGCCAACAGCTTGAAGAGTTAGAAGACCAGGCCCTGGCTCCTTACGGCATTCGTAGCAAAGATTCCAAAGGGCGTGCTTATCCTGAAGATGAGCCTAAACATCGCACTTCCTTTCAACGCGACCGGGATCGAATCCTGCACACGACGGCCTTCCGCCGGTTGGAATATAAAACGCAGGTATTCATCATTTCAGAGGGTGATTATTACCGCACGCGACTGACCCACACCCTGGAAGTTGCTCAGCTTGGCCGTACCATTGCACGCGCTTTGGGCGCCAATGAAGATTTGGTCGAAGCGATCTGCCTGGCTCATGATCTAGGACACTCCCCTTTCGGCCATTCTGGCGAGAAAATTCTCAATCGCCTGATGAAAGATCACGGCGGTTTTGATCATAACAAGCAATCTTTTCGCATTGTCACTGAGTTAGCCAAACGTTACCCCGAATTTGCGGGGTTGAACCTGACCTGGGAAACTCGCGAGGGCATTGTCAAACACGAGACTGAATACGACATCTCTGATGCCACCGATTTCAATCCCGACCTGCGCGGCCATCTAGAAGCTCAGATTGCCAATGTCGCTGACGAAATGGCGTATACAGCTCATGATTTAGATGATGGTTTGCGCTCTGGGATGATCACACCAGCAATGCTGGAAGGGATTACCCTTTGGGAGATCGTCATCGAAAGCGTTGGTCTGCGTAAATCGGAGATCGACGAACTCAATCGCCACCGCTTAATCAGGCGGTTAATCGGGCTGGAAATCACAGATATGGTGAATACCACTGGTCAGCGCTTGCGCGAGAGTGGTGTAAAATCTGTCGAAAACCTGCAGCGACTGGACCATAACATCGCCAGTTTCAGCGAAGATATGCATCATCGCAATCGCAAGCTAAAGGATTTCCTTTATGCCAACCTTTATCGTCACTATCGCGTGATCCGTATGCAGGATAAAGCTGAGCGTCTGATCAGCTACCTTTTCCAAGCTTATCAAAGGGAGCCCGCCATGCTTCCCCGTCATATCGAGAAACGGATCGATAAAATTGGTCTTGAACGAACAATTTGCGACTATATTGCCGGTATGACTGACCGTTATGCAATTCAAGAACACAGTAAACTATTTGACCCCACTGTGAGACCGTAACCTATTATCAAGGTAACTACCAAGCCATGAAAATCAAATAAAGGGCTAACGAAAAACAAACA
>CAZLNX010000443.1:0-4791 GCA_964560795.1 uncultured Anaerolineales bacterium | reverse complement strand
TACGTTTAGGGAAGTGGAAACTCGTGGCCCGTGCCTGGAGTGACAGTGAAATTCCCCAGAGTGAATTAAATAAATGGGAATTATACGACCTGCAAGCTGACAGGACAGAATTAAATAACCTGGCGGCTCAGTATCCCCAACGTGTCAAGGAAATGACAGCGCAGTGGATTAATTGGGCTTATCGTCTGGGCGTTCTCCCATGGCCATGGTCGAAAAAAGTAGATCAGTAAATTGAGGGTGCCATATCCATTGCCGGTCCCTAAAACCAACTTTCTCTTAAAGCTCCTTTTGACCCTCCAAAGCAGCGGCTTGCCTGGAGCAACCTTGGTCGCGATAGCGACATAAAACCAGCTCAGGAAAAATGCGTCTAAGCATGCTCTGGAGGGGGGCACATGTCATTAAGTTGTTTGCTGAAAAAGAGATATCGTGGTCCGACGTGGCAATTTCGCCTTTGCGTCCATTTTCAATCCGAAGATTCGGACGGCCACGGGCAGGCTGTGTCACAATTGAATAATGGCACCGAATATCGAATGATGAATTTCGAAGTATGCTCGCTCACAAAAGTCGAACCTCATTTAAACGCTTGAAACAGCGATTGGTATTTTTGTCCCTTCGTTATTCGTTATTCAGTGTTCGATATTCGACATTCAAAATACCCTTAGAATTAATTGTGACGCAGCCTTGGGGAGCCGTCCCTACCTCGCGAACAACGAATATTCCATGTAGGTAGTTTGGCATAACCTGCGTCACATCCAATTCAACGTCAGGGAGATATTCCGGGATTTGGCTCCACGTTTCGTCAATCATCCGGCCGGCATCGTTTAACAGCATATCGCCGTTGTCAATCACGCCAAACAGACAAGATCTGTGTTGGGTACAGACAGTGATAGCATAATAGTCGCGTTGCGAATAATCGTAATCGTCTTTTCGTTATGATGTGCGTTGCGGTTGCACGGGACAGAACGACAAGCTCAGGGCACCGAATGAAGCGTAGCGAAATGAGGGTGCCTCTAGATTTGTTAGCACATGTCACTGTATAACCATTTGCCAAAATGCGAAGAATCACAGCATAACCCCGTTAGCTCTCAGAAATGTTGACTGAGTGCATGGCAAAAACTATTGAAAACAGACTGAATGCAATGTTACTATGGAGTAAATGAAGTGAAGGAGCCACGTTTGTGAAGCTAAATGGGAAATCTCAATTCTAAGGAGAAGAAGATGAAATTTCTGGCGGAGAACCTTGTTTTGCTGTTGACTGTTTCTTGTGTTTTTGGCGGGGATGTTGTGCCGGTGTATACCGGAGTGGCTTATTTTGGGAGTACGGACGGGATTGTTGGCAGTGAAAAGGGGCCTGCGGGGGGTGATGATGTGAATGCGGTTTGGCATTCGTTTGTACCGGGGTTTAGTAATGACTATCTTGTGAGTTTGTGCGGGAGCAGTTTTGATACGACTTTGGCGGTCTATGATTCTGACGGGACGGTGCTTGGGTGGAATGATGATTTTTGTGAGACGGGCTCTTCATTGAATGTATCTCTGAGGAAGGGGCGTGAGGTTTTGATTAGGGTTGCCGGGTACAAGGGGAAGACCGGGAATTACAGGTTGCTTGTAAGTAGCCCTGAGAATCCTGTTGACAGGGTCGTGCTGGACGATTTTTCTAGTGGGGGTTTTTTACGTTTGCCTTGGGAACCTGACAGCTGCAAGTGGGGAGTCGTGGACGGGGCTGTTCAGAGTTTGGGTGTTGGTGATGGGGAGAGTGCAACGATATACTTGTCGTACACTACTGGGCTTGGTGAGATTGGATTTAAGGTTCGGACTTCTACTGAGGCCAAGTACGACAAGTTGATTTTCAGGATTGATGGTGTTATCGAGGAGATTTGGAGCGGGGAGACCGGGTGGGCTGAGGTGGCTTATCGCTTGGATGAGGGGTATCATGATTTTTCTTGGACTTATCAGAAGGATAAGTCTGATAGCGCGGGGGCTGACAGGGTTTGGATTGATGATTTGGCGTTTATCGGGCTGCAAAATCCTAATGGGGTTGTTAATTATGCTATGACTGATCCGAATTGTCTGGGAGTTGGTGATTTGGATGGGGATGGACTAAAAGACATTGTTACGGGGTCTAGTGATGTTCAGGGGGTTTCGATTAGGTATAATAATCCTGAGTATCCTGGTGATTTTTTAAGGGAGCGGACGTTTGAATTTGGGGCGAATGTGATTGATTTGGTGGTTGTTGATGTCGATGGGGATGACGCGAATGATGTTGTTGTCGTCGGGGATGGGGGGATTATTACTGCCCGCAATAATGGGGTGGGTGAGTTTCGCCGGATTTCTCGGTATTCGATGTTTAGCGGGACGAGGGTGATTGATGTGGATGATATTGACGGGGATGGGGTTTTGGAATTTGTTGGGTTGAATGGTTTTGATGTTGAGATTGGGATGGGGTATTTTGAGGATCCCAGGAGTGGGTATACCATGAGGTATACCTTTGAGGAGTGGTTTGATGATGTTGGGATGGCGGATTTTGACGGGGATGGGATTAAGGAGGTGGTTTTGTGGGGGAGGGATGTTGGGATTGTTTTGTTGTATGATGTTCTTGGTGGGTCAGGTGATGTTGTTCGTTTGCCTGGCAGTGTTGTGGATTTCGAGCTTGTGGATGTTACGTATGATGGGTTGGTGGATGTTGTTTTTATTGGGGGCGTGGGGGGGGTGGGGGTGTTGATTAATGAGGCGGGGTCGGCGTTTTTGTCTGGGGGGAGGCATACCATGTTGCAGGCTGAGGGTGCTGGGAGTTTGGCTGTCTCTGATTATGATGGCGATGGGTTGGTTGATGTTGTGGTTGGGAATTGGGAAGACAGGAGTGTGACAGTCTTGGAGAACCGGCGGGAGAAGCCGGGGATGTTTTTGGGGGATGCGATGTATACGGTTGGGGGATGTGTTAAGGATTTGGAGGTTGTGGATGTTAGCGGGGACGGATTTGTGGATGTTGTGACAGTTAATCCTCTTGAGAGGACGGTTTCTGTAATGAAGAATCGCGGGCATTGAGGGCGTTGGTGCATGAATCAACCATAGATTACAATGCCTTCCCTGACAACAGGGGGCATTATCAGTCTGGAAATCTTGATACAAAGTAGATGAAAAAACTGTTCCAGCGCGTAAGTTTGTTTTTGTGCCCACAGACAGAGGGAGTTGATGATTTGTGCATGACAGTTTTGGATGTGGATTTGTTACGAACTACCAAGAATTCCGGACCCCTTCAACCTCACAGCGCATCTATCCTAAACAGACAATTCTGCTATAATTCTTTGGAAAAAAATGCGAACCTTGAGCCGACTACAGGGCACATATTATTGACATGGAACAGAGCAACGAACAAGATTGCGTACAGCGAGCAAAGCAGGGCGAGCCGGGCGCCATAGCCGAACTCTTTCGCCTGTATTGGGGCGCGGCCCGCGCGGCCGCTTATGGCGTTACCGGGGATTTTGCCCTGGCCGAGGATGCGGCGTCCGAGGCATTTTGCGCCGCGATTGAGAAACTGGCGAATTTGAAAGATGTGCGGCGATTTGGCCCCTGGCTGCGCACAATCGTGGTCCGTAAGGCCAGACGTCTAAAGGCGAAAAGGTCGAAGCAACACGGAGCAGAGCTTAAAACACCGCCCGATGCCGAAGTCCCTCCGCCGGGAGACCGTTTGGAGCGGCTGGAACTTGTCGCCCTGGTTCATGAAGCAGTGGGGCATCTTTCCGAAAACTTACGTGAGGCAGTGGTTTTGTTTTATTTCGAAGCTTACAGCCTCAGAGAAGCTGCCGAGTTTCTGGATATTCCGGAAGGCACGCTCAAGCGTCGTCTGCACGATGGGCGTAAGCGGCTTCGGGAGGCTGCCGAGCAAATAATGAAGGGGGCAAGACCAGACAATACCAGGCGGGAACAAATTCTCCAGCAGTTGAAAGACGCTTCGCAAGAGGGTTTACACTCTGAAACCTTCTTTCAGGCCATGCGTCAGGCCCTGAGTCTGCGCCCTGCACCTACCGACCTGCTGGAAAAGGTCATGCAGGAGCGTTTGGCTAACTTGGCTAAAAAGCTGAAGAAATTGCATTTAGAATCAGAGGCAGAGCGTAGTACACGGGTTAAGCTCGGTCGCATTTACGCCGCTTCTGCAAGGGCGCGTGATCCGAATCATCCGGTAGGGTCAGCAGCAAACGCGATTCGGGCAGCGCTGCCCGAATATCAACCATGGCAGGTCGACTGGTCCGAAGTCGATCTTTCCGGCATGGTACGCCAGATGTTCGACGGCGAGGGAGATCCTAACTTGCCCATGGGGCCGCCCGGATTCAATACCGATGTTGCTGGATCGTACATACATTCGCTGTGTGCTTGGCTGATACAGGGTGAGGACGGCTTGCTGCGCACTTCATCTGAAATCCTTCAAAATAACGATATAGGAGATTCGATACGCTCGCAATTGAAGCAGGGCGGGCGTTTGAGTGATGCCTTGTCCTTGTTATTGAAAAGGACCGAGCCGCTGGAACTGCGGGCCATTGAAGCGCTGCTCCGGCGTTTAGCGCATGAGATTGTTCCGAACACAGCGCTGTCTTTCTGTTCCTATAAGGAACCCCGCTGTCGGGCGGGTTTGCGTATGCAGCTCGGAGACAATCTTGTACCGGCCGCTTTAGGGGGTGTGCTAAATCCCCGGCCGGGATTGCCTGACGTTGCTTCGATACTTATCTGCCTCGAACCGTGGGCAACTGCCCAAAGCGGTGAGGCTGTGGAACTGGTCGACTTCTCATTGTTTGATTT
>CAZLNX010000442.1:0-4792 GCA_964560795.1 uncultured Anaerolineales bacterium | reverse complement strand
ACCAGCCCTCTTGTCGGAAGGTGCTTACCGATTGGCCGTCAATATATGGCGATGTGCCGCCGCCAAAGAAAGCTGCCAGGTTGGCAAAATAATTGGGCACTCTATAGGTAACAACTACTTGCACCGTTCCACCACGCCCACCTGGGGCTGAGGTAGATACTCCGTATTCACCGATATGGACGGCGGCGAGTTTTTCCCAGGCTGCGCTGGCAGCTTGAGAAGCCGGATTTTGCTGCGCGACCGACCCACGTCGGGCGCCGTAGTTGGCGGCATTGTTAGCGTGTAAACCGGCGATCCCGGCCAGTGCCAGATTGACCAGGCCCAATGTAACCAGCAGCATCAACGGCAAGGTCATCGCCGCTTCAACCAGGTCACCGCGTTTGTCCCAGATAAAGCGCTTGGCAATCATCTCAGACCTCACGCTATAACGACCCAGCAATCGTGGTCAGCGTATCGACGATCTTGCCACCCAAAGTGGTCAGGGCAGCGATAGCCGCGATAGCGATCAGCACCCAGATCAGGGACTGGTCCACCAAGTCGCCGCGCTCATCACCCAGGAATTTGCGTAACAACAAGTACGTTTTCATCAAGAGCCTCCGCAAAGAACATGCAAAATAATTAAACAAAAAAAGCGCCATTCTGATCGCAGGCACTTAACAAAGTGCCCCTCAGAATGAACGCTACAAAATGGATTATATGATGTTTCTGCCCCCTGTCAAGATCAAGCGTTCTAAAATGAATCTCCGAGATGGGGTTCTATAGGATTTTCTTGGTGATAAGATAATCATGTTTATAATAATCATGCTTATCTAGTGAAAGAGTGGCTATGTTCGTCAACCGTGAAACTGACCTGGAATTACTCGAGTAGAATTGAAAAGCAAATAAGCCTCGTTCTGTAGAAAGATTTTGTCAAAGATTATCCCAATCAACAAACGAGATGAGACTTTTCTCGTGCTAAAATATGAGTATGTATCCAGCAAACCAATTGATTGGTGAGATGAACCGAATAGGGGTCAATTTTGTTGTTGGCGATACTATTCCAAGAGTAGCGACTTCTCTTTCTCCATCAGAACTTATGGCAGGTCTTGTTGCTCACAAGGATGCTAGAATCCGTTTAGCTTTGATTCCAGTATTATTGCAGCATCCGGAATACGCTCCAGAAGCACAAAACACGTTAAATCTATTAGATGATTCTCAGAAGTTAAACTTTAAGTTGTACTATACTGCTGCCTATTTGCTTCAAATAGTTTATTCAGAAGAATTGGAGGGATTGCTGGCTTCCTTCCAAAAAATTCAAGATAATTTTTCAGAAGAATTAAAAGTTTCAGGTGATGGAACAGCTCTGGAACG
Organism: uncultured Anaerolineales bacterium; assembly: GCA_964560795.1. Taxonomy (GTDB): domain Bacteria; phylum Chloroflexota; class Anaerolineae; order Anaerolineales; family UBA11858; genus NIOZ-UU35. The sequence continues at coordinate 3,442 of CAZLNX010000442.1, read as the reverse complement.
ATTGAAGCAGTTAGCAAAGCGGCATAAGGAAATCACAAATTTGTCCGTGAATTGGTATGGTACTTATGATCATGCCGCAAAACGGATTTTGGCACGAATGCGGAAGGAAAGGGAATGGGCCAAAGCCTAGCCAGAGAAGAAATTCGTGAGTTTTTAGAGAGATTAGGTGAACAATCTACTGAACCTTTTCAACTCTATTTATTGGGTGGTAGTGCACTATGTTTTTTAGGTAGCCAACGCCGAACTGTTGATATCGACTGTACTATTGAAGCCATGCCAGCGGAATTAGAAGCAATTATTGATGAAATCTCCCGAGAACTTAATATGGAAGTAGAAATCATCCCCATAGATGAATTTGTTCCCCTTCCTCCAGAAGTTTCTAACCGACATCAACTTGTGGGTATATTTGGTAGTATTTCAGTATATGTATACGATCCATATAGTATTGCTCTTAGTAAAATTGCTCGCGGCATCGAGACAGATATTCAAGATGTCCTATTTTTGCTCCGTCAAGGGATCATTGAAATGAAGACCCTAACTCAGTATATTGAAGATGCTCTACCAAATGCCTGGGATTATGATATTGATCCTATTGAGATGAAGGAACATTTTGATGTAGTGAAACAATTATTTTCATAATTGGGCTTATACCAACAAATGCCTGAGGGAATACACATTTTAGGTGGGCCCAAGGGGGGATCTCCCTGGGATTGATCTCTGGAAGTAAGTAAGTTGGAAATTTGAATTTAGTTAACAATTAAACATAATCCTATAAGGTAACCAGGATAACCTGGAAAGCGATTCGTGCCACTGTGATCTAAACGGGCATACGCCCAGTACACGGCTGCATACCAGATCATCAATCCGATGAAGGCACCCAAAAAGAATACTTCACCAAGCAACGAGAACGTCAGCCAGGCTTTGGCGTCCGCACCGCCCAGCTTATCCCGATACCATAGGAAGAGCGTCAACGCCCAAACCAAACTAATCGTCCACCAAGGTGTCGCCAGCCAACCAACCAGGCGCGCTAACAGTGACAATCCCAATGGGGGAATTGTCAACCAGTTGCTCACTTCCCCTGTCCTGTAATCCTGGATTGCGCAAATGGCTAACCACATAACAAAGGGGACAATCAGAAGATCACGCATCGGATATCCGTTTCAAGCGCACCGTTACTTCACTTTCATCCAGCCTGTGGAACCGTCTGGCAGGCGGATTTCCTGCCAGGTCATGCCGTCATTATCTTTGGTCACCTGTAATATCTGGAAGGGGGTGCCAAACCAGAGATACATATCAATGGCACCGTTTATGTCCCGGAAAAGCCAGCGGCCTTCCTTGCCAATGCTTTCATAGTTGCCTTCGATTTCAAACAGGTAGGACGTGGCAATCCACCCCGATTGGCCCCGATAGCTGGCTTCCATCCATTCCATTCCTCCATAGGTGGTCTGCGCGCCTAACCCGCTGACTTCCTCGCCGTTGGGAATAGCGTCCAGGATTAGTGCGTCCCCCGGCGCATCCCGCAAATAGATACCTGTTTCCCGATTGGTCCAGGAGACATGGTGGATACTCGGTGGAGTCGGTGCAGGGGGTGCCAATGTAGGTTTGGGTGTTGGCTTTTGGGTTGGTGTGGGTGGCAATTTGGTAGCCGTTTGTGTTGGGAGCGCTTGTGTAATCGTCTCGCTTGGTCGGATGATAATGCTCAATGCAGCCAGGCCGAAAACAGCTAACACAGCCAGTACAGCCAATCCCAGGGCAACATACTTGGGTGTCAAATACCCTTTGAACTTTCTCAGATCGATGGTCATCTCACTCTACTCTCCATAGAAATCTATTTGCTGGATAATGTGGTTGTAATTCGTAAATCTCAAGGTTCCAGAACAGGAAGCCCCAGGGATACCAGCCGGGAGCCATTTCGTAGTCGATAAACAGGTTCGACAGGTCGTGATGCATGGTATCGAGAAAGCTGCCATATTCACACGCCGATTCCGGTGGGCAATCGGTCCACTGCATGCCGCTATCATTCACCTGGGGGTGCAGCGTGCCCTGGGTTTCACTGATATACACTTTCAACAGGGTTTCATGCAAGCCGATCGCCTGTGCCTGCTCGGCAGACTGCCAGGGACCCAGTGCCAGGTATTCCGACTCCCATTCCAGGCCAACAGCAACCCATACCTTGTATGGAACACCCGTCCTGCTCAAAAACAATACGCGCACCAGGTCGATCCCAGCACCGGGTATCTCATAGCGCACTCGCTCAATGGGCACTCCGTAGAAAACCCAACTTCGGGATGCAGGATCGTAGTGGACACCCTGTTTGGGTGCCTGATGCAAGAGCGCCCTGGTCGGATGCTCTGGGAGGGGATCCGAATAGGATCGCGGGTATGCAGCCGCCTGCACATCGGCCTTGGGCAGCCATACCAGGGATATCAATAAGAGAGCGATCAGTACTGTTTTTCTTTTCACCGTCTTCGCTTCCGTCTTTTATGCAAACCGAAATGTCGTTTCGCCTTTTTGCATACATCCCGCACCAGGGCATATTGCTCGATGATCTGAGCACCCTCCAGGTCAGCGAGCCAATGGGCGAGATCGGTATCCAGATCGTCCATGTCTCGACCGGCGAGATCGACGAGCCAGAGCAGCAGGTTCGAGCGATAAGGTTCATTCACCCGGGCGATATCTCTGGCCAGTTCAGCGGCCAGGTGTTGCGCCAGGGGAGGAAGTTGTGCGGCCATATTTCCTTTTCAAGATATTGGGACACAGATATCCAGGATAAACACAGATAAAAAATCCTGAAAATCTGTGTCCGATGCTTTCAAATCGCATTGACAGCTTCGATCAACAGCGGAACCAGGATCAGCGCCATCATGGGGACGAAATAGAAGATCGCTACCGCCACGGTCATGCCGGTATCCAGCTTTTCCGCCTTTCGCAGCAAACGCTGACGATATTCTGCCGCCAGGGAAGAAGAAATCTCGCTCATGCGTTGGGCGACATCCACACCCTTGCTGGCAGCCACATCCAACTGCACCCCAAAAGCGCGCAGTGCGCCAATACCGCTCTTTTCGAAGGCTTCTCGTAAGGAGCCTTTTCGCTTTTCATGCGAGAATACCGGAATTCCCAAATAGGCAGCCTGGGCGGAAGCTTCCCGAACCAGACCGGCTAACGGACCCGGCATCTTGGATGCCTGCATCAAGGCCTCTTCAGGGGATACCCCGGCGGCCGTTTCCGCCGAAATCAAGGCAGCCATTTCAGGTACTGCTTGTTCGGCGCGTACGCGCATCTTCCTGGCAGCAGAGCGCAACCGGAAATAGGGCAAGACCAGCAAGATCAGCGGGACGCCCCAGGATACCGGTGCCGGGATCAAGAACGGAAACAAGATCCCCAATCCACCCGCCAGTGCTGAGATAAAGATAAGCTGCTCCACCGTGCGCCCCTGGTATTC
>CAZLNX010000441.1:0-4818 GCA_964560795.1 uncultured Anaerolineales bacterium | reverse complement strand
ACATCTTGGATTGGGTGGCAATTTCTGCATGGACTTCGAGACCGATGATGGCTTCGTACATATTATCTTTGTTGTATGCTCCATTGATCATTTAACTGATCGTATTGTAGTTCAAATATTCCATCACCAGTTGAGCGAACCCGAAAACGTTTGCCATTGGGAAGGCGCCAACTGGCAATAATCTCATCGACCTCGATGCGATCACCTTCCCACAAAAATGCCACCGGGCGGTTTGCATATTCGTAGCCCGAATGGCATTCAACTGAATCTGTCATGAATAATTCTTTCGTTTGCCCAAAGTATCAAAGGAGACTTTAGATTTTTATTTCCGAGTTATCACCTACGTTCAGGCTTTCAGCCCCTCCATCCACAACGGCGTTTTCACCAATCAAGGAACCTTCAAGAATAATCTCTTCGACTTGGGCACCTTGCTCGATGATGGAATCGCGAATAACGCTATTTTTGATAGTGCAGTTCGCGCCAATAGCTGCGAAGGGACCGATCACCGAAGCTTCGACAATCGCTGTTGGGTGAACGAATACTGGCGGGATCACCGTAATATTGCCCTCACGTCCCACCTCAGCCGTGTTGTCATGACCGTGCTTCAACAGGTAACGGTTGGTCTCCAATACCGCCTCAGCCGTTCCAGCATCCAGCCAGATTTGAACCCGCTCGGTGCGCATCTTCGCCCCATCTTCCAACATGATGTTGATGGCATCAGCCAGATAGAATTCTCCCTTGAGTTCGCGGCCTTGGTCCATTTGTTCTTCGATTGCAGCAATTAATGCATCCGAATCTTTGAAATAGTAGAACCCTACCACCGCGAGATTGTTGGAAACATCTTTGGGTTTTTCAATAAGTCGTTTCACCCAGTCATCCTCCCCAACTTCGGTCACACCAAAACGGCGCGGGTCAGGGACGGGTTTCACCCAGGCGACCATATCAGCCTCTTCATCTGCTAAAAACGATAAATCGGTCTCGATGAGTGTATCGGCGAAAACCATCAACATGGGACCGCTGAGATATTCTTTAGTAAGATGGATAGCGTGAGATTGACCTCGTATTTCATCCTGTACTACATAGCGAACATTGAATTCCGGATGATATTCATTCATGTAGGCCTCAACCTTTTCTCCCAGGTAGCCAACAATGAAAATGAATTCGACGTTTTCAGGGTCGGACAGTGTAGAAAACATATCTATAACGTGGGCAAGCACGCTCTGTTCTGCCAGGCTGATCAACTGCTTCGGGCGACTCCAGGTGTGGGGCCGCAGCCGCGTACCGAATCCCGCCATGGGGATGACGATTTTCAAAGTTTCAGACATTATCTATAATCTCCTTTTTTTACTGGAGATATTATACCGTGACGAAAGGGATTAAACAGAATCCCCTCGAGAGGATTAGTATCTCAAGGGGATATAACAACTGGAATTCCAGAGGAGAGCATCCCCTGAAGAATGGGTTCCGCTCTATGTTGACTCTAATTAGATTTAGAATTAGCGTAGACCCACGCTCCGAGGGCGCCCAGTGCAGCAGCCAAGACAATGCCTCCCACGCAGCACATCGATCCACAGATGGCCGCACCGCCTATCGCAGCTGCTCCGCCAGCGGCAGTGCCACCTGGACCGAAGAGCAATTCGGGGGGGATACCTGAGTCACGAAGTTGCTGCATGACTTCAGGTGGCATTTCTTGAAAGATCTGCGTGAATTGCGCCGCACCGCCGGTTGCAGCTCCGATCATGGTAATGACTAGATTAACCAGACCGCCCCCCGCAGAAGCGACCACAGCCGCCAGTGCACCTTGTTTTGCAGCTTCTCCGGTATCACGCGGAGCAAGCATATAGGAAGCCGCAAGGACTCCTACGACAATATAAGTTATCCAGCGAAGGGGTATTGTGCAAAGGCCAATAAAAGGGATTAGCCCCAGTAAGCCCAATACTACCAAAATACCCAAGCCAATCAGACCTGCTTTCAACCATCCAGACATAGGAGCCTCCTTGCGAACATAGATGAATAGTGTTTTGAATAATTTGGTAAATTCATTGTAGAAGGGATCACAGTCCGAGTCAAGCATCCCTTGGTACTAACAAGCCGTAAGAAGCGAAACTTTGTTTCCCTTATGGGGTGCTTCGCAAAAAGTTAGCTTCTGTATGTCTGTTATCGGCGGCATTGGCCGACTAAATCTCGAATTTCTTCCAACGTAATTTCGCGGCCCTCGCTGTGCAGTCGGCGGCTGTTTTGCCCTACAGAGAAGAAATAATGATCGCCCAGCACCACACGGACCTGTCGCGAGCGGAACCCCAGATCGACGAGTAACTTAAGCATAGGGTCCAACCCCACGAGCCGGTCGCTGTGACCAAGCAGCACTTTGAAGTGTGTCCAATCCCCTCTGTGCGATGGGCGTTTGGCCTGACCCATGGCGTAAAATGTGTGTGCCAATGTAGATTTATGGGTTAGTTTGAAGATGCGTTTATGCTCCGCCTGGACAGCTTTACTGGCTCCAGAAATGAGTTGATTGATTACCAGGGGAGATATGGTTTCGGTCAATTTTTCTAGCAGCAGGCGTGCTCCAGCCCAAATGCTAACCCCCATAGTGCTGAAGAAACCTTTGCGTAGGATATCGTTCATTAAAAGTGCAGGGGCGATTGCGCAGCGTCCGATGGTGTGCTGGCTCCAGCGGCCCTCTCGAAAATAGAAGAGTGCTGCACCGCTCATCGAGTGCCCGACGAAGATAATGGGAACATGCCGCCGCCCGCCGAGAATCCCTAACACTTCCAGCCAGGTTTCCACCGCACGCATATCACCAGCAGGATCACACTCGTCGAAATCCATCTCATCTGGCATGAGAAAGGGGGAGCGCCCAAAGCCATTGACATCTGGCACCAGTACTAGAAGATTGCGTTCTTCAGCGCACAACCGTGCCGGGAGATTCTCCCAAATAGCCTCGCTGCCATCCCAGCCGTGCATGAACACGACAATAGCATCCGTTTTTCGCAGGAATTCGTCACGACCACCCGCTGCAATAATATCACCGCGGGCCCAGTACGTGCGCCAGTAGAAATCTTTTAGACGGGTGGTTTTGTGGAAATATTCAACCTTATTTTGGGGGAAAACACCGCGAGCAGAGAGTTCTTTGATGGTGTAAACAGCGCTGTAAATGCCACGTTCCGGCTCTGAACGTACGGGGCTGCTTATTTCAATCCAGGTGGGCTTTTTTGCAGACATAACTAGATTTTTTTGTTGGGTTTTCGACAGAGTAAAAGGCCTTTGCCGATGGGTATCACCAGGGCATCAACGCGCTGATCGTCAAGGGCATGGTTTACGAAAGGTTCGAGATCGTTGGCATGACTGATGACATTGTCAGCCAGAAACAGCCCCCCAGGGAGAAGATTGGGGATGACCAATTCATAACAATCGCTGTAGATTTCTTTTTCAGCATCCAAGAAGCAAAAGACGATATCTTGATAATCTGGCAGGTGGAGACGGGCGTCGGCATCAATGAGCTTGATTTGGTGCTCAACTTTAGCCTGGCGGAACGTTTTGATGGCTAGAGCTATTTTGTCGGGTAACACTTCGAAGGTGTGGAGTGTAGCAGAACGCTCTTGAAGGGCTAAAGAAATCCACAGGGCGGAGTACCCTGCTGAGGTTCCAATTTCTAGAAACTCCCCTTGGGGAGCAGAAGCCGCCATCAGGGCCAGGAATCGCCCCGTTTCTGGGGGGATTTGCCGTAATCGTTCGAGGCGATGCGTTCCATCCTGCCGATCACGCATATCTTGCGCTTCAAGGTGATACATTCGGTCGCGGACGGGTTGTGGAATGTTGTGGAACATGTTATGTGTGACCGAGAACCGGGTGGGGTTGGTAGGGTTCTTCGAGATAGGCGATTTCTTCATTGCTGAGTTGAATGTCGATGGCCGCGATAGCCTCTTCGAGATGCCGCATCTTGCTGGCCCCGATGATGGGCGAAGTAATTCCCGGTTTGTGCAGCATCCAGGCCAGGGCAATTTGCGCCGATGAGACTCCGTGACGCTGGCCCAGTTCGATAGCCCGGTCGAGGACATCGAAGTCGGGTTCTTGATAATACATTCTGTGAGCAATGTTATCCGATTTCGCGCGGGTAGACTCTCCGGATTTGTTGCGGGAGCGGTTGCCAGCCAGGAAGCCGCGTGCTAAGGGGCTCCAAGGGATTAAACCAATGCCCTGGTCTATGCAGAGGGGGATCATCTCGCGCTCCTCTTCACGGTAGACCAAGTTATAGTGGTTCTGCATGGAAACGAAACGCGTCCAGTTGTTCAGATCGGTCAGGTAGAGTGATTTGGCAAACTGCCAGGTGAACATACTGGATGCACCGATATAACGCACTTTGCCTGCTCTGACCAGATCGTGTAGGGCTTCGAGAGTTTCTTCGATGGGTGTTTCATAGTCCCAGCGGTGGATCTGGTAGAGGTCGATATAATCTGTCCCTAAACGTCGCAGAGAATCCTCTGCAGCTCGGATGATGTGCAGCCGTGAGAGTCCGCCCTGGTTGGGTTTGTCGTTGTATGGGAAATAAACTTTGGTGGCGATGACCACTTCTTCGCGGCGGGAAAATTCGCGCAGGGAGTGGCCAGTGACTTCCTCACTGACACCAGCAGAGTATACATTGGCGGTGTCGAAGAAGTTGATCCCAGCTTCTACAGCGCGTTGGATGATTGGACGGCCTTCTTCTTCATCGAGAATATAATCACGCCATTTTGGTGAGCCAAAGGACATCATCCCTAAGCAGATACGGGACACTTTTAGGCCGGTGTTGCCCAGATTGACATATTGCATGCGTAC
>CAZLNX010000440.1:0-4824 GCA_964560795.1 uncultured Anaerolineales bacterium | reverse complement strand
TTTTCTAACCGCAAAGGCGCAAAGGGCGCTAAGCTATTTTATTATGTTCTATCAAGTTATTGACCATTCGCTTAATTCCATGTTTCATTAGTCGAGAATTCCAATTTAATAGGAAGCCAAGCTGAAGTTTTCGAAGTTTGAGATATGTTAGCAATTGAGCCTCGTGAATAGGCAGTATCTTCTTAACAGTCTTATTTTCAATAATAATGCAATTTTCTACAAGCATATCAATTCGATATCCGGCATCAATTTGCTGACCATCATAAACAATCGGTAATTGAACTTCACATATTACATTCAAACCACGTTTTCGAAGTTCGTACGAAAAGCATTGTTGATATGCTGATTCTAACAATCCTGGTCCCAAGGAACGATGTACCATTATCGCAGCATCAACAATAATAGTAGCAATCTCCTCGATATTTCTTTCCATTCTTCCTCCCTTCGCGTCCTTGGCGTTCTTAGCGGTTTATCTTTCTAATCCGCGATTTGTTGTAGTTCTCCTACGGCTTCGCATAACATTCAAAATTTGCGGCAGGATTTGGGTATACAATTTATACATCACTGGACGCACGGGGTAATCGTAAGCGCCAATGGTTCGTTGAACAGTTCCTCCTAAGCCGCGTTTAAAACGAAATACACCCCACATTGAATCGCTCTCATCGAAAACTTCCGGCGCGCCCCAGAGGTCATATACTGTGCAACCTTTTTCCTTCGCTCTACGCATGGCTTCCCATTGCAGGAGATAATTGGGCATTTTCTTACGGTGCAGATCGCGGGACATGCCATGCAAATACCAAGCGCGATCTGCGAAACGGAAGAGCATCAACCCACCCACAGGCTCATCATCAACCTCGGCAATCAAGGGATCGAGCATGTCATTTTTTAGGAATGTCCCCCATACACTCTGATAATACTCTTCCCCACGGATAACAAATCCGTCACGTGTAGACGTTTCTGCGTACATGCGATAGAGCAGTCCCAAATCATCTTCTGTGCCTATGCGCACAACGACACCCTTGCGTCCTGCATAACGGATGTTGTAACGCGTTTTCTGTTTCATGCGAGCCAACATCTCGTCTTCAGAAACAGTTAGATCTAGAAGAACAGTATTACGAAATTGGATCTGTTCGTCAGAGAATCTCCATCCAAGATGAGTCAGATCCACACAGAGCGCATCACCTAAAGAATTCTCGACCGCATCCAACTCGCCGGGAACCCCCACCCCCAAGGGAACATCAGGGTCGATCTTGATAAATATCGCCCCCCTATCTCGAGCCAGTTTTTGCAAATCATCAAGGACTCGATTGCGGAGACGTTCATCCCCCCAATCACGCAACAGCGGTCCCTTGGGAACATATAAAACTCGCAGGCGTGCAGAAAAACCAGCAATAGGGATGCTGCGCTGCAATATCAATGCGGCTGCGTCAGGATTACCATCATCTCCCCAGATCTTATAAAACGGCTCCCAGCCAAATTTTGATTTTACATCTCCCCACTGCCAGCTTTGCAATAAATGGGGCTCAGGGAAAGATGTGATGATTTTGTTCCAGGTTTCTGAATTCATGAATTGATGGATAGTAGTTAGAAGAGATCAGTACTTAGTATGCACTGTATAGTAAATTGTATTCTTATTGCCGTGCCTTCAGTTTGCGTACATCTCCCACACGCACAGTAACTCCGATGGCGTCTAAATGTTCCATAAAGGCTAAGACATAGCGACGGCTGGTATTGAATCGATCACGCACCTGGGCTACACTAATTGTGCCTTCTTCTTGTAAGATTTTCTGTACAGCCTCTACCATACCTTGATAAACATCCCATGCGAAGACAACTTCACCAGAAAGGGGGATCAATTTTCCAAGATCAATTAGGGCATTATAAGCTTCTTCCCCAACATCATTGATGCTTTCTTTGACAGATGGTGGGGTGTATGGGTTTTTCTTAAATTTATCCAATAACGACGCAACAGATTTCTTCTCTTCACCCTCAAACGCAACCGAATGCCCGGGAGTCTTTATCACAGGGATTGCACTAACCCCTGGCAGTTCTTCACGTAACGAAATCTCTTCCATACGGTCATTAGCTACGAGGCTTTTTATCAGGGAATCGAAAAGCTTCGGCGTAATTCCCAAGCGACTTTTCAACTCCTCACGTGGGATACCCTGCCGGAAGAGATAATTACCCTGGTATGCTTCAACTTCACTCACTGCGCGCGCCCCAAGCTGATTCCAATATCCCCGGCTAGTGATGATGGTGTTCGGCTGCACCTTCGGATCACCACCCAACGCTATCACCTGGCCACTGGCACTCAACTCATCAAACGCACCATCGACCACAGATTGATCCAGACTCGCCGCACCCACTACATCTTTGAAGGGAGCTGCACCAAGCGGCAGCAAAGCCTGCAAAAAGATTTCCGCGGGAGTTCCCTGAGCCAGGGCTTCGAATCGATCCAGCACTGACTGGTCGAAACGCTTATGACGGCCTTTGGGATGCGGATCAACCACGACGCCACCGCCAACTGTCTCAGGGGGAGAAGGACGTCGCAGAATATAACGGTCTCCGCGCACAGCCACAATCGGTTCGGCAAACTCCAACTGCAGCCAGCCTTCTTCTCCCGGTTTGAGCACATCTGTGCCCAACAGCCGCAAGCGTGCCATTACCTCGGCGGCGCCCAAGAATAATTTCATTTCCGTGTTATGTTTGACCGGTTGAGTCGTTTCAGCCAATAAGCGAAAATGAACATCCATGCGTCCGGTGGGCCGATAATCACCTGGCCGGGAAACCACATCGCCCCTGCGTACTTGGTCGAGATCGACTCCCGAAATATTGACGGCGGTCCGACTGCCTGGAACCGCGCTTTGGTTTTTGCGTTTATGCGTTTGCAACCCTCGAACACGGCCCTGGTGATTTTGGGGAAGAATGGCTACCTCGTCCCCAACCAAAAGCATACCATCGGTGAGGGTACCGGTGACGACTGTGCCAAAGCCAGATACCGAAAAGGCGCGATCTACAAACAGCCGCGGGCGGCCTAAATCTGGTCGTCGAGGCTTCTCCGTTAGAGTGCTCTCAAGCGTGTTCAGCAGTTCGGGGATGCCTTCCCCTGTTCGGGCGGAGACACGTACCAAGGGAACAGAATCCAACACTGTGCCAGAAAGAGCATCCCGCACATCGGCCTCGACCAACTCTAACCATTCTGGGTCGTCAACTAGATCAATTTTGGTTAATGCCACAACTCCCCCCTGAATTTGCAGCAAATCGAGAATGGCAAGATGCTCTCGGGTTTGTGGCATTACACCTTCATCAGCTGCTACCACAAACAAAGCTGCGTCAATTGCCCCCACACCGGACAACATATTCTCTATAAAATCACGATGGCCAGGGACATCGACAATGCCAATCTCTTCGCCGTTTGGTAAATTCAGCCAGGCAAATCCTAAAACAATCGTCAAACCGCGCTCTTGTTCCTCGCGGAGGCGATCAGGGTGAGTGCCTGTGAGTGCCTCGATGAGCGCGGATTTACCGTGATCAACATGGCCAGCTGTTCCAATAACACGCATAATATCTTATCTGTGAATAAAAACCGCTGACCGCGCTACGAGAGACATCGGTCAGCGGTATGACGTTTCAGTGATTTCCTAGCGCAAACCGCCCTGAAGGCGTTCGTGATCTGCAGTCCAATCGCGGACGACTTCTAGCATTGACTGCAAACGTTTCCAAGAGAACTCAGTTACTTCACCTAATAAATCTTGAAGCTCCTGTAAGCTGTCTTCCATCAGTGTGACGCGATCGTTCATCCGTTCAAGGCGACGATTGGTATCACTTTGTTGCTCATCGTGCGAGAGCATATAGTTGGTCCATCGTTTCTGGTCGTCAGCCTTGAAGGTATTCCATTCTTGTCGAAATCGCTCTTCAGATAGTCGCTGCATTTCTGTGAGTTCGTTGATACGACGCTCAACTTTCTGGTTGAGTTCCTCTGAAACTTGGTTATTACGTTTTACTTCTTGAAGCGTTTCATCTAAGGATTGAATATGTACTTCAATCTCGGTTGCTTGGGTTTCGATGGTTTCAAATCGCGCCGTCCAATCTTTCCAGATCTTTTCGCGATCAGCCTCAGCCGAAGTTTGTTTGCTAAAAAAGGCAGTTTGAGCTTCGTTACGCTCTTGTTCAACGGCAACCAACTCCCTTAGACGAGATTCGACTCGCCGGAATTCTGCATCAAAGACTTCGAATTTTCCCCGATATTCATCAGATCGTTTTCGCAGGGCTGAAATCTCCCCTTGAAGATCTGTCAACCTTTGGGCATCTTGATTTTGGCCGTCTTCTAGAACTCGATAAGTACGACCCTGATCCTCAACACGTAGGCGGACCTCGTCCAAATTTTGATTTAGCCCACTGATTAATTCACTAAGGCGTTTTTCTTCCAATTCGCGAGCTTCCAAGTTCTCCTGAATAGCGGGGATTGCTTTGGTCAATTTTTGAGCTTCGACCAAGTTGGATTCAACACCCTGAACTTCGAGTCGTAGAAGTTTCTTTACATCTGATTCACGTTGCTCGGCTTGTTGTTTTTGCTGATTAACCCACTGGCTAAACTCCGTGCGGTTGCTGGCAAGCGCTTCATCGATACGGTCCAGACGGCCCATGACAGCTTTCAAACGCGTCACTTCACTATCCAAGGCTTTGTTCTCTTGTTCCGCAGCTCTGAGTTTGCCCTCTAACGCAATGATGCGATCTCTCAATTGCGTGATGGTGTTCTTGTCTTTCCGCCGTTCATCATCGATCCACTCGATGCGTTTTTCGAGTTGTTGTAATTCCATTTAA
>CAZLNX010000439.1:0-4834 GCA_964560795.1 uncultured Anaerolineales bacterium | reverse complement strand
CTGAGAAGCTTGGGCATATTCAAGCAGTAAGGTCTGCCCGGCGTGTGCCGAAAGACCGCCAATGGTAGCAATTTCGGCGCGGCGGTTATACACATCACCAAAAATTTTGACTTTCTCAACCCGTTCGGCCAAACGACGGCCCAGGGTATGCGGCGCTTGCCAAGAAACGATGAGAATTGTGCTGCGCGGGTCTTCGATATTGTAGCGCAGGTGGTGTAGAATGCGCCCGGTTTCGGCCATTCCCGAGGCAGAGATGATCACCGCCGGACCTTTGAGTTGGTTGAGCGCTTTGGATTCATCAACAGAGCGAGTATAGGTCAACAGAGAGAAGCCCAACGCCGCGTGATGACGATCTTTGCGCATGAACTCGCGGGTTTCTTCATCAAAAACTTCAGGGTGAGCACGAAAGATATCGGAAGCGTTAACAGCCAGGGGGCTATCCACAAATACGGGAATACGAGGAACCTCCCCACTGTCGATCATTTTGTGTAGGAAAAAAACCAACTCCTGGGTGCGGCCAACTGCAAAAGACGGAATCACCACCTTCCCCCCACGCGTGGCCGTTTTATACACTACATCACGTAATTCTTCATACGCTTGTTGCGGGTCACGATGTGTCTTATCTCCATACGTGCACTCCATCAACAAATAATCTATATCACTGGGTAAAACAGGATCGCGCAAGAGCGGTAAACCACGCCGCCCAATATCACCAGAAAACCACAGACGATATGAGCGTCTCTTCTCTTCAATATCCAGCACAATGGCCGCTGACCCCAAGATATGCCCAGCTTCAACAAAACGCGCCTGCACACCAGGGATTGGCTCAAAAGATTGTTCGTAAGATTTGCTATCAATATATTGTGGCACAGCCGCAGCATCGATTTGCGTGTAAAGTGGTTCGACGGGGGGCAGGCCCTTCTTCGCACGGCGAAAATTCATGTAGGATGCATCTGTCTCATGGATGTAGCCCGAATCCAGAAGCATGATATTGGCAAGATGCGCCGTGGCCGTGGTGGCGTAGATCTTGCCAGAAAACCCTTTTTTGACCAGGTGGGGAAGGTTACCGCTGTGATCAATGTGGGCATGCGACAAGATAACAGCGTCAATTTGCTCGGGATTCATTGGAAAATGGCGGTTACGTTCGTAGGTTTCCTTTCGCCGCCCCTGGAATAAGCCACAATCGAGCATCAACTTGTGGCCGTTGATCTCTAGCACATGCTGAGATCCGGTAACAGTTTGTGCTGCACCATGGAAATGTATCTTCATCATCACACCTCCTAAATCAAGTATACCTGCAAAATATAGCAAATCGTGGAAATTCTACGATTCTACAGAAATTAACCCACGAGAGCCCCCATGATACAATCCTTGCTATGAAACTTCGCCTGTTCTCCGCTGCCATCTTAACTGCATCTCTGGCATGCCGCCCCGTGCTCACCATTGGCTGGGGAGAGATTGCCATTCTGATTTTAATCATCGCGGTTCTCCTGGGGCCGGTAATCTTTAGACTCTCCAAACGACTGGCAGAATTTCAAGCCTGGAAAGCGTCAAAAGGAAAACAAAAAGACACACACGAATAAGCGGAGTGATGCCGTTGCACCTCCAATACCCCTTTCCATGGAAAATCGGTCTGCTGCTCCTATGGGACGCGCTCCTGCTCCGTCAACGTGATTTTCAGAACGACAGCTCGAAAATCATCCAGTTACTTAACCCACCACCCAAAATCTTCGGAATAGAATATATCCCCACTAGCGGTCCTGCCTTGCTGGCAACAAATCACTATTCCCGGCCTGGTTTTCCAGCCTGGTGGATAGCTTTGAGCATCAGCGCCGCGGTGCCCCTGGAAATCCATTGGGTGATGACCGCGGGCTGGACGCATTTGGCTGGTTTGGAATCCCTCCCCCGCTGGCTTTTTCCCCATGTGGCGCGAGTATATGGATTCACAACTACTCCGCCCATGCCGCCGGATCCGCGCGATGCAGAGATGCGGGCCCAGGCAGTGCGCCGCGTCCTGAGGGTGGCGCGTGCTCCCGGTGCGGTGATTGGACTTGCTCCAGAGGACCGCGACCACCCTGGGGGAGTTCTTGCCCCTCCGCCCCCAGGCGCAGGACGATTCATAGGAAAATTGGTATCCCATTGCCAACGAATCGTTCCTATTGGGGTTTATGAAGGTGAAGAATGTTTGTGTGTGAACTTTGGCCCACCTTTTCAACTCGATATCCCCCAAGGTATATTGGCCGCTCAACGCGACCAGATCATCAGCAAACAAGTGATGCGTAGTATTGCCCAACAGTTGCCCCCAGCATTGCGAGGGGAGTATGGACAAGCAGCTTCCTGAGCGCGCAGTTCGCCTGAAGTCGAAGGATGCGGTTTAGCAAGACCTGTTGCTTCGACTTCACCCCTTACGGGTTTCCGCTCAGCAAGGCACTGAAAGAGGAGAATCCTCATGAAAAAATTCCGCACATCTGAGCTGTTCACCGTTAACACCTACTGGTTTGGCACATCCACCATGTGGAACAGCCTGCATGTCATCATCCTGCCCGCGATCTTGCTGAACTTCGTCCCGGAGACGCGCAAGAACACCTACCTGGGATTATTGACCTTCGTGGGGCTGATCATCGCCATGGCCGTACAACCGATCTCGGGATCAATCAGCGACCGCTGGCGCTCGCGCTGGGGTCGGCGGCGACCGCTAATCACATTGGGCACTTCCTTGGATTTCATCTTCCTGGCTATGTTGGGTTGGGCAGGCGGCTTGGCCTGGATCGCCATTGGCTATATAGGCTTGCAGTTCACTTCCAATATCGCCCACGGCCCAGCACAAGGTTTGCTTCCCGATCAGATTCCGCGCGAGAAACACGGCGCAGCCAGCGGTATCAAAAACCTGTTCGATATGGGCGGCTTGGTTGCGGCATCCCTGATCATGGGCAATCTTCTCGATCCTGATGCGGCGCGGCCACTGGCTCCTATCGCAGTCATCGCAGGAGTTCTCGCCGTCAGCGCGGTTGTGACCATCTTCGGAACTCGGGAAGAATCCAGCATGGAAGTTTCATTCGAACAATCAAATGAACCTGAGCAAATTCCCTTTATGCGCATTCTGGCGGATTATCCTCAATATACCAAATTAATCGTCTCGCGCTACGCCTTTTTAATCGGTATCTATGCGGTGCAGAGTTTCGCGCAATACTTCATCCGCGATGTGATCATTACGCCCAATCCAGTCAAATTGACTGGGGATTTGATGGCCGCCATTGCCCTGCCACTGATCGCATTCGCGGTTGGCGGCGGCTGGATCGGTGATCGCGTGGGACACCGCAGGCTGTTATTTTTCGCCAGCGGAATTGGCATCTTGGGCAGTCTGACACTGATGACAGCGCGCACGCCAATCCAAGTGCTCATCTATGGGGCGATCTTAGGCCTGGGAATTGGCCTATTTTTGACATCCAACTGGGCGTTATTGAGCCGCATGGCCCCCGTGGCACAGGCTGGGGCTTACCTTGGTCTGACCAATCTGGCCACAGCCGGTTCCGCAGCCTCTGGCCGATTGATCGGCCCAGTCATCGACTGGCTTAACAATCTCAACCCGGGGTCTAACTACGGCTATACTGCTATGTTTGCTTTTGGCGCGGTTTGCATATTTTTGAGCGCAGTTCTGTTGACCAGGATTCGCGAGGAAAATCATGAATACGAATGAACCTTTTGACAAAACACTGATGGAGTATGTTATCCAGCGCTTGGATGAAGATGAAGAAATCGTTGTGCCGATCAAGAAGCTCTGGAATGAATGGCTTATCCACTATGATTACCTTCCCTTCGACGAGTTCGCCGCAATCATACTCGCTAACGAGCATATTGAAGAAATGGGTGGCGTTAACCATAATCAGGGGCTGGAATGGATGTCTGAGGAAGAGTTGGCAGAACACGAACGAGAGATGGAAGCAGTAGGCTTCTACTCTGGGCCGCGGGTGAAGCTCATCTCGAGGGAGATCAGCCTCGAGCATATCGTCAAGATGATTACCAAACACAATGACAATATGGAACAGGCTTTGCAACAAGCCCGTGAAGTCATACTTGAAGATGTCGACGATCAGCAAGAAGGCGCGCTCATTGACATCATTTTCGAAGCCAGGAAGCTGCGCCGCAATCTCCGGGAGATGGGGTTAGAATCTCCAGAGAATGGTGACAAGGAAGATTGAACACAAACGAATTTTTCCCAAAAAGAGAAATCAGGCGCATCCATGTGATGCACCTGATGGCATATTTTATCTGAGTCGCGGATAAGAAAACCCATGTTCTCCCTTAGCGGAGCATAGCGCAGTCGAAGGGAATAATAGGCGTTTCGACTGCGGCTGCCCGTAGGTCGCCTCCGCTCAACGAGGGTGCCGAAGGCGGCTAAACGCAATTCAGGCTATTTACTAAGTTTATCCACTTCCGTTTGCAGTTCAGTTTTGATCATCGAGAATTCCAACTCATTTTCAGTGCAATAATCCCGCACTACTGTGAGGTGGTTGGGGATTTCTCCACCGATTATTGTTTCAATCGTCTCTTTAGATAAGCCCATGTCTAGCAATTCCCCAAAGGTTGTCTTACCCCGCACTTTGTTGACGTTTTCGTCGTGATCGACATCTTCTGAAGAGTTCTTTCCTTGGGGTTCGGCCTGATCGGCCTGATCGGCCTCCCCGTCAACATGGGATTCGAAGTCAAGTGTATGCGCGCTCAGGTAATCAATTTGCTCCTGGGTTAGATCAGCATTGGCTTTTAGAATATTTACCCCAGGCGTAACTACTAAGCCATCACCTGTGATGGCATGAACGACTGGCTGCGGAGGGCA
>CAZLNX010000438.1:0-4847 GCA_964560795.1 uncultured Anaerolineales bacterium | reverse complement strand
TCAACGGATTGAAGTAATCAAAAACAGGACAGCTAAGATAAGCTGTCCTGTTTTTCTTTTGGTATCGCTAGCTTCATTTGTCCGCACTTTTAGCATTAACCCAAATAATTTATTACCAAAAGAACCCCACTTAAAGCGGGGTAATTGGTATTATATCTAGGTATTGAGACGCGCATGATTTGCGGGAGTGGTAATTTGCGTTGTGATAAAAACATTCACCCGAGTAAGCCAGGCTTCGAGAACCTTAGCCCCCTGAGGCCACCGCTGTCTGAGACTCTCGAAGACAGCGGCCCTATATCGTTTAACACCACTAGTTTGACCACTCCCCACAAATTCGTCCCTAATCAGCTGCTAT
Source organism: uncultured Anaerolineales bacterium (assembly GCA_964560795.1). GTDB lineage: Bacteria > Chloroflexota > Anaerolineae > Anaerolineales > UBA11858 > NIOZ-UU35. Next base: position 4,492 of record CAZLNX010000438.1, on the reverse strand, counting down.
TTGCCTATGATATAATGAGTTAGCTCAACCTGATTCCGCATTGATACCGCCATTCTGTAATCCGGATGGCGATTTCTTTTTTGTCGAACGGAAATATCAGCAGATTGGAATATTTACGCAGACAAATTCCAGAAGGAGTGTCAGCATGGATTTTAATATTGGCGACGAAGTAATTCATTTGGTTCATGGCCTCGGCGAAATAGAAAACATTGAAGACAAAACGGTCCACGATCATATTGCTAGCTGTTATGTATTTCGAACGCCTTCGCTAACAGTCTGGGTACCTGTTGAAGATCAACACAGCCTGCGCGCGCCGAAATCAAAGAGCGAATTTGAAAAGCTAATCTCGGTATTACAAAGTCCAAATGAGCCGTTGCCAGAAGATCATCTTAAACGAAAAAAGCAGCTCCTTGAGTTGGTCAAGGATGGGCAGCTTACTTCTATTTGCCGTGTTGTTCGTGATCTGTCTGAATTTAGCAATACAATAAAACTAAATGATTCAGATAAGTCTATCCTAGATCGCGCAATAAACTCGCTACTAGTAGAGTGGATGTACTCTCTTTCTGTGCCCTTGCCTCAGGCCCAGAAAAAAATGGCAGAATTCTTGAGCCCCTAACGAATATTCTTCTAATAAATGTACTGTACACAAACCTATATTTTGTGATAAACTTCAGTGCTTGTTAAACAGAAGTTCTGATAAAAAGATAAACCTTTGATTTGGAACCCATGCGTAACCTAGTAAATCTTAGAAGAAAGGAGTTCCAAATCATGTCTAGAGAACAAGGTACAGTAAAATGGTTCAATGGCGGTAAAGGCTATGGCTTTATCGAGCGCGATGCGGGTGGAGATATTTTCGTTCACTTCAACGCTATCATTGCTGAAGGTTTCAAAACCCTCGAAGAAGGTCAGCGAGTAGAATTCACCGTCGAGCAGGGCCAAAAAGGCCCCAACGCTCAAAATGTTGTTGCCCTCTAATACAACAGATTGATACTAACAAAAACAGGGTAGCTTTGATTAGCTACCCTGTTTTTTTTGTGGTGACTACTCCTCGATCGGAGTTTTGAATCAGTAGGGTGTGAGGGGGTGGACATTTCGCCCATTTTGCTTTGAAGTAAGGTGCTCTATGCATTGAGCTACGGGTGGTTGAATATTTTTCCAGGATTGAGAATACCGTTGGGGTCGAAGGCATCCTTGATTGCTCGCATTAGGTTCAGGCTTTCACCGTGCTCCAATTCCATAAATTTACGCTTGCCGATACCGACACCGTGCTCACCAGTGGCCGTGCCTCCCATGGCTATGGCGGCCTCGACAATGGCCTTGTTTGCCGCCCGGGCTTGGGCATAGTTCTCTGGGTTTCCCGGTACGTAAGAAATTAGCGGGTGTAAGTTGCCATCGCCAGCATGCCCTGCAAAATATCCCCGCAAATCGCGCTCCAACAAAGCCTTGGAGGCGGCCTCCACCAATTGTGAATACGCAGAAACCGGCACTGCTACATCGCCAATCAGAAACGAGCGACCTGGATTAGCCCGTAAAAGTATCTCATATGCCTGATGCCTTACCTGCCACAGGCGGTCTCGCTCTCTGCGACCCAAGCCGAACTCAAAATTTATACAGCCTGCTTCATTAAATATGAACTCGATTTCGGCCATGTCTTCTTTCAAACCCGCATCAGTAGTGTTGTGGAACTCTATCAATAGCGTTGGATATTCACTCAGTTCAAACTCCCCTGATGCAATGATGGCTTGCACGGTTGCCAGACCGATGTATTCGAGCGCGGCCGGCGTCAGCCCAGTGCCAATGATATTCGATACCGTTTGGGTAGCAGCATCTGACGTTGGAAAGGCAGCAATAGCGCTGCTGAATTTTTCAGGCAGTGGAGCTAACCGTAAGGTGGCTTCAGTGACTACGCCCAGTGTACCCTCCGATCCAACAAAGAGCCTAACCAGGTCATACCCAGAGGCTGTTTTGCTTGATCGTGTCCCTGCCCGAATGATCTCTCCCGAGGGCAGAACCACTTCTAATCGTAAAGCGTTGGCCTTCGTAGCCCCGTACTTTAGCGTCCTTGTTCCAGCCGCGTTGTTGGCGATCATGCCGCCGATACTGGCATTTGCTCCAGGATCAGGCGCAAAGAAGATGCCTTGTTTGCCTAATACGGCGTTCATGTCCTTATAAAGAACTCCAGCCTGGACATCCACCTGAAAATCTTCCGGGTGTACTTTCAAGATCTTGTCCATGCGTGCCATATCCAGAACGATGCCCCCATAGAGGGGAATTGGGTTGCCCTCCAGGCTTGTGCCAGCCCCCCAAGGCGTTACCGGAATACGTTCCCGGTTGGCGTACTCCAGGATGGCACTGACCTCTTCAGCCGAAGCTGGCCAGACGACGGCCGCCGGGCGGTGCGCCTTGTGGAATGACTCGTCGCTGGCGTGCTGATCAAGGTCAGCACCCTTGACTGAGATATGTGCATCACCTACTACAGATGCCAGGAACTCTAGATTGGTTGGTGTGAGATTATGAATGACTTCTATCATAGGGTCTCTCTATCTGTCCAAGGGTCGAAGGAAACGAATGCGTTTCGACTTCGGTTCTGCCTCCGTTCAACGGTGAACGCCGAAGGCGGCTAAAGGCAACTCAGATTATATAGTAAACGATTTAGGTGGATTTTTGTGCCATCTTTCTATGTGAAAAAAATTACTATGATAACCAATCGGGCGATTCGCGGTTATAACTCGTAATCAACAACGAGTCACGGAAACCCGTGATGTTTTTTGTTTATTTTGCATTGGAGGCATACAATGATGAGTAAAGATCAAAATAATACGCCCAATTCGGTGGCGTCATTCTTCGAGCAGCCCAACGTTGAGACCAATTTAATCCCGGTCGCTGACGGTATTCCGCTGGGCATTGAGCGCGTCCATAATTCCGAAATTGGCATCGGTGGGGCATATGGTGCCTGGGGGCAGAGTTATGACAACAACACCCTCTTCGATTACCTGGAAGAGCTTTTTAGCGAACCCTTTCCGCAAGAACATAGGATGAAACTTTCAACATTGGGGTTTGATCGCCGGCACCATATTCCCCACATGTCCCCCGACGAAGAGCTGGAATTAGAAGTAGAAGTGGGAGCGCGATTTTTGAAGGAAGCTATGCTGGCAAATGGATGGCAGCCTGAGGAAATCGAAGGGGTGCTGATCGGCATGACCGGTCCTGTGACCGATGATTACACCGAATTAATTGCGGAGAGAGCAGGAATTCCTGAAAGCGCCATTAAGGTCAGTGTGCACAAAGCTTGCGACAGCTCCATGGGCGCCTTGCACCTGATATTGAATCCGAACCTCAGTTTTCATGATCAACTGGATAGAAATATTGCCAAAGAGCTACATGGAAAAAAGGTTTTGGTCGGCGGGATTGAAGGCTTGAGCAGATTTGTCAAAAAATCACGCGACATAAGTGCTCTTCAGTTATTTGGCAATGGCGCGGGCGTGATTGGGGTGATCCCAGGGAAGACGATGAAGTTCCTCGTTGGCAAGCAACACGAACTTTATGATCAGAAGGGCGTATTAGCCCTCTCAATGAATTATCCCCATTCTGGGAAGATGCAAGAAGGCCAGTCGATTATAGAAGTCTCGCAGGCGGGAGGAAATCACTACCGCTTGGCCGGATTGATGAATGAGCCTGCGGATGGCGCGCCCGTTGATATGGCCGGTCCCATGGGAATGGTGAAGCTTTTTGTGCGTACCGGTGTGCAGGTCGTTCGAGATGTGTTTGGCAAATATCAGGCACTCATGGATGAAAAAGGCATCAGCAACGAAATATCTGTGGGCATTGTTCACCACGCAAATCTGAAGATCAATTCGTTGAAGGCCAAACGGTTGGAGGGCATCGGCATCAACATTCAAATGCCCTGGATGCTGAGTGAATTTGGCAACGTTAGCGCTGCCTCGAATATGATCGCCTTCATGCGCCAACTGCCCAAGATCCAGCAGGGTGATCATATCCTCTTTGATGGCTTTGGCGCAGGCACCTATTTCGATACGTTCGCGGTCGCAATCTAAGCGCAAACGCATCAAAGGGTACAAAATAAAACAGAACATGAGGCACCCCAGTTTTAAGTATTATATAGATTTTCGGTAGAATATCACTCCCGGCACTCCTGTGCCGGGGCAGCGAGAGAGTGCAAGGATGCCACTCTCTCGCTGATAATCGCAAAAATAGGGTGCCAGCAGCGTTTTGCGCTGCTGGCACCCTATTTTTGCGAAATAAATCCCCCCTTCCCAGTTCCATTAGAATTGGGGAAGGGGGGACGCGAAGCAGGGGGGATGGGTATAAAAACATGACAATTCATCCAGAATATTAAATTTGGGGGGTGTCATGTTTCTATATCCTAATCATTGGATATCTTGCCCTAAAAGTCCTGTATAATTCTCCTTGAGAATAACTAACTCATGTTACGCAGTAGCAGGCTGCTGAGAGAATTCTGATTTCAACTTTT
>CAZLNX010000437.1:0-4852 GCA_964560795.1 uncultured Anaerolineales bacterium | reverse complement strand
TTACCAAGTTGAGCAATCCGAGTTCAGGGAAATAACTTCACATCATTGGCAGAACAATAAATTTTCGATCACGAATGTTTTGGGTAATAGTGACAACCCTAATCTCACTTCCAGGAAAACCCTTTTGCAACAAGTCAACAACGCTATCGACAATCGGGTGATTATCCCAATTTCGAAACAACAATATTTTTGAATTGGTCATAGTTCTCCTAAATACGTTTCTACCCATCGTCTAAAATTCGTTCTAGCTTATGCTCTTGATAAAGATCTTCAACATCGATTACAAAGAATAATTCGTTGCTGCGCACTGCCTTGCGAAAGAAGCTATATTCTGCCCCCAGCGCATTCTTTCTTAGGATCGAGATCATCTTCTTGATTGCTCCAAATGAAGTAAGCCATTCGGTATCGAGTCTCAAATCATTCATCGCCTCAAGTGCAAACAACTTATCTATTTGGGTACTCAGCGTAAGTGGATGCGAATAAATGCTCTTGAAATAGATGTCATCGTTGAAATTAGGTGGTAGAGATATGACTCCACCCATCTCGCCATAGGGGTAATAAACATTACCCTCATAATGATTCGAATATAAGAATAGATATCCATTTCTCAATTCAAGATTCTTAATCGCTTCGATCAGGGCAATCGTGGAATACTTATGATCACTATGAGCATCTAGTGCTGGATACGGTGTGACTATCACATCTGGTTTTATGATTTTCAATAAGTATTCGAAGTTCTCTACTAAAGAATTCCAATCAGAGCCACCGGTAAGTCCCTCACTGAGGCTGGAGATATTTTGTTTCCGAAAGAAATTTACGTCAGATAATCCAGCATAAATGGATTGTACGGTATCTGGATTTTGAGAATGTAATTTTTTCAATGTGCCATCAAAAAACCCCAGGTTCAGTACTTGTTCAGGCGGAATACCAGCCAGCAGAGGAACCGTAATGCTATTCCATGTACGTAGCTGACCTTTTTTCCTGGAATGTTCCACCAGATCCGAGAATCGTTCATCATAGCCAAACCCACCAGCATCGCCTGCTGTGACCGTGACAATAAAGGAATCTGGATTGCTGCTGTATAGTCCATAGGCGGCAATTTCGGCATCATCCGGGTGTGGGGCAATAACCAATATTGTTGAACCCATTACATCAACGTTGTCAAACACGATCAACTTCGCTGCTTGATCACTAATCTCAATACGATTGCTCTCAAACTGAAGCTCTGCCCCACCAGTTAAGGGCAGTGAGCTGATATTGAGATATCGCACCCCCTCAGTGACATGTTCGACATACGCTGTAATCTGAGTATTGCCGACTTTAATTTTCAAACTAGGTTGAAAAAATATTCCCCAAAAGTTTGTGTTTAAATGTACTTTGAGAAAGACCGATTTGTGGGGTCTCAGGTTTGAGGGTATTTCAAAAGCATTATCAACAATATCCAAGTCAATTATTTCAGCATCCGTTTTAGAGAAATGATAGTCATAATCAATTTTCGTAGAATATGAATAAATTGATGATCGTAAATAGACCAATATGCTAGGAATACTAACGACAATAAAAACAATAACCAGAGCGACAAAAAGTTTTTTTCTTTTAACCATATTCAAAATTCTTTCTCACGGAATTTTTATAAAACCCAGCTATGCTTTCAAACTCAGAAAGTATAACGCAAAATTTTCAAATATCCTTTCTAGGGATGAGAGTATTCTTTCGACAATTTTCCCCAAAAAAATAAGGGCTGCAGGCATATCTTAATTCGACCTGCAAGCCCTTAGTAATTAAAGAAACTTTAGGTTATCGCCTCTGTCTGATCGTTGAAATTCCTGCAACCAGGATGATGATAATCATCAACACTGCAACACCAGCGATAGCAGGCAACACCCATTGCGGACGCTCAGCAACATACGTCGATTCAGGAATGGGTATCTCTACATTCGTGTCGGGAGCGATCGCAGCAATCTCAGCAGCTGAGCCGGCGCTCAAGGTGGTGTCGATGGCGACAATCTGATCACCACTTATTAAGGCGAGATCACCAGCAAGGTCACCGCGCAGCTCTGGAGTCGTTAAGGCCGCTCCAGCCCACTGCACACCCACGTCCGAACTACCCAACACAGTCATGATCTTTTTATTGGCATTCCAGGGCGACTGCACAAGCTCAAGATAGCCAATATCAGTTCCTGAAGGCAGTCGATAAGTTACCTGCAGATCTTCAATAATCGCAACGTCACTGCCGGACTCGAAGGGTGCTGGTAAAACACCAGTTAATTCTGTAAGAATTGGTTGCGCCGAGGGGCGACCCACGATAATCAAATCATGGTTCTGGCGAATTTCAGCAGGTACATTATCCGCAAAATAGACCAGCGGCTCAGCCATCGTCCATTCTGTATCATCACCAATGTTGAAAGCGATTTGGGAAGCAGTTCTCCAGGCATTGATGTCATTTTGAGGTACGACGAAGGCCAGGCTGTCGGTTGAAGGCCCTAGTGAGAAAAATTGAGGGTAGAAATCTAAATCAACCAAGAACTGATTCGCCTCCATCGGCATAGTAATCAGCGGGAGATGGAGAAGCGAATCGCCAGACAACGTAAACCACAAATTCGCTGTGAAGAAGGGGGCACAAATGTCCTCAGGGAACAGGTTGAAAGTCATTCGCAGTCGGTTTCTACCAGGACGCAGTAATTCTCCAGGCAGTTTCACACGCAGATTGCCATCCTGTGCTGTTTCATCCTTAAAGGCTGCACTGCCAACGGGCTCTCTATTCAATTCCACAACAATTCCTGATCGCTCATAAGATAGTAACGTGGAGTGAGCATAGAAAAAATCCACATAACTATCGCCCTCAGGAATCTGTCCAGGAGGAATGAAGAATTCAATTTCTCTGCTGACCACCCCCAAATATTCAACCGTATCTGTCGGATAGCCAAGTTCTGCAAAGGTCCTGTTTGCCGCAGCAACTGTTGTCAGATACGTAGGATTCACATCAGCGACTCGAGCCAGGTTGGGTTGCTCGATCCCCAACAAGAAACCAGAACTAAAAGCTTTGGCCGCCTTGACAACACCTTGGTCGGAATCACCACTAACGACCACAGCTACCTTCGCCGAATTCCAGGGAGACACAGCCATTTGCACAATGCCATCTTCCGAGCTGCCTTCTGGTGAAGTGTATTCAGTTGGCGAAACTGGAAAACTGATATTCCCCAGTTCAGAAAATGCAGCAGGCTTACCAACGAAAATCAAATGGGTGCTGTCCCGCAATTCAACTGGCAATTGACCTGCCGGAACCAATGAGTACAGCAATTCCTCATCGCTCATGCGACCAAGTCCTGAGACAACGGAAAATGCCGCCTGCAATTCGCTGTTGTTGGGCTGATCCGGAATCACAATGGTGGCCTGAGATGGAACTACCAAGCCGCTTTGATAGATCGGCCTGGGAAGCAGAGACAAATCGGATGAAACTGTCGTATTCGTATGCGGTAAGTTGAAACGTGATGTGGGCTTCACAACCACAATGACATCTAGTCCATACAAACAACTTTCATCACTGATCAGGTTTAGCCGCAACTCATGCTGACCATCATCGCGATCAGCAATGCGGGCACCCGGCGTAATCGGAACACTAACGGATTGATCACCACGCTCATCGAGCAAGATTGTGGTCTGTGTAACACCGTTATAAACCACCTGCAGCAAACCGCCGAATACTTCACCAATGATATTGGAATTTACATTCGCATTTACCGTTTGGGTGTCATAGTAAAAAGCTAGATCCAACTGGATCGATGCCCCAGAAGTCACCTGCCAATCTGGTGGTGTACCAAACCTGACCACCAAATCATCGTATGGGCCATGCAAAGTAGTTTCTTCCAAACCTAACTCAGTGAAGCTGATCTCATCGCCGGCTTCCACAGAGATGGTTTCCACAAACGGCGTCGGCGTGGGATCTCCCGTTTGGGCAAACCCCTGCGTTGGGCTAGCCGCCAGGACAAGAATGAACATCCCAACGATTAAAAGGCCCGAAAGATTCTTAGTGAGTTTTTTCATGCGCAACATGATTCTTCTCCTTATGAATTAATAACTCAAGTAGATCGTCTGACGCGCTGCCATAGGGCGGTTTGACGACCTGTGATAAAACGATAAAATCCGACCAGTGCAGCATAATTACTGTTGACCATAAAGGTTGGCAAATAGAGAATTTTGCCCATCAAATTACTTTTGTTTTCAATCAACACACCCAGGGCAGCCAGCAGATAGAACAAAACCTGGAGGGTGAACAAACTAACATAAAGCGGCAGATTGAGACTCAGTTTTAGTTGGTCTGAGTTCCCGAGTGCGATCCCTGCAAGTAAAGCATTACAAACGAACGCGCCGATCATGGCAAAGGGTAAAAACATTCTGGAAAGTTTATGCGAGAAAACCTGCCAGAGGATAATTGGTCGGTTTGTGGGGAGCATCTGGCGAGACTTTGCCAACACCTGATAGCGCCCGGCCACAATCCGAGAGCGGCGCTCTTTTTCATCCTTTGCGGAAGGGGATACGCGTTCAAAAGATCGAGCGAAAGGAGCATAGGCAATCTTGTACCCTTGCCGAACAACTTGCATGCCCGCATAAAGATCATCATTGATAATTTCACTGGGAGGCGTTTTGAACAACTCTCTGCGTACCGCCCACACCTCGCCAGATATGGCTACACAGCACCCAAAGCGTGATTCCGCCTTTTTGATAGCAGACTCATATCGCCAGTAAAGGCCTTCCGACTCGCCCAAAGCGCCATCTTCCTCGATGATGGATTTTGCGCCACTAAGGAGGCGTGCAAAAATAACTTCCCATTTTGAGACGGCTGAACTAATCG
>CAZLNX010000436.1:0-4858 GCA_964560795.1 uncultured Anaerolineales bacterium | reverse complement strand
TGTTTGTTTCCTCAGTTTATACTACATTTCAGCAACACCCAAGAGGGAGACCACCGAAATCTAGGGCGAATTTATATTCCGATTCCGGTTTCCCCCGGGTAATTTTTTGGGCAAAGGCTATCGTTGCGCTGTCTGGTCGTAGCGGAAAAAATGCGATGTTTTCGGGGGGATTCATAGCCACCAAAGATGTGATCATCCCTAATAACAAGAATAGAATTATGGCAGCCCGAAATACCAGTTGATGTCTTTTTGAAATTGCATTAACCAAGAAAACTGCTAAGACAACTCCTGCGGCCTGGAAACTCAAATAAAAACGCAACAATCCGAATGATTGCCCGCGTAAATACATGAAGAATTGAAACAAGGTTGGGCTCAAGAGTATCAGCAGCAGGGCAAATAAATCGACTCGTCGGCGAAACAGCCCCCAAATTATGGAAACAATTATGAGAACGAACAACAGCGGCGAGATCAGGATCAAATGGAGCCAGAAATAATAGAGCGCGAGTAACGGCGATCCTTGAATTGCCTGGAGCGCCAAATCACCAGCAAAACCACTGACCAAAAAAGCATTACTATAGCTGCTTCGCAAAAAGTATAACGCGTCTCCCATGATGACCCAATTGGCGAACAGCCACAGGAATGCGGCATAGATTGGCGGCATCAAGTATATGATCATATTTGCCTCTATCTTAGCGGCGGCTTGTCTCCCCTGGTAAACAATTTGGCTAACCAAAATTCCTAATGCGGCAACAGCGACAAAAACAACGGCATCATAACGAAAGCCAAACATCACAGCAGTAAGAATGCCAGCCAGACTCAGTTTTCGCCAACTGAAATCTTTCAGCCAATCCAAAAATAATAAACTCGCCAGAACAAATACCAACAAGAAAGGCATCTCACTCATCCCATTGATGGCGTAAACAATCCATAATGGATTTAGGCCAACGAAAGCCAGAAACGAAATTCTCCATCGCCAAGTAAACCGCGCTTTTTGTAGATAATGGTTGATAACAGTCAGCAACGCGCCGGCAGATAATGCAGAGATTATTCCACCGCTAAAACCGTTATATGCGAATACTTTTATCAACACCAAGGGGAGTTGAGCGATTGCTGTAAGCGGGGGCCAGATGAACCCGATGGCAGCAAGATGGGGGTAGCGAGAGTGGAAGACAGCCATGGCGCTGTAGGTGCGACTCAGCGCATCGCCAGGAACATAGCCAAAGCCAAAGGATAGCCATGCCGCCATCATCATACAGAAAACACTGCTGACGCCAAATAAGATGACATTTTGGTGCTGCGATATTCGTTCTCGCCAATCAGAATAATGCATCAGATCTCGCCGCCTTCGTCGCGCTGGAATAAACCATGCGCGGTTTTTTCCCAAAAATGGGGCTTCCTAATTAGCTGCAACAAACCCTTCCAAGCTGCAATGCTGATCAGGCCAAAGTATAGCGGTGTCAGCAGCGAATAACGGACCAAATCATGCTGGTTGCGTCGGAAACCCGCAATCGCATTCACATAGGTAAAAGCAAAATTACCAAAATAGAGGCTGATCGAAGCCAAATAATAAACAAATCCAGGGAATAAAGTTGGGATAACTTCCCATCTTGTGATGAACCACAGCGTAGTTAGAGTCCAATAAATTGGGTTCACCAGGGGAGCGAAAAACGCGCCGCCATAGACAATTTGGAAACTGATGAAATTCTTCAACCCCAACTCTCGGAAAAGGCGCACAGGATCGCGCATATGCACGAGCCAGGTTTGAATATACCCTTTGACCCAACGTGAGCGCTGCCTGATCCAGTTATATACTTCGCTGTTGGCTTCTTCGTATGTGGTGCTATTTACAAATCCGGAGCGGTAGCCGCGTTTGAATAAGCGCAGCCCTAAATCGGCGTCTTCCGTAACATTGTGGGGATCCCAGGCGCCGACCTCGACAAGCGCTTCCCGCCGGAAGTGATTTGATGTACCACCCAAGGGCATGGGATATTTTCCAATGAAAAGAGTCGGCAAGAAGAAATCAAACCAAAGGGTGTATTCCAGGGTAAACCAACGCGTAAGTAGATTTTGGGTGCGGTTATAGAAATTCAATTTCGCTTGTATGCAAACAGTTTCAGGACCAGATTTATCGAAAGCCACCAACACACGCTTGAGTTGGTCAGGGTCGGGTAAATCCTCTGCGTCAAAAATCACCACATACTCACCCTGGGCATTGATCAAGCCATAATTACATGCTTTGGGTTTTGTCTTAGGGCTGCCAGCCGGAACAATGATCCCCTGGAAATGGTCTGGCATATTGAGCTTTTCGAAAACATCGATTGTGTCCAGATCATCGGCTTCCATCAACACTTTAATATCAAGTTTCGTGGGGGGGTAATCAAGGAAGTTTATGGCCTCCAAAAGATCTGGAAGAACTTCTGCTTCTTTATATACTGGGACGAGAATGGTATAGACTGGAAGGTCTCTATCATTTAATGCATCAACGTCGTTGTCCGACACCGGAATTTCTGGTGATCGAGTCAGAACCTGGTAAATCAAGTGGACGAACAAGATTACGTAATAAGAAGATAACAGCGTATTCCAGAAAACAAAACAACCGCGGTAATCAATAAGGAGCCAAATTATTGTTAAGATGATAAATATTGCCAGGGCTACTTTTTGCCATTTACTAAGTACCTGAACAGCTGAATCCTGTGGGAAGCGCGTTAATAATTCCGAGGTTGATTTATGAACATACTTCTCTTTGTATACAGTATGAAGGGCGTTATCAAAATCACGCTCGCTGACCAGAACCGCACGAACATTGCGACCGGTATTTTTAGCAGCATGGATCAGGTCTTCGCCATCTGATGGATTAACAACGGCAAAAATCGTTTCACCATATTCACTTTTGGCAGGGAGAATTCCATGTTCACGAGCTACATCTGCATCTACTTTGCTAGCCAACTCAACATCAACAGATTGTGCATCGAGTGCATAATACGGCAAATTCGATTGCTCAGCCAGAAAATGATAAAGCTGAGATTGTGATACATAACGCCGGCTTAGCAGCGCTTTTCCAATCCGCACTCCTGTTCGCTTTGCCAAATCTAAGGCATCGTTGAGTTGATGTCGAGTGATATAACCAGCTCTTAACAAATATGTGCCGATATTAGGTCTTCCTAATACTCGCTGGATAGCATTCTGAATTTCGGAGCGCTTCGCCAAAGCTGGGAAAATCGGGATACCCAAGGAAATCTCAATCTCTTCTCGAGATCGTTCAAAGAGAGGGTCAGCAAATGCCACCTGTATCCCACCCTGGATTCGTTTAATTGGCAGCGCCTGAAGACGTATTGCGGTTTCAAGGCTTAACAATCGAGCAACATTCGCATCTACTGGGTCACGTAGAATTTTCTGTTCAATAGGTCGACCCAAGGGATCAAAACTAGAAATTGTTTCTTCACGAACGCTCAAGTCTAATAAAGGCACACCCAATTCAGCTGCCAATGCATCCATGCTGTGCTGACCAGTATTGAGGCCACCCATCATTATCGCTTCATCAAAAGCTAAGCTACCAGATTGATACTGCCTTAGGATTTCGGAACTGGATTGTGATTCTAAAACCCCTCGATTTACTAATCCGTCTAATAAAGCGAGCGGTTTGATATCGCGCACTTTCAAAGGGGTTTCTAAATAATAGTTGATGGTTCTTGCTAGTTGATGGCGAGGTACGATCAGAGGCCAAACGCGCATATTGAGATGTTTTTCAATTTCTCGCAATCCCCGTCCATCCAAAGGATCCGAGACAGCGACCCAAACATCGCCACCGTTGGCAATGATTGGCAACATTTGATGCTGACAAGCAAATTCAGGCGGAATCGCCTGGATCAGTTTTGTAGAAAATTTGACCTGCTCTAAACGGATATAGGGGATACCAGTTTGCAAACTGATCGCTTCTGCCAAATCCACATCATCCAGATATCCCATATTGATCAATCGCTCCCCCAATCGTCGCCCCTGCGCAGCGCCTGCTTGTAGCGCTTCATCGAGTTGAGCATTACTGATCAGACCCATCGCCACCAATAGTTCGCCCAAATGGGGACCTGTACGAATTCCATTTTGATTTGGATGGGCTTTTAGCGACGTTGGTCGACTGGCATAGATTTCCTGAAAGGCTGCTTCCCATTCCTTTGGTTGGCAAATAACAAGCTGAGTCGCATATCCACGTCGCTGAATCAAAGGCAAAATCTCAGCCTGCTTTTCTGGGGAGACTGTGCCAACGAATAGAATATCTTCGACAATCCAAAGTGGGATCACTTTGTGCTCTGCAGCAATATCTTTGGGAATATACGCCGCCATTTCTGAATCTAAATGACAGCCCTTTAATCTGACATGCGGCATATTTTGCTGCCAGGCCAACGCTTCAATTAAATCTAATTCTTCGAATAGCCCCTCTTTGAGACAAACTTCCCCGATCGACGCTCCATTTTGGGATTGCTTACTGAGGGCATCTTCCAGTTCGTCACGCTCAACTTTATTCAGTAACCAGAAAATCTGCCCTAACTTCGGCGAAGCAACTGCTGGTATGCCATTTGACCCATAATACTTCCCGATACAGTTTCTAATATCTACATATGTGCTTAACAGGGGTTCTACAGATCTATTCGCGGCTTCAGAAATGGTATCCAATATGCGCGATGAATAGGGATGACAGGATGCAATTACAAGCCTATTGAGATCATAGGATAACGAAATCACACCATATTGAAGAGCAATCCCCCTGGGTAATATGCTTTGATTCTCTGGGTGCAGAGATTGGAATTCTAATCGTAACTACCAAGCCATGAAAATCAAATAAAGGGCTAACGAAAAACAAACA
>CAZLNX010000435.1:0-4863 GCA_964560795.1 uncultured Anaerolineales bacterium | reverse complement strand
GCAGGCTCCTCAATCATCCTAATTCTCACAAATCCTATTCGCGATTAGTATAAAAGCTGAATTGCAATCGATGATTTCCCGGTTGGTATCTGCCACCAGGATTGCATCCCTGATGCTGTTGTAAAGTCCGCGATATTTCTCCTCGCTCTCCCCCAGCGCGGTCACGACCTGTTCTAGTTCCGTGGTGCGTTCTTTGACTCGCAGATCTAGTTCGTCCCGACTCCGTTCTAGTTGGCGTTGTGATCGCCGCAGGCATAAATGAGTGGTGACCCGGGCTAGCACTTCTTCCTGTTGGATAGGCTTGGTGACATAATCTACGCCTCCGGCGGCAAAGCCGGCCACTTTTTCTTCCGTTTTGCCCAGCGCGGTCATGAATATTACCGGGATTTCTTTGGTGTTGTCATCGGCTTTCAAGCGCCGGCAGACTTCAAAGCCATCTATGCCAGGCATCATGATATCCAGAAGTATTAAATCGGGTTGAACCTGCTGGGTACGTTGGATACCACTTTCGCCATCTTGCGCGACCAAAACCGTAAAACCTTTCTCCCCCAGGTAATCAATCAGAAAACCTATACTTTGGGGTTTGTCATCGATGATCAAGAGGGTGGCGTCAAATAGATTGTCCAGGTTTTCTCTACGGTCATCATCTAAGGGCGTTTTTTGAACTCTACTCATCGTTCTGCTCCTCATCAAAGAAGCTCTCTATCAGGGATAAGATGGCGCGCTCCTGATAATTTTCAATCAACGTGTTTAGCTGGTGAAGAAAGGGCAGATAACTTTCATCCATTGTCTGGATGTGGGCTGAGCGCTGGCGCAGGGCGGTAAAGTTTCCCCTTGAGACCAGGGCGTGCAGTTCCTGCAATACTTCTTGGGGTGGAGTTTCATACGCCGGCTGCGGCGCTTCGGCTGCGGTGGCCGGCTCTGTTGGGGTTACAGCTTCACCCCAATAACCGCTCCAAATCATAGGAAGCTCCAGATCAAACCAAAACGTACTGCCCAGGTCTGGTTGGCTTTCTACCTGAAGCTCACTGCCCATCAATTTGACTAAATTATAACTAATCGCTAATCCCAACCCGATGCCTCCCTTGGCGATGGACAAATGACTCAGTTGGGTGAAGGGTTGGAATAGCGCTTCAAATTTATCCGGGCTGATCCCGATCCCGGTGTCCTGTACTTCAAAGCGGATACTGGTAGCTGATTTTTTGTTGGTTTTCTTCCCCTTTCCGTCCAACATCCCAATGCTCAAAGACACTTGGCCCACTTCGGTGAACTTGACGGCATTGTCGAGTAAATTGAGCAGAACCTGGCGTAAGCGTTTTTCGTCCACTTCAATACCCAGCGGCAAATCGGTGGTGGGCTCGTAGATAAGCCGGATATCCTTCTGGTCTGCCCGGGTTCGGATGATGCCAATCACGGTGTTTAAGAAAGATTCCAGATGCATCTCACTTGGGAAGAGAGTTATTTGGCCAGTCTCTATCATCGAGTAGTTCAAAATATCATTAATCAGTGTCTGCAGATGGTCTCCGCTTTTTTGTATGATGGCCAGGCTTTCTACTTGTTTGGGGGATAAATTTTGGTTTCGATTGAGATTGTGGGCATACCCCAAGATGCTGTTCAGGGGAGTGCGCAGTTCGTGATTCACAACCGTTAGGAATTGGCTCTTGGCACGGTTGGCGGCTTCAGCAGCTTCCTTGGCGATTTCTAATTCGACTTTCTGCGCTTCGAGGCGTTCATGAGAGGCGCGGATCTTACTTTCTGCGGCAACGATTTTTTGATATTTGCGCGCGTTTTCTATCGCTAATCCACACACGCTCACCACCGCCAGGGCCAGGTTTAGGTAGTGGTCCCTATAGTTTGGAAAAGCCAGGTGATCAACCTCCAGCTGCCCCACTATTTCATCCCCATAGCTTATCCGAACTTGGAAACCGTTTTCTGATTCAGTCCAGGCATAGGTTTCCCTGAGATCCATCAACCGCTTCTCAACCGCAGCATTGTCAAAGGATTGCTGAGAAAAGTGCCCCTCAATTTCCCCAGGTATTCCATCCTCAACTGGGATATATAAGAGTACCTCGGGTGCAAAGAGCATGCTGAACAGTTCGAGAATCTTCTTGACAACGTCGTTCTCTGTTGTCATTGTGACCATGCTGTTGAGTAGATCCAGAGCCATGGCGTAATCGGCGATTTCTTTATGAGAGCTGTCTGTTTTGGCTTCCATATCTTGTCCGACGGTTTCCAGGCGCCATTCCAGTATATGCTTTGACAGAAACAACCGGAAATGATCCAACCCTACAGGATAAATTTCAAAGGGCAAATTTATAAAATTGGTAAACTCTCTCAGGGTATCCGTACTCTTCGGATAAATACCGGTATCTAGTAATACGACTCGACCCGCAAATTCAGCAAAGAATTCTTGGGCAATGCGTTGGTCAAACCCCCATTGATCCATCCTGGAGCGCCAGGTAGCCAACCAACCCGGTATCACCAGGTAAGCCTTTTCTTTGATGAAGTTATCGACGACATTGCGATCCGCGAGCATATAAAAGCATTGGACCAGTTTGTTGATGTTGTAATGGGCCATTGAGGCAGGCGGATTTTCCAAACCGGTGAGACAACATTGACCGAGAATTTCCACTCGATGGCAATCTTTGCACGCACGCGCGACCTGATCCCAGTCATCCCAAGTGAATGGAGGGATACCACAGGTGGCAGGGAATGAAGTGGTCACCACATCGTGGAAATCCCACGCATCTGAGACCACCTTCAATTCCCGCGCGTAGCTATTGCAGACTGCAATACAAAACTTATCCACCATCCTCCATGATCCAATTCAGGGGGTACTGCCCCCACTTGTGGACGGCTTCCGAAACCGCCATCAATACATCATCGGGTACCTGCCAGGGGATTTCACCGTGGTTATCCGATAAAATATAGCCGCCCCCGGGACCCGCTTTGGCAAGTGCATCTTTGACATAGCTTTCAGCCTGCTTAGGCGTCCAGCGGCGCATCTCGATTCCATTCAGGTTGCCCAAGACGGTGAGCTTCCCTTTACAAGCACTTTTTACATCGACGAGATCTTCCCACACGCTGGTTCCCAGCACAGCCGTGCCGGTTTGAGCGATATCATCCACAATAGGCAGGCAGCGACCGGAAGCCATATGCGTAGCTGTTGGCCCGTTGATCTGGGCAAGCGTCTGCTGCGCAACTAGAAAACCGGTTTCCAAATACTTTTCGCGTGTAGTAATTGTCGTAGACGAAACAGGATCGAAATAACATATCGCGGTTGCACCTGCTTCTAACTGCGCATTAGCCCAATCCACGCAAAAAGCCTGGTTCACGTTCATCAGGCGTTTGAAAAGATCAGGTTGTTCGTAGATCAATTCAATATAGTGATCAAAGCCCATTTGCATCACCGGCAGTGAGAAAGGGGACATCACAACACCGATAATGGGCGCTTCATCGCCGATTTCTGCTTTCATCAATTCGATAGCCCGCAGCACTTTGAGCAAACAAGGGCTATATTTAACCTGAGGAGGTTTTAACCCCTTGATATCATCGGGATGACGGATGAAGGGCTGGCCGGAATTTGGGGGGCCATCTTCTACATAAATCACTTCTGCACCCCAGGCTTCTACTTCGATGGGTGCGTAGAAGAACGCGTAGAGACAGTCGTGGCGATATTTTTTCCGCATGCGAAGCTGCCCTACGACGACGTTCTCAGCCTTCGAATAGTATTCCTGGATCGATAGACCCAACTCCCTGGCCCCGTGCATGGTCACCAATAAGAAAAAGGGCACCCGGTCAGGTTCTTGATGTCCCAAGGTAGTCAGCACCCGTTGTAGGGATGTCATGATTGGCCTCCTGTCATTTGTGCGATGATTTCCACCGCATCTGAAGCGTTTCTGCCCATGGCGTCGGCGCCGACCTCTACCCAGAGATTCTCGTCAAAACGGAAAGGAGCCCCCCCCACGACGAGTTTCAAGTTCACATTGCGCTGATCGAGCTTTGTCTTCAGATCTCTGACCCGCAATGCGGATGGCAGCATTAATACGGAGACGAGTAATATCTCAATCCCATCATCCTGTACACTTCCAGCCAAGGCATCCATCGTGCGCCGACCATAGTCGAGCAATTCGAAGCCGCTGGACCGCAGTACCGAATAGACAATCCGTTTGCCCAACATATGGTAATCGTCCAGCGTGGCAATAGCCATTGTGGGCTGATCTTTGCGCTTCGGATCGGCGGGCGGCAAAATTGTGTCAACCAGATCTTCGCAGATGCGTCCGCTCATATACACTTGTGAAAGGGTGATCGTGCCCTGTTCCCAACCCGTTCCGATTTGCATCATTGTTGGGAGCACCAGGTTTTCAATGCATTGCAGAGGCGAGCGGTCTATCAGGGCTCGCTTGAGAATTTGCTGCACCTCCAGCCGATTGAGAGACTGGAGAGCTTGCTGGAATTCTTCTATAGAAATAGTCATTGTTCAACATCTCCTTCATTCCTGTCATTGCTTTGGAAAAAGGTTAATAGCTGATCATATTCAAATTGATTGGCTAGTTCACCCAACTTATTTGCCAGTTGTATGTCGAACTCTTCCACCTGCTGGAGAAGTTCAAAGAATCTAGTGATGTTCCCCCCCAGGATCGCGCTTCTCATTTCAGTAACCAACTTGCTGGGGATTTTTCCTAGTATGTCGAGAGACTCCTCATCATCTAGAGAGATTTTCTTTCGTTTTTTCTCGATGTCTTCTTCTGCGTATCGATATTCAACCCCTATATGTTCTCGGATGGTTTCAAAGATTATGTTTTCCTGGAATGACTCTACTGCAGTAACTCAGGCAAAACAGAAGCGTTGAGCAACAAAAAA
>CAZLNX010000434.1:0-4863 GCA_964560795.1 uncultured Anaerolineales bacterium | reverse complement strand
ACCAAGGTTACTCGCTCAAGCCCTGTTTTGTCTAGGCTTCATGCACCAACGCCCAAAAGAAGCTAAACTTTTTAAAAAAGTTTAGCTTCTGCGATGTTTTTAGTCCCGCATGGTCTCATTATTTCCTAGACCCTAAAGGTTTGCGAAACCTTTAGGGTCTTAATCAACACTCATTTCGATTTTGGTTTTCCTACTAAATACCCAATCAATCCCCCTCCTAACAACGTCAAACCCCCAACCGTCACAAACGCATCCCGCCAAAACCGTACCGGGAAGAGACGGATCAAGGTATCTGAATATTTAAAGATCCAAGTTTCGCCTTCGAAGAAAATCTTGTGAAATGCCACAAAGAACCAATTGAAGCTGAACAGCATTAATACGACCATGACACCAATGATCGCCACCGTCAACCAACCACCGCGCGACAAGGCCTGACGATATTCCCACCACCAGTCTGTTCGATAAGCCCAAATCCCAGCCAATATGACAACGGCCAAAGAGCCATACAGCACCTTCATGGCCGCTTTAACAACGATCTTGACATCCAACATATGGCGCAGCTCGCGCTCATTGTATAAAGCAGAACCGTCTTCGAATGTCAGATCACCCAAAAACTCGATCCCAGCACTGTTGAGCAAATAATCGCGAGCCACTTCAGACCACTTCAATCGTTCTTCCATAGTAAAGCCGTAGGAATCTTCAGGGAAGTTAGGCGTGCGGTATTCGATTTGCACAAATAAGGGTGTCAGCAAGAAACGCACTGCTCCAAGTGCCAAAATGACCGGTACCAAAATAGTAATCAACCACTGCATTGTTTGTTTCAATGTACTCATATAATTCTCCATATTCTAACGGCTGACAGCTAACAGCTAACGGCTAACCGTTACTGCAATTCCTCGATGCCCCCAAAGAAGACATAATTCAATATCATATTGTTCGTGATCCACTCGATGGGCGCCAGGTCGTCGGTAAAAACGATACATCCTTCCACAGGGGCATCTCCTAAACAAGGATTAGGCTGCATGTAGGCGATAGCGCGCTGCAGTGCCTCCAACAGTACCGGATGGACATCATCGCGTGCGAAATACATCTGGAAATTTTCATGCAGATCGTTTACTGTAGTGGGCTGTACTGTTGCGTAAACAATCGAGTTGAACGTATCGGGAATATCCATGATATAGATCGAGGAAAAGAACGTGCTTATTGTTTGCACCAATCCTTCAATCAACCGCCGATCCTCCGGGGCACGGCCAACATTGATCACCAAGACGCCATCATCGGCCATGTGTTCGTAGACAATCTGAAAGAACTCCTGGGTGGTCAGATGCCAGGGGATATAGGGTGGACGATAGGCATCGATACTGATGACCGAATACTTTCGCGAACTATGATCCAGTCCCCAGCGACCATCCTGCGGGATGGGGTTCAAGTTGGTCTGGGTCATCCCGAAGAACTCCTGCCCCACACGGATGATCTCAGGGTCAATTTCGTAGCCATCGATAGGGATCGCGCCAAAAACATCCGTGGCCTGCGTGGAGATAGTGCCCGCGGCCAGGCCGATCACGGCCATACTCTCCACCTGTTCGGGAGTATAAGGAGCTGGATTGAAAAAAGGAGCTGCCAGCACCTGCATCCAAGGCCCATGAAAAGCCAGTTGATCTGGGTGATAGACTGAGTGAATGCCCTGCCCCTCGTTAAGGCGCAAATAGCGATACCCACCCATCTCCTGTACCTGGATGTAATTGTAGGCTGATTCGGTTTCATAGATTTGGCCCAGGCTGGCTTTGATATCACCGCGACCCCAAAGAATGGCCAACACCCCCAGGAATACCGGCATCCAACTCCACTTCAGGGCTGCCCGGGAACCAGTACCCCGCCACAGGCCTAATAAGGCCACAAGGTTCAAGAACAACGCAAATACCAGGAAAGTGAACGTCGTGCCAATGAGAGGGATCAACACGATCACGGGTATAAATGTCCCCACAAAAGACCCTAAAGTCGAAATTGCATAGATCATCCCCGAGACCTGCCCCGCCTTTCGAGAATCATCCAATGCCAGGCGAATAGCATACGGTGAAATAGTTCCCAGCAAAGTGATGGGGATTATAAAGAGAACCAGCACCGTCACAAAGGAACCAACCAGAACGCCCATACGCAATTCGTCGAAGGCGTCAGCGGCCAGGCGCAGAACCGGGCGGGCCACGAAAGGCACCAACCCCGAAGTAAAGGCGCCCCAGGCAAGAATCGCATAGAAAGGCTCGGCTTGCGGCCAGCGGTCTGCCCAGCGACCTCCTATGAAGTAACCCAACGTGAGATAGATCAGGATCAGGCCAATAATGCTGGCCCAAACCAGGTTGCTGGTACCGAAAACGCTGCCTAGCAAACGCGAGGCGGTTAGCTCAACGGCCAGGGTCGTCATACCCGAGGCGAATACAGTGAAGTATAGATATTTACGGTTCATGGATAGAGAACGATTATATCGTACCAGAGATTGATTGCACCCCCGGCTTTGCTCACGTATAATGATGGTAATTCTCTCCAATTTGATATAAGTCGAAGATAAGGTGTGAGGAGTAAAATACAAATGAGAAGCCCCAATTACAAACATACACGCATAAATGAAAAGTCGAAATCAGTCCGCTGGCGGTTACTCATTGTGGGTCTGTCTATCTTCGCCCTTATCTTAGCTTGCGGACCACCCACCACCCCAACGCAGCAGGATTCATCCAATCAGGATGACGTCGGTGTCGCGGTACAACAGACATTTATTGCCCAAACCGTAGCAGCTGCATCCCAAAATCAGCCACCTGAAGCTCAGGCTCCCGAACCCGAACAACAGCAACCACCTTCAGAGCCACCAACAAACACACCTACGCCTACACTTTCGGCTACGCCCACGCTCACGCCATCACCAACCTATACCCCGACATCTTCTGTTCCCATGGTCAGTGTGTCTGTAAACACCAACTGTCGTCTCGGACCAGGAAAAGCATATGAATTACTTGGCGCTTTATTGGTTGGCGAAGAAGCCGAAGTAATTGCGCGTGATCCCAGCAATTTATATTGGTATATCCGGAATCCTGATAAAGGTGGATTCTGCTGGTTATGGGGCAACTATGCCACTACCAAAGGAGACGTCGGTTCACTGCCAGTCTTCACCCCGCCTCCTACCCCCACCTTCACGCTTACTCCAACGCCGGCGCTCAATTTTAACGTTGTCGTCCATGAAGTTGATGGATGTGTCGGTTGGAATATTGAATTCGAGATCACCAATAACGGCGAAGTGATGTGGCAATCGGTTTCAACATCGGTCACAGACAATGATACAGCCGAAACAGTCCCATCTCAATATGACAAATTCGAAGAGTGGAACGGATGTCTCGTAGGAAGCACGTACCAAGACCTGGATCCAGGAGACACAGGATTCACTACCGGTGGCACTTTATCCAATGATCCAACTGGGCACAACCTTGACGCTTCTATCCAATTGTGCACGGAAAACGGCTTGGGCGGTACCTGCCTGACCAAGAACTTGAGTTTCGTACCTTAATGGGAGGCAATATGAGAAGAATGACTACAGAAAACAGTACTTCAAATGCCATCCGTTTGCGTTTACTATTCATCGGTTTTATGTTGCTGCTTTTCATCCTAGCTTGTGGCACCACTACGAGTGGACAGCCCGAGTCAGAATCTCCCGAAGTGGACGCTGTTGCCACAGCAGTGAAACAAACCCTGATCGTCCAAACAGTATCCGCTGAACAGACCCGCGTTGCTGCGCTGCAGAACCCTCCCGAAGATCAACAAGTAGCCCCGCCCGCTGACCAGGAACCGGCAACAGCGACGTTCACCCCTGAGCCCAGTGCGACCCAGGGTCAAAAACTACCCCCTTCAGAGACGCCTACTCCTGAAGTTCCTGTAGTTAGCGTATCTGAGAATACCAATTGTCGGACGGGTCCCGGCCAGGTATACGACTTGATTGGCGCCCTCTTAGTCGATGAGCAAACAGAGATTGTAGCAAAAGATTCTACCGAAACCTTCTGGTATGTACGCAACCCTGACCAAGATGGATACTGCTGGCTTTGGGGCTATTACGCCACAACGGCAGGGAACACGGCCGCGCTGCCCGTATTCACACCCCCACCAACGCCGACGTTCACCCCATCCCCAACACTGGAGCCCAAATTCACTGTTGGTTACCATCACTATGATCAATGCGGCGCGGTTTGGCATATCACTTTTAGCATTGTCAACGATGGCGGTTTGGCTTTTAGTTCAGTAACCACTACCACCACTGATAACAACACCAACGAAACCGTGAACTATACCAGCGATATCTTTGAGAGGTACGACACTTGCATCTTGCAGGAGGCTGTCAATGATTTGGCTCCCGGCGAGAGCGGGTTCACTTCCAGTGGAAGCTTTTCAAATGACCCTGACAATCATCAGGTAATTGCTACAGTGAAATTATGCTCCGAAGATGGTCTGGGTGGCACCTGCATTGAAAGGGCATTCACATTCACACCCTAACATTTAGGGCTCGACATTGCATTGGCGCGCATCTTAACGTATAATTCGGCCCATAGTTATCCAGAAGAAATGTAGTAAACATGACGAAATCGGACAAGACACTTATTGTAATGAATACCAAAGCTGCTGCTATTGCGGCGGCTGCTTCAGTGGGAGCAGTCGCCGGTGCCGCCATGTCCGTGTCGCAAACCGTCGCCTGATCATCAGGCTGTTCAAAATTTCAATTTAGAATTCCCCGGCCCGGACAACGTTTGTCCGGGCTTTTTTTGTTCAAGAACCACTAAGACTCTAGCGATTTCCTGAGACTGCGCTCAGTAAAAAAAGCCCTGCGGGCAC